>CAMASH010000019.1 GCA_945860745.1 Chthoniobacter flavus | reverse complement strand
ACAAGGCGATCTCAGCACTGCTAAGCGACCTCACAAAATCCGCGTTTTTCCACCCTCAAACCGGGGCGCAATTGATCTACGAATTGGCCTGATTTTTAGAAAAAATGTGCCAACTCATTTTTCTCAGAGATCAGGATGTCTGAAGTTAAGCCCCAACGGGGCTCAATCCCCTAGCCCTGGGTTGCGGAGCTACCCAGGGATCTCGAGGAAAAACAACGATCTGCCCTGCAAGGGCTGCATCCCAAAACTTCCTTAACTTTGCCATTCGGGTCAGACCATGATTTCGGGAACCACCACCGGACCGGGTTCCGTGGTGATGGATTCCGGCATCTCCGGAGCCTACATCAGCGCCCCGGGTTGATTCCTGACCGCAAAGTGACGACGCCGGTTTCCATTTATCTCGTCAACTCAGGGAGCTTGGTGGGCGACATGATCGACACCACCGATGGTTCCAACCTGCTGAATCCGACCAAGCTCGAGGTCTCGGCCCCGGGCACCGATGGAATCTACTCCCAAAACCAGCCACCTTTTCGGGAGAATTTTTTCAACACCGGCCGGAACGTCTTCAAGGCGTTTGACATGCTGTACGATGCCGAAAACGGCTTCATGGGCGTGCGCCCGAACGACTACGGAACGACCCTCATCGGTTCCACCGTTCGCTTCAGCCCACCGCCCGACGGATTCTTCCCCAACCCCATCCCCGAGCCCGGCTCGATGGCATTGGTCCTGATGGGATCCCTCCTTCTCCTGCAGCGGTCGGGAGAAGCCCGACGCGCACGAAGACGACGCCGACCGGGTCAAGGCCCCTGAGCAGGGTGAGGCCAGACCGTGGCCCCGGGTTTGCGCAAGGGGTAAATAACCCATTGCTTGACAGCAGGGGACCGCTAGGATGCGGAATGGAATCCAACGTCGCTCTTGAGAAAGAAACATCTTCCGGAGACTGGCGGGAGATCGTGCGGAAGTATCAGCGGCCCTCCCTTTCTCGCGCGGTCTGGCAGTTGGTCAATTCGGTCGGTGGCTACGTGGCGGTGTGGGCGCTCATGTTTTGGAGTCTTTCGGTTTCGCTCTGGCTCACAGCGGCGCTGACCATCCTGGCGGGAGGATTGCTGGTGCGGATCTTCATTATTTTCCACGACTGCGGACACGGTTCGTTTTTTCAAACGCGGACGGCCAACGATGTGACGGGATTTCTCACCGGCGTGCTGACCTACACGCCCTATGCCCTATGGCGCAAGGAACATGCCCTGCATCACAGCACCGCCGCCGATCTCGATCATCGCGGCACCGGCGATGTTCCCACCATGACGGTGGAGGAATACCTCGCCGCCTCGCGCTGGAAAAAACTGGGCTACCGGTTGGTGCGCAATCCCGTGATTCTGTTCGGACTGATTCCGCTGGCCATGTTTCTGGTCAAGCACCGCCTGCCCCACTCGAATGAGGCCAGTCTAAGCGAGCGCCGCTCGGTCCATTGGACGAACCTCGCCCTGTTGGGGTTGATCGTTGGCATGAGCTTCATTTTCGGATTCGTCCCCTATCTCGTGCTGCAAGTCGCGGTGATTGCCGTGGCCGGCAGCCTGGGCACATGGCTCTTCTATGTTCAGCACCAATTCGAGGGAGTCTATTGGGAGCGCAAGGAGGAATGGGACTTCGCCGAGGCGGCCTTCAAGGGCAGTTCGTTCTACAAACTGCCGAAAGTGTTGCAGTGGTTCTCCGGCAACATCGGCTTCCACCACATCCATCATCTCAGCCCGCGCATTCCCAATTACAATCTCGAGCGCTGCCACTACGCCGAACCGCTCTTTCAAACCGTTTCGTCGATCAGCCTGTTCGCCAGTTTCAAGTGCATGACTTATCGGCTGTGGGATGAACAGGGCCGCAAGCTGGTCGGCTTTGACCATCTGCGCGCGGTGAAAGTCCCCTCTCCCATCAGCACGCGCGAAGGGTAGCCGCGCCCGTGAGGGGGTGGTCCCACCGTCTTGCGGCAGCAGCTACGCCGGACAGGCTACAGGTTAAAGTAGTTGAGAAATACTGTAGTGGCGGAAGGAACCCCCGGTAGGGCCCGACCTCCGGGCGGGCCGCGGTTCGCCCGGAGGTCGAACCCTCCCCTTGTCGACTACGTCATTTTCTAAGCTGCTTCTGAGGCGGCGCTCTCCTTCTGCCCGTAGTACGCGCCGGGTCCGTGCTTGCGCAGGAAATGCTTGGCGAGCAGCGCCGGGGAAATCGGTTCGGCTGCAGGATTAATTTGCAGCGCTTTCAGCGCCATCTCGGCCACGATCTCCAGGGCAAACGCGGTTTCCACCGCCTTGGTTCCCGAGGATCCCCAGGCAAACGGGCCGTGACCGTGCACCAGCACGGCGGGAACTTGCTGCGGATCAAGGCCGGTGAAACGCTCGACAATGACGTTGCCGGTCTCCCGTTCGTAGGCACCCGCGATTTCCTCCGGTGTGAGCGGACGCGTGACCGGCACTTCCCCGTAAAAATAATCGGCCTGCGTCGTCCCGAGGCAGGGAATGCCGCGTCCGGCCTGGGCAAAGGAAACGGCGTGGCGGGAATGGGTATGAACCACGGCGCGGATGCCGGGAAACGCCTCGAAGAGCCGCCGGTGCGTGGGCGTGTCGGAAGACGGACGCAAAGGGCTGCTGACTTGCCGGCCTTCGAGGTCGAGCAGAACAATGTCCGCGGGCCTGAGTTCCGCATACTCCACTCCGCTCGGTTTGATGCCGAAAACGCCGCTGTCGCGGTCAAAAACACTGACATTGCCGAAGGTGAGATCCACCAGGCCGAACTTGGGCAGCAGCCTGTTGGCTTCGTAACACTCTTCCTGGATGGCGTGGTAGTTCATTGTGAATCGGTCGCAAGGGCCGGCGCCCCTCCCTCTTTAGAGCCGCCCAAGGCCTGGCGCGAGGTGATAGTAAATTTCGTTCTGGCGGAGTTCCTGTTTGAAGCTGCGAATTTCCGTTTTGGCGTCGATGACGACAAGTTCCATGCCGGCGATTTCGGCCAGGTCTTCCAGGTGCTCAGTGGTCACGGCGTAGCTGAAGCCGGTGTGATGGGCTCCGCCCGCATAGATCCAGGCGGCACAGGCGGTCTTGAAATCCGGGCGGCATTCCCAGACCGCGCGGGCCACGGGCAGTTTGGGCAGTGGTTTTTGAGGTTTGACCACCTGGACTTCGTTGACGATGAGACGGAAGCGGTTGCCGAGATCAACGATGGAGGCATTGAGGGCCGGTCCGGGCGGGGCATCGAAGACGAGGCGCACGGGATCTTCCTTGCCGCCAATGCCCAGGGGATGAATCTCCAGCGAAGGCTGGCCGGCGGCGATGGACTCACAAATTTCCAACATGTGCGAACCGAGCACCTGGTGGCCCTTGGGGTCGAGATGGTAGGTGTAATCTTCCATGAAGGACGTGCCGCCCTTCAACCCGTCCGCGATGACTTTCATCGCGCGCAACAGGGCACAGGTTTTCCAATCGCCTTCCGCGCCGAAGCCGTAGCCGTCGGCCATCAGTCGCTGCACCGCCAGGCCGGGCAGTTGCTTGAGACCGCGCAGATCCTCGAAGGTGGTGGTGAAGCCCTTGAAGTTTCCCTCCTGCAAAAATGACCGCAGGCCGAGTTCGATGCGGGCGCCGTCGCGCAGGGATTCATGACGCTCCCCGCCTTTGCGCAGGGGCCTGGCCACACGGTAAGTCGCCTCGTATTCGGCGCAGAGTTTGTTGACCGCGCTGTCGGACGTCCCGTGGACGTGCTCGACCAGATCACCGATGCCGTAGCCATTGACCGCGTAGCCGAACTTCGCCTCGGCCGAAACCTTGTCGCCGTCCGTCACGGCCACGTAACGCATATTGTCGCCGAAGCGGGCGAACTTCGCGCCCTGCCAGTCGTGCCAGGCCCGGGCCGCCCGCATCCACGCGGCAATGCGGGCCTGCACCTCGGCGTCGGACCAATGACCGACCACGACCTTGCGATTCAACCGCAGGCGGGTGTGGAGAAAACCGGCCTCGCGGTCGCCATGGGCGGCCTGGTTGAGATTCATGAAATCCATGTCGATCCCGCTCCAGGGCAGGTCGCGATTGAACTGGGTGTGAAGGTGCAGGAACGGTTTGCGCAGAACGCTCAATCCGCCAATCCACATTTTCGACGGCGAGAAGGTGTGCATCCAGAGGACAAGGCCGGCGCATTTCGGGTCGTTGGTGGCCTCGAGACAAAGGGCGCGGATCTCCTCCGGCGTGGTGAGGACCGATTTGAAAACGAGCTTGAGCGGAAGGGCGGCGTTGAGTTCGGCCGCGACCTTGCGCGAGTTGGCCGCGACCTGCTTGAGCGGGCCGGGGCCGTAGAGGTGCTGTGAGCCGGTGACGAACCAGATTTCGGAAGCGGGAAGATTTTTCATGATTTGTTCTGCTGTTCCTTGATGACAATCAGCTCCTTCATCACGCCGGAGAGGTCGGCGCGTTTGGTCACGCCGCCGAAAGCATCGTGGACCTGACGGTAAAGCCGGTAGAGATCATCATAGATCTTTTGGTTTTCCGCGTTGGGAATGTAGGCGACATCCTTGAGCGAGGTCATGGCCGCCTGGGCCGCAGGAAAGTCCTTGTGCGTGCCGGCCAGGACGGCGGCGGAAACCGCCGCGCCAAGGGCGCAGGCCTGGCTCGAACCGGCCACCCGGATGGTGCAGCCGGTGATGTCGGCATAGACCTGCATGGCGAAGGGATTCTTGTCCGCAATGCCGCCGGCACAAACGACGTTCTCCACCGGCACGCCATACTCCTTGATCCGTTCGATGATGGCGCGCGCGCCAAACGCGGTGGCCTCAATCAGCGCGCGGTAAATCTCGGACCGGCTGGTGTAAAGCGTCTGACCAAGCAGGAGACCGGTCAGCATGGGATCGACCAGGATGGTGCGGTTACCATTGTTCCAGTCCAGGGCGAGTAAGCCGCTCTGCCCGGGACGGAGATCGGACGCCTCGCGGGTGAGCTGTCCATGCAAAGCCCCGTCGCCCTGGCAGACGACCTCCACCCACCATTTGAAAATATCCCCCACGGCCGACTGCCCCGCCTCGATGCCGTAAAATCCGGGCAGGATCGCCCCCTTGACGATGCCGCAAATGCCGGGAATGTCCGGCACGATTTTATCGGCCGAAACCACCCCGCAATCGCAGGTGGATGTGCCGATCACCTTGACCAGCGTGCCCTCGCGAACGCCGCTGCCGATGGCGCCGTAGTGGACATCCATCTCCCCGATCGCGATGGGAATTCCGGCGGGCAGACCGAGTTTCTCCGCCCATTCGGGGCAGAGATTTCCGGCGGACACCGTCGCGTCGTGCGCCTTGTCGTAAAGCCGGTCGCGCAGTTCCGCCAGCTTGGCATCCAGCAGGCCGAGAAATTCCTTGTCCGGCAATCCGCCCCACTCGTCGCAATAGAGCGCTTTGTGACCGGCCATGCAGACGCCGCGCTGAATGGCCCGCGGGTCCGTCACCCCCGCCAGCACGGACGGCACCCAATCGGCCAGTTCCACCCAACTGAAGGCGGCGTCGAAGGTGGCCGGGGCGGTTTTCAAGCAATGCCAGATTTTCGACCAGAACCATTCCGACGAATAGGTGTTGCCACATTTGGCAATGAACTGCGGCCGATACTGCGCGGCCAGGCGCGTGATGGCGGCGGCTTCCTCGTGGCTGGTGTGGTCCTTCCACAGCCAGCACTGGGCATTCAGATCACTTTCCCATTTCGGATCAGCGGCCAGCGCACGATTCCCCTGGTCCACCGGCAACGGGCTTGAGCCCGTCGTATCGACCCCGATACCGACCAGCGTTTCGGGAGTAAATCCCGGCTTCTGAGAAGCCTGCTCCAGCGCGCCACGCACCGCTTTCTCCAGTCCGTAAAGATAATCGACCGGATTCTGCCGGGCCAGATGGTGATTGTGGCGATCGAGCAGGACACCCTGGTGTCCGCTGGGATAATCCACCACCGCCGTTCCGAGTTCCGCGCCGTTCGAACAGTCCACGATCAGCGCGCGGACGGAATTCGTACCGTAGTCAAGGCCAAGGGAGGTCAACACAGCCGTATTGTTATTTCAACCTGCGGGAACATGTAAAGAACGCCCGCGAAATTCCCGGGGGCCAATACCCGGCATCATTTTTGTTGAACCATGATCATCATGACCTACAATGCTCAGAAATAATCATCGTAGTTTTTATGAAAACCTTCCGTCTCAACCGTCTTTTCCATCCCAAATCCAACCGCTGTTTTGATGTGGCGATTGATCACGGTTTTTTCAACGAGACGTCTTTCCTGGGCGGGATTGAGAATATCGAGAAGGCGATCCGGGTGGTGGTGGACGCCGCCCCCGACGCCATTCAACTGACCATCGGTCAGGCCCCCGTGCTGCAAAGTCTGCCCGGGCGTTTCAAGCCGTCCCTCGTCCTGCGGACCGATGTGGCCAATGTCTATGGCCGCGAACTGCCCCGCGCCCTCCATAGCCGGATGATCGAGAATCCGGTCGAACAGGCCCTGCGGCTCGACGCGACCTGCGTGGTGGTCAATCTCTTCCGTATTCCCAACGAACCGGAAGTTTCCGATCACTGCATTCAGAACATTCTCAAAATCAAACCGGAGTGTGATCGCTACGGCATGCCCTTGATGATTGAACCCCTGGTTTTTCAAGCGAACGAAACCGCGGGCGGTTACATGGTGGATGGCGACCCGCAAAAGATTCTTCCCCTCGTCCGTCAGGCGGTGGAACTCGGGGCGGACATCATCAAGGCGGACCCCACCGACGATGTGAGTATTTATCACAAGGTGGTGGAGATTTCCGGACGCATTCCCGTCCTGGTCCGCGGCGGCGGCAGGGCTCCGGATCAGGAAATTCTGGAACGGACCGAAGCGTTGATCCGTCAGGGCGTGGCCGGAATCGTCTACGGCCGCAATGTGATTCAGCACGCCAATCCGGCCGGCATGACCAAGGCGCTCATGGCCATCGTGCATGACGGTGCCAGCGCTACGGAAGCCGCGGCATTTCTCAACGGGAAAGCGTCATGAGTATTCCCGTCAGAATCGGCATCATTGGCGGAGGCCTGATGGGACGCGAAGTGGCCAGCGCACTGGCGCGGTGGTTCGTTCTGGAAAACTTTCCGGTTCGGGCCGAGGTGACGGCAGTCTGCGACCTGGCCGAAAAACCGCGCGAGTGGTTCCGCCAGGTGCCGACCATCAAATTGCTGACCGCGGACTATCACGAACTCCTGGCCCGTGCGGAGGTGGACGTGGTTTACGTGGCCGTGCCGCACAATCTGCATGAGGCGATCTACCTCGATGTGTTGAAAGCCGGCAAAGACCTCTTGGCGGAGAAACCCTTTGGCATCGATCTGGCGGCCGCGCGCGCCATTGCGGCCGCGGCGGAATCTTCCGGACGTTTTGTGCGGTGCAGTTCGGAATTCCCCTTTCTGCCCGGAGCCCAGCGCGCCTTCCGGATCGCCCGCGACGGAAAACTCGGCCGCGTGTTGGAGATTCATTCCGGCTTCCATCACAGCAGCGATCTGGATCCGACCAAGGCGGCCAATTGGAAGCGCCAGGTCAAAACCTGCGGCGAGATCGGAGTGATGGGCGATCTCGGGATGCACGCCATTCACCTGCCCTTCCGGCTCGGGTGGAAACCGAAGCGGGTTTACGCCCAACTCCAAAAGATTTACCATGAGCGTCCTGATGGCAAAGGCGGCATGGCACCGTGTGATACCTGGGACAATGCCCTGCTCCATTCCGAGGTGGAGGTGGAAGGAAGCGAGGTGCCGGTGCGTTTTGAGATGAAACGCCTGGCGCCAGGGGAAACGAACACCTGGTTCATCGAAATCCTCGGGACCGACGGCGGGGTGAAGTTCAGCACCAAGGAACCCAAGACCCTCTGGACCTTCCAGCGGGGCAAGGAACAAAGCTGGCTGCGCACCGATCTGGGTTTTCACGGACCTTTCCCGACCATTACGGGAGGAATTTTTGAGCCCGGCTTTCCCGATTGCTTCCTGCAAATGTGGGCGGCCTATCTGGCCGAGCGGGCCGGAGCATTGGAGGGACGCTTTGGCTGCGTGACCCCGCGCGAAGCCGTGCAGAGCCACGAGTTATTTGCGGCTGCGCTGAAGTCCCACGCGGAAAAGCGGGCGGTTGACCTTGCGGAAGTGGCATGAAACGCAGCGCCATCAACTCTCTCATTCGCGCGGCCGGACAATGTTTCCACGCCCACCACTGGTCCCTGCCTCCCCGTCCGCGATGGGATGTGACGGACTTCGGACTGGGCGACTGGCGGAAATCCGGACTCGTGCTGGTCAACCTGGCCGAGGAACCCGAGTATTGCGAAAAGCTCATGTATGCGCAGAGAGACATGACGACCCCGGCGCACACCCATCGGAAAAAGAAAGAGGACATCATCTGCCGGACCGGCCGTCTGGCCGTGCAGGTCTGGGCCGGCCGGCCGGATCAAAGCGAGGGCCGCGATCTCGTGCTCCCGCTCAATCACGAGCCGGCTTCAATCAGCTCGGGCACGATCATCCCGCTGGAAGCCGGATCACGGGTCACGCTGGTTCCGGGGGTTTACCACGCATTCTGGCCGCTTTCCGAGGAGTGCATCATCGGGGAGGTCTCCACGGCGAACGACGATTTGCATGACAATTTCTTCGTCCATCCCGCCATCGGACGCTACCCCGGCATCGAGGAGGACGAGGCGGCTGGGCTGCGGTTGATCAGCGAAAAAATCCCATGAGCCGTCGTCAGGGAATCCTCGCCGGAGGCAACTGGATCGTTGATAATCTCAAAGTCGTTGACACCTATCCCCAGCAGGATGCGCTGGCGAATATTCTGAGCGAAACGATCGGCAATGGCGGCAGTCCTTTCAATGTTCTGGTCGATCTGGCCAGACTGGGCGCATCGTTTCCGCTGGCGGGCATCGGCCTCGTCGGGGCCGATGCGGATGGACGGTGGATTCATGAACAATGCGACGCCCATGGGATTGACCGCACCCGACTCCCGTGCGTCGAAGGCGTCCCAACCTCATACACCGATGTCATGACGGTGCAGTCCACCGGACGGAGAACATTTTTCCATCAGCGCGGCGCCAACGCCCTGCTGGACGGGCCGCATTTTTCGTTCGATGAGATCGAAGCCCGGATCTTCCATCTGGGTTACCTGTTGTTGCTCGACCGCCTGGATTTGCCCGATGCCGAATTCGGAACGGCCGCGGCGCGGGTTTTGCACCGGGCGCGGGAGGCCGGCTGCAAGACCAGCCTGGATGTCGTCAGCGAGGACAGCCACCGGTTCGCCGCCATCGTTCGACCCTCCTTGCGTTATGCGGATTATTGCATTCTGAATGAATTCGAGGTCGAGCGCACAACGGGCCTGCCCACTCGTCCCACGGGAACCATCGACCTGCCTGCCATCCAGGCCGCCTCGACAAAACTGCTGGACGACGGCGTTCGCGAGTGGGTGATCGTGCATTTTCCGGAGGGAGCCTGCGCCCTGGGCCGCGACGGAAAGTTTCGTGTTCAGGCCAGCGTGGATGTGCCGCAATCCGCGATCGTGAGCAGCGTGGGCGCCGGAGACGCGTTCGCCGCCGGAGTGCTCTATGCCTTGCACGAGGAACAGTCCATCGAGGAGGCTCTTCTCCTCGGCACCACCGCCGCCGCATCAAGTCTGTTTGGTGCGGCCCCGTCCGATGGCATTCAGTCCGCGAAGGATTGCCTGGAACTTCCCGGCCGTCTGGGCCTGCGGAAAATCTAGGAAGCCATGTTCGCCGAGGAACGCCACAGCCTGATCAAGAAAATCGTGCGCGAGAACCAGCGCATGAATTTTGCCGAACTCCAAGGCAAGGTGAAGGTTTCCCCGGCCACGCTGCGGCGGGATCTGGCGGGGTTGGAACAATCCGGCGACCTCATCCGGGTGCATGGCGGGGTGCTCCATCCCTCCTATGCGCGGTCGGAGATTTCTTTTGATGAACGCCTGCACCGGAACAACGCCGCCAAGAAGGCTATCGCCCTCAAGACGGCTTCGCTCATTCCTCCCGGGTCCAGTGTGTTTGTGGACGCCGGCTCCACCTGCCTCGAAGCCGGGAAAATTCTGCTGCGCCGCAAAGACATCCGCCTGATTACCCACTCGGTGGCACTGCTGGCGGAAGCCTTGCACGGGGAGGCCAGCGTGTTGTGTGTGGGCGGAGAACTCCGCCAGGTTAGCGGCGCCTTGACCGGCGGCAACACGTTGGGATCACTGGCCTCGATTCAATCCGAATTTGCCCTCCTCGGGGCCTCCGGATTGAATGAAGAAGGTCTTTGGACGACCGAGTTGTCCGAGGCGGAAATCAAGCAGGCCATCATCAGCCGGACCCGGCGGGTTCTCTTGCTGGCAGACTCCACCAAATGGGGCACGGCGAGCACCGTGCGGTTTGCTCCTTGGGAAAAAGTGACGGACTGGGTGACGGAAGGAAAACTTGCCCGCCGAGCCAAAGACGGAGTTCGTTCCGGCTTGAGGATTCACATGGGCTGAACGTCCTTTTTCCGGTCCGTTGACACCCGCACGACAGGCAAGAAATCTGCTTGCCGGATCATTCCCCCCAGCGATTCTCATTTCACCAAACAAACCACACCATGCCATCCACCGTCATTACCGCCATCACCGCCCGCCAAATCCTCGACTCCCGGGGCAATCCCACTGTCGAAGCCGACGTCGAACTGTCCGGCGGAGCCATCGGCCGTGCGGCCGTCCCCAGCGGGGCCTCCACCGGCGAACACGAGGCCGTGGAACTCCGCGACGGTGTGAAAACCAGCTACCTCGGCAAAGGCGTGACCAAGGCGGTCGCCAACGTCAAAAAATTCCTCGCCCCCGAGCTCGTCGGCCTCGACGCCCTCGATCAACTCACGCTCGACAAAACCATGCGGGCGGTGGACGGAACCCCCACCAAAAAGAAAATCGGTGCGAATGCGATCCTGGCGGTTTCCCTCGCGGCGGCCAAGGCGGCGGCGCAACAGATCGACCAGCCCCTTTTCAAATACCTCGGCGGACCCAACGCCAAGGTGCTGCCCGTGCCGATGATGAACATCGTGAACGGCGGCGCCCACAGCGACGCGCCGATTGATTTCCAGGAATTCATGATCGTGCCGAAGGATTTTTCCACCTTCTCCGAAGCTCTCCGGGCCGGGACGGAGATTTTCCACGCTTTGAAGGACGGCTTGAAAAAGCGCGGCCTCTCCACCGCCATCGGCGACGAGGGCGGGTTCGCCCCGGCCTTCACCTCGGTCGAAGACGCGATCGAATCCATCGCCGCCGCGGTCAAGGCCGCCGGATACAAGTTCGGCAAGCAGGTCTTCCTCGCCCTCGATTGCGCCTCGAGCGAATTCTACGACTCCGCCAAGAAGCTCTATGTCTTCAAAAAAGGCGACGGCACAAAATACACCGCCGCCGAGATCGTGGCTTACTACAAAAAACTTACGGCGAAGTACCCGATCATTTCCATCGAGGACGGCTGTTCGGAGAACGACTGGGCGGGCTGGAAGCTGCTCACCGACGCCATCGGCGACAAGGTGCAACTCGTGGGCGACGATTTGTTCGTCACCAACGTTTCCTTTCTGCAGAAAGGCATCGATCAAGGCGTGGCCAATTCGATTCTGGTCAAAGTGAACCAGATCGGCTCCCTCACCGAGACCCTCGACGCCATCGAACTGGCCAAGGAACATCAATACACCGCCGTGATCAGCCACCGTTCCGGCGAGACCGAGGACACGACCATCTCCGACATCGCCGTGGCCACCAATGCCGGCCAGATCAAAACCGGTTCGCTCTGCCGCACCGACCGCGTGGCCAAGTACAACCAGCTTCTCCGCATCGAGGAGTTCCTCGGTGACAACGCGGTTTACGGCGGCAAGATGCGGTGAAGCTGTAGCCGCCCCACTCCGTTGGGGCGCACGGCAACAATCGAAGCGAAGCGCAGATAGCCTGACCGCAGGGCAGCCCGAAGGGTGGCGCAGCCAGCAAAGTGCCGTGACTACAGCAATAATTTCGTGCCCTCGCCGTCCCGCCTGCTAACATCCGTACCCATGAGATCGTCGCAGGTTCATCGTCGGAAGGATCCCGCCTTCTGGAATGCGATCAATCGCGTGCTGTTCGTCCTGCTTGTCATCGTGGGCGTGGCGGGCGTTGCCCTGTGGTTTTATCCCGAACTTATGCGCCGGAACGAAATGAGCCGCGTCCTCGACGAGCAAAAGAAGGAACTGGCCGCGCAGGAACTCCTCCGCAAGCAGCGGGACCGCGAGGTTTACCTGCTCGGGAATGACAAGGAATACATCGAAACCATCGCGCGGGACAAACTGGACCTGATGAAGGAGGGCGAAACCATTTACCGCCTCGATTCCGCCAAGGGGCAGCCCAAGCCCCAGCCTGCGCCCGCGAGGAAATAGGGCCGGACACCACCGGCTCACGCCGGCGGCTACGTAGCCGCGTTCGTCAGAACGTGGCCGGAGAAACATTTCCCCGCAGCAAGTGTTTTCAATCCTGCTATGGTATGGTAGATAGTCCCTTCCCATTTATGCTCGAACAACTCGATACGATTGACACCTCCGCTGTTTCCGCCCGCCTGGCCGGACTGCGGGGGTTTCTTTGACCTCCCCACCATCACCCGGCGCCTTTCCGAAGTGGAAGCGCGCATGACCGATCCCGATTTCTGGAACAACAAGGAAGCCGCCCAGCGCGACGTCGAACTGGTTTCTGAACTGCGGGGCAAGATCTCACCCTTTCTCGACCTCGAATCCCGCGCGGCCGATCTCGAAATCCTCAAGGACCTGACCCGCGGCGAACCGCCGGAAAATCAGGCCCAGGCCATCGCCGAGGTTCGTGCGGAATACGACGCGATCCTGCGCGATCTGGAAAAATTCGAGCTGCATCAATTGCTCTCCGGCGAGTTCGACCAGAGCCCGACCTTCTTGACCATCCATTCCGGAGCAGGCGGCACGGAATCCTGTGATTGGGCCGACATGCTCATGCGCATGTACACGCGATGGATGGAACGCTCGGACTTGAAGTTCGAAACAGTGGACATCCAGGTCGGCGACGAGGCCGGCATCAAGTCGGTCACCATGCGGGTCTCCGGCGATCATCCCTACGGCTATCTGAAAAATGAAATCGGCGTCCACCGCCTTGTACGCATCTCACCTTTCGATTCCAACAAACGTCGTCACACCTCTTTCGCCAGCGTGGATGCTGTCCCGGAAATCGAAGACGTGCCGCTGGAAATCAACCCCGCCGATATCGAGCGCGACACCTATCGCTCCGGTGGCAAGGGCGGCCAGAATGTCAACAAGGTGGAAACCGCCGTGCGTCTCCGCCACGTTCCCACCGGCATCGTGGTGGCCTGCCAGGCCGAACGCAGTCAGGGTCGCAATAACGAACTGGCCATGAAAATGCTCAAGGCCAAGCTCTATCAACTCGAGGCCGACAAAAAGCGCGCCGAGGTGGACCGGCAATACGGCGAGAAGGGCGACGTCGCCTGGGGCAACCAGATCCGGTCTTACGTCTTTCAACCCTACCAGATGGTCAAGGACCTGCGAACCGGAGTGCAGACCAGCGACATCCAGGGCATGATGAACGGCGAGATTGACGCCTTCATCGAAGGGAAGTTGCGTGGAATGACCTACAAAAAAGGCGCGCAGGACGACGATTTGTAGGCAGGAGGGCGCGGCTTTGTCCGCGCCCGGAACATGGGCAACGACAGGGCGATTCCCGCCAGTTATTGTTCCGGGCTCATCAACGCGGACAGCCGGCATTTGAGCCGGAAGAAGAAACTTCCCTTTTCAAACCTCGTCAGATCCTCCGGTTCGCTCCGCGCAAAATCCGCCTCGAACATTCTTTCGACCTCGCGGGCAAAGCCCTCGTCGCGGACGGCAGCGGCCAGTTCAAAGTTGAGCATGAAGGAGCGATAGTCGAGGTTGACCGAGCCCACGATTGCCAGATCGTTGTCGGCCAGCATGACCTTTTGGTGCATGAATCCCGGCTGATAGCGCCAGATTTTCACTCCGGCAGCCAGCATCTGAGGATAATAGCTGAAGGAGGAAAGCCAGGGCAGCAGGTGATCAATCCCCTGGGGCAGGATGATGCGGACATCCACCCCGCGCAACGCCGCGTGGGCCAGGGCACCGCGCAGCATCGGATCGGGCACAAAGTAAGGGCTGGCGATCCAGATGCGCTCGCGCACGTCATGAATAATCTCGCAATAAACCGCCGGAGTAATCCCCCAGGGCTCGGACGGACCCGAGGCAAAAATCAGCACGTCTTCATTGCCTCCACGCACCGGAACCACGGGAAGATCGGGAACCGTGCGGGTGGCGTAATACCAGTCCTCCAAAAATGAGACCTGAAAGGCCACGGCGGCGGGTCCTTCAATTTGCAGGTGGGTATCGCGCCAGGCCCCCAGCGGTCCGAGTCCCATGTATTCATCGCCGATATTCAAGCCTCCGACAAAGGCCACGCGCCCGTCCACGATGACGAGTTTGCGGTGATTACGGAAGTTCATCTGAAAGCGCCGCCCGAACTGCCGGTTGGTCACAAACGCCTGCACGTGCACTCCCGCCAGCACCAACTCGTCCACGTAGGAATCCGGCAGTCCCTTCGCTCCCACTTTGTCGTAGAGCACCCAGCAGCGGACCCCGCGCTTTGCCGCGGCCAGAAGACGTTTCTTCAACTCCCGGCCCACCCCATCATCGTGAATGATGTAGAACTGGACGACGGCATATTCCCGGGCGGACGCGATGGCCTCGAAGATCACGGGAAAGGCTTGCCCTCCATCAATAAGAAGCCTCGCTTGATTTCCGGCGATAACCGGAAGTCCGCGCAAATTTTTGGCCAGTTGATCCGCGTCGCGATACTTGGGAGGAAACGTCGTCTGGAAACCCGCGATCCCCTCCTGCACCCGCTTGAGCGCGGCGTCGAGTTGCGGGACTTCACCGGTTCCAGCCATGGCGTAACCGGAAAATCGCGATTCCCCGAAAATGAGAAACAAGGGAATGGCGAGATAAGGGAAAATGATCAGGGCCAGTCCCCATGCGATCGAAGCCTGGGGCGTCCGCGAAATCATCACTGCCTTGATGGCAAAATAGATTCCCCCGATCTGAAACACCAGGGTGACCAGACCGAGGGGAAAAGCGAGCCCTTCGGAAATCATGCGGGCTTCTCCAGACGATACGCTTCCGCCAGCAGACTGACCGGATGACGCACAATGGTATCGAGGGAAAATTTCCGCGCGCCGCTTTCGAGTTGAAGGTGGCAGCCCGGATTCGCCGTGGCCACCACGGGTGCGGCGGTGTCGGCGATGTGCCGGATCTTTCGCTCCTGCAGTTTTCCCGCCATTTCCGGCTGGGTGATATTGTAAATCCCCGCGCTGCCGCAGCACCAGGTCGATTCCGTCAACTCCACCAGCTTCAAACCTGGAATGGCGCGCAAAATTTCCCGCGGTTGACGGGTGATCTTCTGCCCATGGCAGAGATGGCAGGCTTCGTGGTAGGTCACCGTTTGTTCGGCCGGCGAAGAGGTCGGATGACGAAACCCAATCTCGCAAAGCCATTCGTGGATGTCCTTGAGCTTGGCCGACCAGATTTTCGCGCGGGCGGCATAGACCGGATCGTCGGCCAGCAGATGATCGTAGTTTTTGAGATGGGACCCGCAACCGGCGGCGTTGGTGATAATGGCGTCCAGGGCATTCAGATCAAAGGCGTCCAGTTGTTTGCGGGCCAGTTCGCAGGCGGTGTCCACATCGCCGTTGTGCGCATGAAGAGAACCGCAGCAATATTGCACCGGCGGGGTGAAAACCTCACAGCCGTTGGCCAGCAAAACCTCTGCCGTGTCACGGTTCACTTGCGAGAGAACAATGTCCTGCACACAGCCGGTGAGCAATCCCACCCGGTATTTGACCTGACCCGCGGGACGCTCATCGGGACGGATGAGTTGATGGGAAAACTTCGCCTCGGCCCGGGGCGTCATGCGTTCCAGTTCCCGAAAGCGGAAAGGAAGAAGCCGGTTGAGCTGGAGAGCGCGAAAAACACGCTGGGCGCCACTGGCGCGATAAAGCCAGAGTAACCGCCCCACAAAGCGCAGCAGACGCGGACGCGTGAAGAGTCCCTTGAGAATGGCCACACGAATCGCATCACGCTTCGGACTCTTCAAGACCCCGGACCGCTCCGCGTCCGCCCGGGCAGTTTCAAAGAGTTCCGTGTAATCGACCCCCGCCGGGCAAGCCGTTTCGCAAGCCAAACAACCGAGGCAGAAATACATCTCATCGGCAAAAGCCTGCGTGACCTCCAGCTTGCCATCGGCAATGGCCCGCATGAGGGCGATGCGTCCGCGCGGGCTGTTGCGCTCGACCTTGGTCTCGTCATAGGTCGGACAGGTCGGCAGACACATGCCGCAATGCATGCACTGCTGCACCACGGAATAATCCATCTCGCGGAGAGTCTTCACAAAGATCAGTCGAAAATCTTCCCCGGATTGAGCACGCCATTGGGGTCGAAGGATTTTTTGATGCGTTTCATCACTTCAAGATTCAGATCCCCGATGGCTTTTTTCAGGAAGGCTTTCTTGGCCAGGCCGACGCCGTGTTCGCCGGTGATGGTGCCCCCGAGTTCAACGGCATAGTCAAAAATCTCCACCATGGCCTGCTCCACCCGATGCATCTCTTCTTTGTTTTTCTCGTTGGTGAGAAAGGTGGGATGAAGATTGCCGTCGCCCATGTGGCCGAAGGTTCCGACCTTGAGTTGATACTTCTCCGCCACCTCCTGGATGCGTTTGACCATTCGGGCCAGTTCGCTGCGCGGCACGGTGGCATCCTCCAGAATCGTCGTGGGGGCCAGGCGCGCCAGAGAGGAAAAGGCCGCCCTCCGGGCCGTGGCAAGGGACAGGGCTTCCGCCTCGGTTTGCGCCACCTTGACCTCGCGGGCTCCGAGCAATTTGCAGATTTCGGCCATGCGGGCGGCCTCCTCCTCGACCGCCACCGGATGACCATCACTTTCCATTAACAAAACCGCCGCGGCCTCGCGGGGCAGTCCCATTTTCACGTAATCCTCCACGCAATTGATCGTGACCCGGTCGAGAAACTCCAGCGTGCACGGAATGATCTTCGCCTCGATGATGGCGGAGACCGCATGAGCGGCATCCTCCATGCGGTCGAAAATGGCCAGCAGGGTTTTGCGGGCGGGCGGTTTCGGAATGAGCGCGATCAACACCTTTGTGATGATGCCGAGGGTTCCCTCCGAGCCGATAAAGAGATCGCGCAGCGAATAGCCGGCCACATCCTTCACGCATTTGTTGCCGGTGAAAATCACCTCCCCGGAAGGCAGCACCACTTCGAGGCCCATCACATAGTCACGCGTGACGCCATACTTGAGACCGCGCAACCCTCCGGAATTCTCGGCCACGTTTCCGCCGATGGTGGAAATTTTCATCGAACCCGGATCGGGCGGATAAAACAACCCGGCCTTCTCCGCGGCTTCCGCGACGGCCAGCGTAATCGTTCCCGCCTCCGCCGTCAGGGTGAGGTTTTTCGTGTCGACTTCCAGGATGCGGTTCATCTGCGAGAGGCACAGGACCACACATCCCTCGGACGGCACGCTGCCTCCGCTCAGGCCGGTGCCGGACCCCCGGGTGACGATGGTCCAGCCTTGCTCGTTGGCCAGTCGGACGGCATCAGAAACCTGCCCGGTGGTTTTGGCAAAAACGACCGCCAGAGGCATCTGTTGGATGGCCGCGGTGCCGTCGAAGGAATAGGGAATCAAGTCCTCCACCGCAGTGAGAATGGAATCGGGGGGAAAGAGCCGCGCAAGGGTTTGAAGAGTTTCGGCCGGTGCAGGCATAGGAGGATATACCTAAATGAATCCGGAGGGCGGGAAAGAAAAAATCCCGCCGGCCTTGCGGCGGGCGGGATCTTTTGTTGACAGGTTGAATCAGGCGACCGTGACCTTGCGCGGCCTGGCTTCCTCGGCTTTCGGGAGGGTGACAGAAAGAATTCCGTCCCGGGAGATGGCGGTGACTTCGTCAGCCTTCACCGGCGGTGCCACCGCCACGCTCCGGCTGAATACGCCGGAGTCCATCCTGCAGCCTGGCTCGAAAGCGGGAAGGCGGAATCTAGGATTTCGCGCAGTGAGGCCAGCCGATCAAAGTGAGGCCAGTCGTTGATTTCAGGGTTTCGGTATCTGATGATGTTCATGGTGGGAATTTCGTTTCACCCTCTCTTCAGCCGGAAGCAGGCCGCCGGAGAATCCGCGCGGTCTGTGTTTTGTCCCACGCTTCCAAGGAATTTTTTCCCCAAGTTTTTCGAGACTCCCAAAGAAAAACCAAGAGCCCTACCGTCGTTTTCTTTCTTCGTTTATTGCGACACATCCTGCCCCATTATTACTCACGGCTCGAGCGCCGCACCAACGGAAGACATCACTCCTGTAATCATGCTGACGGCCTGCCAGCCCATGAGCAAAACGATGACCAGGTAGAGAAGCTTTGGCGCCCACCGGGAAAAGGCCTCGAATTTTGCCAGAGTCCGATCCTTGTAGATTTCGGCGGCGCGTTCGGTCTCCTCGTCGAGACGCCCGGCGTGTTCCCCCACTTCCAAAGCCCGCTCAAGAACCCGGGGCCAGCCTGATCTCTGCCGCACCGCCTCAGCCAGTCCGCGACCCGCCTGAACCTCCTTCACGGCCGAAGAACTCAGCGAACGAAGCAGAGCATTTTCACAGGATGAACCGGCAATCTCAAACGCCTTGAGCAATCCTCCTCCGGCTTTGACGTAAAGTGACAGCACGCCGGAGAATTTCCAAGCCGTCCAGTCGGAGAGAAATCCCCCGAGCACCGGGACGGCAAGCAGACTGTGGGCGGCGGCGACACTCCCCGACAGACCCCGCCGGATGACCCGCCAGATGAGCCATCCCGCCAGCACCAGAACGTAAAATCCCAGAATGAGCGGAACGGAACGCAGGAGAAACGTTTTCAATCCCCCTTCGATGATGGCGGGAGGAAGGGCCAGAAGAAACGCTCCCAGATGCAGGATCACAAGAGGATAGAGCGACTGGGAAATGATGCGCTGGCGGGCCTCAGCGAGCTGACGGTAATAGACTTCCAGTCCGGCGAAAACCACGTCCAGCTTTCCCGTCGCCTCTCCGGCCTCGATGACGGCCGCATCGCCGGCGGTAAAGCCCGCCGCCCGAAAAGCAGGACCGACCTGCCCCGAGGTCAGCAAGTTCGCCCGGATCCGGCTGGCACAGCGCCCGGTTTTCTGCCGGGCATTGCGGGAAAGCATTTCGAGAGACTGCGGCAACGAAACGGCACTCCGCGCCAGTTGGACGAGTTCGTGGAAAAACTGCTCTTTGTTGCGAAGATTAAGATTCACCCCGTCCGCATTCTCGACCCTGCGGGCCCCTGGCTCAACGCTCAAATGCAACCGGCGCTTTTCCGTTGAATGTTGGGCGCCAATTCCCGAGCGTTGCCGTGGGATGACGGACGACGAGAAATTCATGCGCGCCGCGTTGGCGGAAGCCCGCAAAGGGGTCGGAAAAACCGCGCCGAATCCCGCGGTGGGCGCAGTGGTCGTGAAGAATGGACGCATTGTCGCGCGCGGCTGGCATCGGGCCGCCGGCCAGCCCCATGCGGAAATCCAGGCGCTGAAAGCCCTGGGCCACCGCAAGGCGCCGGGCGACGCCCTCTCCCTCTATGTGACGCTGGAACCCTGTTCAACCCACGGACGCACCCCACCCTGCACCGAGGCCATCGTGAAGGCCGGTATCGCCCGCGTCGTCTATGGCGCAACCGATCCGAATCCCCGCCATGCCGGCAAAGCTCAAAAAATCCTTCGGGCCGCCGGCCTCTCCGTGACGGACGGTGTCCTGGCCCGCGAATGCGCCGCCGTGAACACGGCCTGGAATAAATGGATTGCCACCGGACTTCCCTGGGTCATTGCCAAAGCCGCCCTGACCCTCGATGGGCGGATCGCCTCGCCCCCCGGCCGCCGCTGGATCACCACGGCGGCTTCGCGTCGCGATGCCATGAAGCTACGCGCACAGGTGCAGGCGGTTTTGGTCGGGGGAGAAACCGTCCGGACCGACGACCCCCGCCTGACCGTGCGCGGACTGCGCCTGAAGCCACAACCCCTCCGGGCGGTCTGGACAAAATCCGGCAAGCTGCCCCGCGATGCGAAGATTCTTTGTGACGAGCACAAGGATCGCACGGTCATTTTGAAAAACATCAGCCTGCGGTCCGCCCTGCGGGAACTCGGCCGTCTGAGCGTGCAAAGCGTGCTGATCGAGGGCGGCGGACGAACCCTCGGTGAAGCCTTCGATGGGGGCTTGGTGGACGAAGTTTGTTTCTACCTCGCGCCGCTCCTCAGCGGCGGACCTACTGCCGCCACGGGAGCCAGGGGCGTCGGCAGTAATCGCGCGGCCATCCAACTGTCCGAGGCGGCCTACATCCGGTTCGGCGACGACGTCCGCCTGCGGGGCCTGGTGGTCAAAAGTTGATCGGCTCGGGAGTGGGAGCCTGGATGGCGGGAGCATCAAACTGCGTATCCAGCGGCTTGATCGCCTCGGCCCTCCGCACTTCGGGATCCGACACCGGCGCGGCAGCCATGGACTGATCGGGCGGCAACTCGGGCGTCGGCACATTCGGATCGACCGGCTCTGCGCCGGGCGTAGCTTCCTCGGGAGTGACGGCAATCGCCCGGGCGACAGGAATGTTGTCATCAAATTTCTGCGCGGCGGGTTTGACTGAATTGTAAATATCGTTCAGCCCCAGAAGAGCCGGAGCCATCACCGCCACGGGCCGGATGGTCGAGAGGTCCACCGCGGCGGCGGCGCGCGGCCATTCTTCCTGGCCGTATTCGCGGGCGTAATTGCGGATGCCCCCGCCGTGAACATCGCAGCGAATCTGGGGCGTTTGCGCCTCGGTGGCATACTCGGTATAGGTGGAGGGACGCTCCTCCTGCCCGCCGTTGCTCACCGTCACCAATTTGCAATTCGGAGTGGCCAGCAGTCCGGACACCTTGCAAATCTCCACGGCCTTGAGCGTGTCGGGCTTGAGAAACTTCACCGCGGGAAATTCCTCGGCCGCCAGATTCATGATTTTTGTCCAGATCGGCAGGGCCAGATCCCGGCCGAAGGCCCCGCGATAAATGCGCTTCGGTTTGTCAAATCCGACCCAGACGCCGCAGGTGACCGAGCTGTTGTAGCCGAAGAAATAGGTGTCGGTGAAATTATAGACTGTGCCGGTTTTGCCCGCGACCGGCATGTCTTTGAGGCCGTAGTCGGTGAACGCGGCGGAACCCGTGCCGCGACGCAGGGCATCCTCCAGTCCGGCATTGACCTGATAGGCGGCCTCCGGACTGAGCGCTTTGACCTTTTCCGGCTTGGCCGCATAGATCCGGTTACCCGCCGCGTCGGAAATTTTTTCAATGATGTAGAGCTGTTTGGGCCGCAGTCCGCCATTGGGGAAGACCGTGTAGGCCAGCGTCAGTTCATCGAGGGTCAACTCGCTGCTGCCCAGGTAGGCATTGGGATAATTGCGCAGCGGGGAAACGATGCCGGCCTCCGCGCTGACCTTCCGCAATTGATCAAGTCCGGTCAGCAAACCCAGACGCACCGTGGCGGCATTCTTTCCCCGCGCCAGGGCATCGCGGGCGGGAATCGGCCCCTCGTATTCGTTGTCCGCGCGTTCGACCCCCCACTCTCCAAGGATGCCCGCATCGCCGCCGATCATGACAAAGCGATTGTCAAAACAGGCATCCTCCACCGTCTCTCCGGGGAAGATTCCCTTCTGGTAGGCAGCGGCAAAAACAAACGGAGTGAAGGCGGTGCCGATCTGACGCCGTCCCATCGTGGCACGATTGAATTCGCTGTGCCGGAAGTCCCGGCCTCCCACCATGCCCAGGATCGCCCCGGTGGAATTTTCCACCGCCATCACGGCACCCTGCAAATATTTGGGTTCGGGCATTTTGATGGTCATGTTGCCCTTGTTGATCTCGTCCTCGATCGGCTTGGCAAATCCCCGATAGGCTTCGAAGGTGACGTGCTCGTAACCCGGCTTGCTTTCCACCTTGGCCAGCGTGTCACGCATGGCCGTTTCGGCCCCGCGCTGGATCTTCATGTCGAGCGTGGTGGAAATGCGGAAGCCTCCATTCATGGCCCGGTCAAATCCCAGCGCAGCCACCACCTGCTGGCGGATGTAATCAATCGCGTACGAAACCTTGAAGGGATTCGTCCGCTTCATGGCGTAAAGTTGCTGGGCCAATTGCGCGTCGTATTCCGGGCCGGTCATGAACCCGAGTTCCCGCATGCGCTTGAGCACAAAATTGCGCGTCTGCGTGGCCCCGTCCTTGTTGTTCCAGGGGGAAAGCGCCTGGGGACTTTTGAGCACACCCGCCAGCATGGCACACTGGCCGATGTCCAGGTCCTTGGCGGGTTTTCCGAAGTAGCCCCGGGACGCCGCCTCCACCCCGTAAAATCCGCTGCCGAAATACACGCGGTTCAGGTACAGTTCCATGATCTTGTCCTTGGAGAAATTCTGCTCAATGCGGCGGGCCAAAAACATCTCCACCAGCTTGCGCTTGTAGGTGCGCTCGCGCAGTTCGAAGGAATTGCGCGCCAACTGCTGTGTCACCGTGCTGGCCCCCTGGGAGATTTTTCCCCGGCGGTAGTTGGCCAGCGCCGCCCGCACGATGCCCATGTAATCCACGCCATCGTGCTTCTCGAATTTATTGTCCTCAGCGGCAATCACCGCATTCACCATCATCGGCGAGATCTTGTCCAATGGCACCGGATGGCGGTTTTGAATGAAGATTTTTCCCAATTCCTTGCCCTCGCGGTCAAAAATGACGGACGCAGCCTCCATTTTTTCCAGCTGTGTCAGATCGAACTCGGCCGCCCTCCGTTCATACTCGGATGTGATGTAAATCCATCCGATCCAGCCGGTCAGCAGACCCACCAGCACGAGACCAAGAGGCACGTAAAACCACCAGCGCAAGAAAAACGGCTTCCGCCGCCCGCGCCTCTGGGGCTTTTCCCAACTGTAAGAATGTCTGCTGATAAGCCCGTTTATTCCCACGTTTTCAATGAGTTCGCAAACGAGAAAATACTTCTCATCCTGCAATCGCTCCGATTTGTTGCTAATGCAACGCATTTGCTATTGACGGAACCAAGCCACAGAATCAGTTTCCGACGCCATGGCTTCACGATCTTAATTTTCAAGAAACCCACTCAAATGAAAAAAAACTTTATCCTAAGCCTCATTCTCGCAGTATCCGCTGGACCGCTCTGCGCCCAACAGCAGATCCTCGATCAACAAGAGCAGGCCGCCCGTGGGCTAAACCCCATGACGTTTTGGCTCACTGGCGACAACGCGCTCGCCGATTGGGGCGGACTTCGCAACAGGCTCGCCGACAAGGGAGTCGAAGTCTTCGGCGGCTACACGGCGGAAGTGTGGGGCAACACCACCGGCGGACTCACCCAGGGCACAGTCTCCACCGGGCTGCTCGATTTCGGGGTGAACCTCGATTTGGAAAAAGCCGTCGGCTGGCGCGGTGCCAGCGTGAGCACAACTTGGTTGTGGTTAAGCGGACGGGATGCCAGCGAGGATCTCGTCGGCAACTTTCTCACCGTCTCGAATATCGCCGGGTTCAACACCTTGCGCATGCTGGATCTCTGGTTTCAACAAACCCTGCTCGATGACAAAGTTTCCCTGCGCGTCGGCCAGCTCGCGGCCGATGCGGAATTCGTCATTTCTGACTACGGCAGCACTTTCCTCAACGGCACATTCGGCTGGCCCGCCTTCCTCTCCCTGAACCTTCCCGCGGGCGGCCCAGGTTATCCGATGGGAACAGCCGGTGCCAGGCTTGCACTCCATCCTTTCGATTGGTTCACCTTCCAGTCCGCCGTCTATCAGGGAAATGTGTATGATCAAAACGTGAACCGCCACGGCTTCCGCTGGCGGCTGGATGGCGAGAACGGCTTTCTTTTCCTCAACGAGTCCCAGGCCCGCTGGAACCATCGCGACGAGGAACGCGGCCTGCCTGGTCAACTCAAGGCCGGCCTGTGGATCCAAACCGGCCAACTGGCCGACACGCTGGCGGCAAGCACGAACTCCGGCAACTACGGCTGGTATTTCATCCTCGACCAAATGCTCTTCCGCGAACCTTCCGCCGAACTCCCCCCACCTTCCAGAAAATTCAAAGACGGCCAATCTGTGGCAAAGGCCCAAAGCTCAAAATCCTTCAAAGTCCCGGTAAACCTGGAAAAATCCGATCAAGGACTCGGCTTTTTCGGCCGCATGGCCTTCACCAAGGAAGACCGCAACTTTCTCAATTTTTACTTCGATGCCGGTCTCACCTACAAAGGCCTCATCCCCACGCGTGACGACGACACGATCGGACTGGCTTTCGCCTACGCGCAGATTGGTAACACCGCCCGAGACACTCTCATCAATGAGGGCTCCGTGGGCGTCGGTGCGGAAATGGTGCTGGAACTCACCTACCAGGCTCAGATCACACCCTGGTTGGTCCTCCAGCCCGACCTGCAATACATCATGAACCCCGGCGGCACGCAGGATCTCAACAACGCCCTCGTTATTGGCGGACGCGCCGCCATCACCTTTTAAGGCAGGGAGGGCGCTCCGCCGCCGTCCGATTTCGATCAGGCCATCCCGCGACGAACAGGCCGACCCTCGTCGGCATCGATGTAGTCGAACATGGTCTGGATCTCCTCGCGGTCCGCGAACCCGCTCTCCTTTTTGCGTCTCAGCAAAACTTCCGTGGCCTCGTCCTTCCAGCCCCGCTTGCGCATGAATTCATTCCAAATGAGAATCTCCTCTTCATCCGGACGCCGCCCGGCCGTGAAGCCCCATTCCAAAATCGCCTCGTCGTCCAGTCCCTCGCCCGCTTTCTTCGCCAGCTCCTCGTAGGACACCCCAAAAAAATCCACGCACCGCTTGTCAAAGCTGATGCCCAGGTTGGCCTGCAAATCGGGATGCAGGGTTCCGGCCGCTTGCAGCCGGATTTTATCAACCATGCGGCCGAAATAAACGATGCCGCCGACTTTGTCGGAGGGACTCCGGGGATAACTCATGCGGGGGATGATCCCGCAGCCGGCTTCGCTTTTCCATCAAAGAATGACGAAAAAATCAAAAGCCCCGCCGCCACACAAATGCACGAATCCGCCACATTGAAGGACGGCCAGCGGCCATACCATGGCAGAATGAAATCCAGAAAATCGATCACATGACCGTGCCGCAACCGGTCCGTCAGATTTCCCGCCACCCCCGCGAGCAACAGTGCCGCGGCCAGACGGGAAAGGCGGTCCGAAAACACCCCCCGCCACGTCAATCCCACCAGCACGATCAAGGCCGCCGAGGACAACGCCACAAAGAACACATTGTTGTTCTTCAACATCCCGAACGCCGCCCCGGTGTTGTGCACCTGCACCAGATTAAAAAATCCCGGGATCACCGGGATCACCTCTTCCGTTGAAATATTCCGCAGCACCAGCCACTTCGTCAGTTGATCCAGCAAATAAAGTGGCAGCGAGATGGTGACCCAGAGTTTCATACTCTTATCAATCCGCAATCGGCTGGTGGGGAGATGGGGTCCCCATATCCCCATCGGCGCATTCCGCAATAGCAGTCACCGCCTCCGCACAGCGGTCACACAAATCCGCCTGCGCCGCGATCTGCCCCACGCTGGGTAGAAAGCGCCAGCACCGCGCGCACCCTGCGTGCGGGGATTTCGCCAAGCTGGCCGCGACTTCCGGCCCCGGGACAAAGTGCACCTCGCTGACGATGAAGAACTCTTCGAGTTCGTTTTTGGCCTCTTCCAACCGCGCGATCTGATCCGCCGGAACCTGCAGCGTGATGCGGGCCTCCAACGGCTTCGCAATTGTCTTGGCCTGACGCGCCGGTTCGATGGCCTGTTGATAAACCACCCCGCGCAATTTCAGCCATTCCTCCACTTGCTTTTCCAACGCCTCATCGCGCCAAGCCGCATCCGGTTCGGGAAATGTTTCCAAATGCACGCTGCCCGCCCGGCCGGCGAATTCCCACGCCTCATCCGCCGTGAAGACCAGAATCGGCGCCAGCAACCGGGTCACCGCATCGAAGCACGCCTGCATCACCGTCTGCGTCGCGCGCCGCCGGGGACTGTCCGCCGCGTCGCAATACATGCGGTCCTTCGTGATATCCACATAGATCGCGCTGAGGTCCACCGCGCAAAATTGATTGAGAGTCTCGAAGACCGCCCGGAAGTCATACGCCTCATACGCCGCCCGGCATTTCGCAATCACCTCCTGCAAGCGGCTCAACACCCAGCGGTCAATCCCCGTGGCACCGGAAAGGTCCCCGCCGGAAAACCCGCTCAGGTTCGCCAGCAAGATGCGCAGCACATTGCGGAACCCGCGATAGCGCTCCGCCACCTGCTTGAACACCTCTTCGCCGAAGGGCACCTCGTCGGTGTAATTCACCGAGGAAACCCACAACCGCAAAATGTCCGCACCGTACTGGTCGACGAAATGCTCCGCGTGGGTCGGCTTTTTATACTCGGCCGACTTGGAAATCTTCTGACCGTCCTTATCCACCACAAAGCCATGGGTGATCACCGTGCGATACGGCGCACACCCATTCATTGCCACGCTGGTCATGAGCGAACTCTGAAACCAGCCGCGATGCTGATCCGTAGCCTCGAGATAGACATCCGCCGGGAAAGCCAGTTCGGGACGCTTCCGCAACACCGCCTCGTGCGAAACCCCGGAATCGATCCACACATCGAGCGTGTCATTGCGGCGTGACGTGCCCGGCGGCAAGCCCAGCTCGGACGCCCACCAGGCATCATCCTTCGCAAACCACAAATTCGTCCCGTGCGCCGCCACCAGCACGGCCACCTTCTCCACCACCGCCGGGTCGAGAATCGGCGCGCCGGAGACGTCATAGAAAACCGGCAGTGGCACACCCCAGGTGCGCTGACGCGAGATGCACCAATCGGGCCGCGACTCCACCGTCCCCGCGATGCGGTTGCGGCCCCAATGCGGAATCCACACCGCCGTATCCACCGCCTCCAGCGCCCCGGCGCGAAGATCATCCACCCGGATAAAAAACTGCTCCACCGCACGGAAAACGACCGGAGTTTTCGAGCGCCAGCAATGCGGGTAATCGTGCGTGTAGTCTTGCGCCGCCAGCAACGAACCGTTCTCGCGCAGGAATTCCACGATTTCCTTGTTCACCGCGAAAACGTATTTCCCCGTCCACTGCGGCATCCCGCAGTCCTCCGTGAGCTTGCCGTAATCATCGACCGGCGAGAGCGTCGGCAGGCCGTTTTGCTGGCCCGCGATATAATCGTCCTTGCCATGCCCCGGCGCGATATGCACCTGGCCCGTGCCGGTTTCCATCGTGACGAAATCCGCCGTGATCACCCGCGCCGTTCGCGGCAGAAACGGATGCTGCGCCTGCAGGCCTTGCAAATCTTCGCCCTTCAAAACCGCGATCTCCCCGGTCAACGCCAGCCCGGTCTCCGCGGCGAACGCCTCCAGCAAAGCCCGCGCCACCACCAGCGTCGTCCCGCCGAAATCCCCCACCACATACTCCGCCCGCGCATCCACCGCGATGGCCACGTTGGCCGGCAAGGTCCAGGGTGTCGTCGTCCAGATCACCAGGGCAGCGCCCTCCAGCGCGCCCGTCCCGCTCACCAAGGGAAACTTCACATAAATCGCCGGATCCGTCCGCTGGGCGTACTCCACCTCCGCCTCGGCCAGCGCTGTCTGCGCCCCGGTGCTCCAGAGAACCGGCTTCTTGCCGCGATAAACGAGCCCCTTTTCCACCAACCGCCCGAAGGTCCGGATGATCTCGGCCTCATACGAAGGATCGAGGGTCAGATACGGATGCTCCCAATCGCCGAAAACTCCCAGCCGGCGGAACTGCCGGCGCTGGATAGCGATGAACTTGCGCGCGTATTCTTCCGAACGCTGCCGGATCTCCACCGGTGAGAGCCCGCGCGATTCCTTCACCACCTTGAATTCAATCGGCAGCCCGTGACAATCCCACCCCGGCACAAACGGCGCGCGGAACCCCAGCATCGTCCGCGACTTGACGATAAAATCCTTCAGCACCTTGTTCAGCGCCGTCCCCATGTGCACGTCGCCGTTGGCAAAAGGGGGCCCGTCGTGCAGCACAAACAGCGGCGCATCCCTGCGGGCATCCTGGATCTGACGATACAGCCCCGCGTGTTCCCAGCGCGCCAGCATCTCCGGCTCCCGCGTGGTCAGACCCGCCTTCATCGGAAAATCGGTCTTCGGGAGATTCAGCGTGTCTTTGTAACTGCTCATAGAAAAGGGGGAAACACCTATCAGCCAATAGGCCATGGGTCAAATGGTTGGGCCGTGGCGCAGGCGTCACGCCTGCGAGTCCAGGGGATGAGTCCCGGTCAAAAGCTCCTCCCGACCGCAAATGTTCAGCCGAAAAAACAGCCGTGGGCGCCCTTATCAATCACGCGCAGAGCCTCGCCCGGAGATTCCGCCTCCGGGCAGGGTTCCTCTCCCGCCCCTTGGCCACTGGCCCGCTTCCAGAAAATCCGCCAAACTCCCCGGTCCGCACAAACTGCACCTTGGCACGGGATTCCTCGACCGCTTCACCCGGACGACGAAACACCGGGCGGATGGAGAAAAATTCGATGGAGTGATCCTTGAAGCGCTGCCCCTCACGCCTCTTGTCGCGCAGATGCCGAGGCGGACGGCGGCGGGACCAAAACGATTCCTCCAGTTCCTTCATAGGCTCCGCGATTTCCACGGCGTTCATCGGAGAATCAGGAAAACTTCCTCATCCGCGCCGCGAAAGCGTCAGCACGTCCTCAAGCGTCCGGGCCGCAAGAAGCGCTTCCCGCTGAACCGAAGTCGGGCCAAAGCTCTGATCGGCCAGCGTGACGATCTGCTTTTCCAACCCGGCCCCGGTCTGGAAGGTGTGAGGCCGGGAGAGGCTGAGGTTTTTGTCGAAGATCAGGGGCATCGCGGAGAAGCCGGGACGAAACAAGGGACGATCACGTTTTGAAAGCAAGAATGGGCCGGAGACCCCGGGTCAGCCAGGCAAAGCCTTTCCCTGCGCGCTCCCGGGTCTCCGCGTCAGATCAGGAAAACGCAAAACCGTTGCAGATTGCTGTCCGATGTGTCCTTCTCCTCGAAACGAATGAAACGCATTGCGCTTCTTTTGGCCGCGCTCTTCACGGCCCTCCCAGCCCCACGCGCGGCGGATGCGGTTCCGATTTACAAAACCGACGAGGATTTCACGGAGGATCCCGGTATGCTCAAACAGGCCGAAGCGCTGTTCTCCGGAGGGCGGGCACTTTCCGTCGGTGAGGTGCGAGATCAACTGGGCCGCACCACATGCCAATTGAAACTGCCGGAACCGAAAAGCCCGGTCCTGGGCGGACGCGAAATTTGGGAGGTCGCGCGCGGCGCTTTTCTGCGCATCGGCTATTACTTTTCCTGCACGGACTGCGAGAAATGGCATCTTGATTTGAGTGGCGGATTTCTCATCACCGAAGACGGCGCAGCCGCCACGGCCTGCCATGCCGTCGAGCCGGACAAAGACCTGCACAAGGGCTGCCTCGTCGCGGTGTCGGATGACGGCGCCGTTTATCCCGTGAAGCAAATCCTCGCCGCCAGCAAGGAGTCGGATGTGTGTATTCTGCGGGTGGAGCTGCCCGCCAAAGGCCGGCCCCTTCCGCTCAGCGAGGATGCGCGACCGGGCGATCCGGTCTATTGCTTCAGCGACCCGATGGGCGAACGGAGCTTTTTCTCCACCGGCATGGTGAATCGCCGGACGACCAGGAAATCCGGCAATGCCCTTCCCCTTATGCTTAACGTGAGCGCGGATTGGGCCCCGGGTTCCAGCGGTGCCGCCGTGCTCGATGACAAGGGGAATGCCGTCGGGCTGGTCAGCACCATCCTCGCGCTGCAGGACGAGGGCGATGAGGAGGACCAGGCAGAACCGGAAAACCCCTCGCGGGCCACCTGGATGGTCGTCCACGAGGCGGTGGGTGCGCAGGAGATCAAGAAACTGATCGAGCCGCCCGAAGCCAAGTAGCTGCCGTCGTGCCTGCCAGTCCTGCTGAGGCAGGACACCTTCTCATGGCGAAGCCTCGCTCGCAGATCCCGATGCAATCGGGATAAACGGCGGCATGTCGGGCCACGCTCTCACGAGCGCGGCTACACCTCACCTAACCTTCGAGCGTGTCGTCCAGGGCACCGAGCAGAAGGCCCACAGTTTCCTCCGTCTCGTCGCCCATATTGGAAATGCGGAAGGTCTGGCCCTTGAGCTTGCCGTAACCGCCGTCGATGACCATGTGATGTTTCTCGCGGAGGCGTTTAATCCAGGCGGCGACGTCCACCTCGCGGTTGTTTTTCACGCAAGTGAGGGAAAGCGAGCTGTAGCCTTCGGGGGCAAAGAATTCGAAGCCCCGTGCACGGGCCCAATCGTGCACGATGGCGTTGAGCTTCGCGTGACGGGCGTGACGGACTTCAACGCCCTCGGCGAAGATGTCATCGAGTTTGGAGCGCAGGGCGTAGATGAGCGGGATGACGGGGGTGCTGGGGGTCATGTCCTCGGCCTGATTCTTGGCGAACTCGACGAAGTCGAAGTAGTAGCCGCGACCCTCGATGGTCCTGGCCCGGTCCAGAGCACGTTCGGAAACGGCGAAGACGGCAAGTCCGGGCGGCAGCGCGAGGGCTTTCTGGCTGCCGGTGAGGAGCACGTCAATGCCCAGATCGTCCATCGGGATGGGTTCGGTGGAGAAGGAGGAAACGGTGTCCACCACAAACATCACTTCCGGGAATTTTTTCATCACCGCGGCGATTTCCGGCAGCGGATTGCGCACCCCGCAAGAGGTTTCATTGTGGATAAGTGTCAGAGCATCGAAACCGCCTTGCGCCAGAGCCTTCTCGATTTGCCCGGGCAGAATGGGCTGGCCCCATTCGACCTGCAGGCCCTCGGCGGCGACGCCGCAGCGTTTGCTCACGTCGAGCCATTTGTCGGAGAACGCGCCGCACATGCAGTTGAGGACTTTCTTTCCGACGAGGTTGCGGATGGATCCTTCCATCACGCCCCAGGCGGACGAGGTGCTGAGAAAAACCGGCCTGGTGGTGCCGAAGAGGGTCTGGAGCCGCGGCTGGATTGAGGCGTAGAGGGCTTTGAAATCGCCGCTGCGGTGGCCGATCATGGGCTCGCCCATGGCGCGGTAGGTTTTCTCGGAGACCTCGATCGGGCCGGGGATGAAGAGTTTGATGTGCATGGGGATCCGTGACGAATAATTAATGACGAAGGGCTAATTTTCCCAGATGAAGTTTTCCAATCGCAGTTTGTTGACGCGCTCGCGGGCTTCCTCGGCGCGCGGGCCGTCGATGGAGGCGATTTTGTCGTAAACGGCAATGGCTTCCTTCCAGAGTTTCTGGGATTCGAGGAGCCGGCCGGCGTCGAAGCCGGCCTTGTAGAACCAGAAATATTCGGGTTCGCCTTTTTGATCGCGGGAAAAAACGCTGTAGTAACAATCCAGCGCGGCGTCATTGGCTCCAAGCTTTTCGTTGGCCGCACCCATTTTGGCCAAGGCCTGATAGCGCCAGTTTTTCGCCGCGGCGGGGTCGGAGGCAATTTCCTTCCAAGCCGCAATCGCCAGGCGATAACTGGCCGGATCCTGCCCACCGAGGGCGAAAAGCGTGTCGCCTTTTTCGGCCAGGGTCAGGGCGCGGAGTTCGGCCTCGGGTTTGCCGGCCAGAATGCTGTCAAAAACGCCGAGCGCATCCTTGGGCCGTTTAAGGGCATAAAGCAGCATGGCCTGGGAAAGCCGGGCCCGCTGAGCCAGCGGACCTCCGGACTTGGCCACTTCGTCGAAAATCTCCAACGCCCTTTCCATGTCCTCCCGGTTCATCGAGCGGGCCAGGGATTGGCCGGAAAGAAAGGCCGCTTTCTCCGCCAGCGGGGAATCGGGAAAATTCTCCGCCACCAGCACAAATTGGGCGCGCGCACCGAGAAAATCCCCGCGCCGATAAAGCGTTTCGCCCAACTTCAGGCGCACTTCGGGCTCGAAGGGGGATTCGGGGTGATTCTTGAGGAAATCCCCCGCCAGGGCGCCGACGCGGGATTCCGATTCCTGATCCCCGGTATCCGCGAGAAAAACAGCGAGGTATTCCTCCCGTTCCTTCTGCGCGGGATCGCCCGAGGAGATTTTCCGCAGCCCGGTCCGCGCCCCGGCCAGGTCGAGTTGCAAGTAGTCCCATTCCGCCAGAGCCAGCCTGGCCTGGCCCGAGAAGGATGATGGGCCTTCGGCAATCTCCCGGAGGAGGGCGCCGGCGCCGGGCTCGCGTTGGGAAGCCCGGTGCAGCGCTTCCAGGAAATGGATTCTTTCCAGAATGGCTTCGGAATCATCGCGGCCGCGGAGTTTTTTGATGGCGGCATTTTCGCCGTCCGGGATGTCGGCGATGAGACCGCAGATGGCGGAATTGGTCAGCGCTTCGATTCGAATTTCCGGCCGCTCGGCCGCCTGGAGAAATTCACCCGCCGCCTCCTTATATCTCCCCATCCTGGAGAGAGCCTGACCTTGCAGAAAATCGAGTTGAGGGCCCCCTCCCTTCAGCGCGACGGCCAGAGCCTGGGCGGCTTCCCCCGCTGACAGATGCGAGGCCGCCAGCTCCCCCAGTGCCTCATTGGCCAGGGTATGGCCGGGATATTGGGCCAGAAATTCGTTGTAGAGCTGCCGGCTTTTCTCTTTGAGACCGGAGCGGCCTTCGTTGCGAGCCTGATAAAACTTCGCCAGGGCGGCCCGAACCGGATTCTTGGAATCGTTCGACCAATTCCTCAACTCGCTGCCGGAGGCGGCGCTGTCCGCGGCGTAAACACGGTCCAACGCGGTAAAAACAGCCGCCAGTCCGGGCAGCCGGGAATTCTCCTCGACGAACTGCTCAAGAATCTTCTCGGCGTCACTCGTGTCCTCAAGGTTCAAACTGCACTCCGCCAGCGAAACGGCCACACCGGCGGCCAGATCGGCCGGAGGATCTTGAATCCCTTTGAGGCGGGACGCCGCGGCCGGAAAGTCCCCGGAGATTATCTGCGCCCGCGCGCCCAGATACTCCGCGAGCTGGCGCTGTTCCGGTGACGCATTCCGCAGGGTGGCGAGGGACTGCAAAACTCCGGCCGCGTCCCCGGTGTTGACTTGAATGCCCGCCAGTTCCAGCGCGACGCGATTGGAAACGGTCTTCTTCTCCAGAAAAGCCTTCAAGATGGCCGCGGCCCTTGGCGCCTGCTGCATGGCATTATACATGCGGGCCTCGCCAATCACGGCCTCGATGTCGAGTTGCGGATCCCCGACCAACTGGTGATAAAGCTGCAGGGCCTTTTCGGACTCGCCCAGGGCCGCATAAGCCTCCGCCAGCCAGAAATCCGCCTGCGCGTTCGGGGCCGGAATCTTTTCCAAAATGGCTACGCTTTCCGCGTATCGCCCCGCGGCGATCAAGGCCCGGCCCAGCAACAGATCGGCCATCACCGCATCCCCTTTGCTGAAGGATTGTCCGCTTTGCCGGAGTTTGTAGATTGCCACCTGCGGCAGGCCGTCATCAAGGGCCTGCCGGGCCTCCACGAGCAAGGCCTTGTCAGCGAAAACCGTCGCGGCAAAGGCCGATGCGAGAAAAAGGAAAACGCCCGTTCTCATACCGGCAGCACCCTGGCCAGAAATTGCCCGGTGAAACTCCGGGGCTCCGCTGCGATAAGCTCCGGCGGACCCTGCGCCACGATCTCTCCCCCACCCACCCCGCCGGCCGGCCCGAGATCCAGAATCCAGTCCGCGCATTTGATGACCTCGAGATTGTGCTCAATGACAATCAGGGTGTTGTGGGCGTCGCGCAATTTGATCAGCACTTCCAGCAGTTTGTGAATGTCGGCAAAGTGAAGTCCGGTCGTGGGCTCGTCGAGAAGATAGATGGTGCGGCCGGTGGCCCGCTTCGCGAGTTCCGACGCGAGCTTGAGCCGCTGGGCCTCGCCGCCGGAAAGCGTGGTGGCCGATTGACCCAGCCGCAGATACCCCAGCCCCACATCCTGCAAGGTTTCCAGCTTCGAGGAGAGGGACGGGATGTTGCGGAAAAACCGCGCCGCGTCATCCACGGTCAGCTCGAGCACGTCGGCAATGTTCTTGCCCTTGTACGTGATTTCCAGCGTTTCGCGGTTGTAGCGTTTGCCCCGGCAGACTTCGCACTCCACGTAAACGTCGGCCAGAAAATGCATCTCGATCTTGATGAAGCCGTCGCCCTGGCAATGTTCACAGCGGCCGCCCTTGGCATTGAAGGAGAACCGGCTGGCATCATATCCCCTGACCCGCGCCCCGGGTAACTCGCTGAACAAATCGCGGATCGGACCCAGCGCGCCGGAATAGGTCGCGGGATTTGACCGCGGCGTGCGACCCACCGGCGATTGATCAATCACGATGATCTTGTCGAATTGCTCGATCCCGACAATCCGGTCGTGCGCGCCGGGACGATCCTTGGCCCGGTTCAAGTCGCGCGCCAGGGCCGCGTGCAGGATGTCATTCACCAGCGTGGATTTTCCGCTGCCCGAAACGCCGGTCACACAGGTCAGACATCCGACGGGAAAAGCTGCGGTCACGTTTTTCAGATTGTTCTCCCGGGCCCCGAACACCGTCAGCCAGCCGTCGCCGATCTCGCCCGCCAGCCTGTGGGATTGCCGCGGCGGAACCCGATGGCGCGGCACGGAAATTTTCAGCGTCTTTTTCAGGTATTGCGCAGTCAGCGAATCCTCACTCTGCAGAATCTCCTCCAACGTTCCCTGGGCCACGATCCTGCCACCCCGCGGCCCGGCTCCCGGTCCCAAATCCAGAATGTGATCGGCCGCCCGGATGGTGTCTTCGTCGTGCTCGACCACGATGACCGAGTTGCCCAAATCGCGCAGCGAGCGCAACGTCCCGATCAGGCGGTCGTTATCGCGTTGGTGCAATCCGATGCTGGGTTCGTCGAGCACATAGAGCACGCCCGCGAGGCCCGATCCAATCTGGGTGGCCAGCCGGATGCGCTGGGCCTCCCCGCCGCTCAGCGTCCCGCTTTCGCGGCTGAGTTGCAGATAGTCCAGACCGACCTCGTTAAGAAATCGCAGCCTCTGGCTGATCTCGCGCACCACGTCATGAACGATTTCCTTCTCGGAGTCCCCGAGGGCGAAGGAACGCGTCAGACCCTCCGCGTCGACAATCGAGAGTTCGCAGAATTGATTGATGTTGTAGGCGCGTCCGTGGATGTCGGAAACGGTGACCGCCAGAATCTCCGGACGCAGCCGCGCCCCCCCGCAAACCGCGCACAACCGGCGTCCCTGAAATCCCCGCAGGCGCTTCTTGGTGAACTCGCTCTCGCTCGTTTCATAGAGCCGCTGCATCTGCGCGATCAATCCCTCAAAGGGCCGGGCCATCTTCTTCTCCGCCGAGACCTGCATGGTTACGGCGCGATCCCCCGTGCCGAAAAACAGCAACGCCCGGAAATTCTCCGGCAGTTGGTTAAAGGGAACATCGGCCTTCACCGGGGTGTCCGCGCGGAGGCCTTCCAGAATCCACGCGTAATACTGCCGCATGCGCTTCTGACCGACCCGCCACGGTTTGATCGCGCCCTGCGCCAGGGTCTTGGCTCCGTCGACCATCAGTTCCGGATCGAAGAACGACTCCGTGCCGATGCCATGACAGGCCGGACAGGCCCCATGATGACTGTTGAAGGAAAAATGCTTGGGGGTGAGTTTCGGCATGCTGAAACCGGTCACGGGGTTGGCGTAGTCGGTGGAAAACTTTTGCTCCTGCCATTCTTTCGTGTCGGGTTCCAAACGACTGACCGCAACTTTTCCGACTCCCCATCTCAGCGCGGTTTCAATCGAATCCGCCAGCCTCTGCCCGATCCCCTCGCGCACGACCAACCGGTCCACCACCGCCTCAATCGTATGTCGGCTGGACTTGGCGAGCTTCGGGGCTTCCGGTCCCAGCTCGATCACCTTGCCGTCGATCCGCAGCCGGACAAAGCCCTCCCGCTTGGCCTTCTCAATCACGTCGCGGAATTCCCCGATCTGATGGACCACGAGCGGCGCCAGCACCATCAACTTGGAACCCTCGGGCCAGGACAAAACAATGTCGGCAATCTGCTGCGGCGTCTGACGGACAACCGGTTCGCCCGTCACCGGATCGTGCGGCCGGCCTACGGCGGCGAAAAACAGCCTCAGGTAATCATAGATTTCCGTGGTGGTCGCGATGGTCGAACGCGGATTGGCCCCGGACGTCCTCTGCTCGATGGCGATGGCCGGGGACAGGCCCTCGATGTAATCCACATCCGGCTTCTGCATCTGATCGAGAAACTGCCGCGCATAGGCCGAAAGGCTCTCGACGTATTTGCGCTGTCCCTCGGCATACAGCGTATCAAAAGCGAGGGACGATTTACCCGATCCGCTCAGGCCGGTGACCACCACCAGCTTGTTGCGGGGAATCTCGACATCAAGATTCTGCAGATTGTGCTGCCGCGCTCCTTTGATGCGGATGACTGAGTGGTTATTCATCGAAAACCGTCATGCGGTGAATCGGTGAGATTAACACACAATCCGCCAAAGGAGAAGCGGCTTCCCGCTGCTTGAGAAAACAGGGCGCTCTGCCACAAACACGTGGAGGGCAACGCTTCGTCGTGGCCGACTATTTGCCTTTGTCCAAATTTCCTGCAAAGCCACGTGGAAAATGACAGCCGAGTCTTCGCGTCAGGCTGCCGCAGCCAGAGCGAAGCATGCAAAGCCTTTCCCTTCCGACACAACGCGAAACCAAATTCAGCGTGGACTGCAACGCCGGCACGAACCCGCGCGTCAGATCACCCGGCGGCGTTTGACGCGGAGCTGGGCGAGGGACTTGAGCAAAGAGGCCTGCACATTGGCGAGGCCTTCTTCATCCAAATGCTCCTCCTTCATGGCGGACTCGGCCCGGCGGATGGCTTCCTCTGTGGCTGACTCGTCAATATCACTTTCGGGCACGGCCATATCGGTGAGGACAGAGACCGTTTTCCCGGTGACTTCCACAAAACCCTCACCCACGGCCAGGCGGGTTTCCTGACCGTCTTTCGTGATGCGCAATTCTCCCGGCAGCAATTGCGTCATCAAAGCGACGTGCAGCGGAAGAATACCCAGTTCGCCATCCACGCCGGGAATCACCACGGAATCCACATCGTCGGAATAGGTCTTGGCCTCGGGAGTGACAATTTCGAGTCGGAGAGTTGCCATGGTGTTTGCGATTTTTGAGTTTCGATTTTTGAGTGATGGACTTCGCGAAAAGCGGATTTTACGCACGCCTCTCGAAAATTGAAAATTCCCTACTCCTTAATCATGTCAATGCCGCCCTTCATATAGAAATTGCCTTCGGGCACGTCGTCGTGTTTGCCCGCGAGGATTTCTTTGAAGCCGCGGATGGTTTCGGCGGTTGTGACATATTCGCCGGGCGTGCCGGTGAAGATTTGTGCGACCGTAAAAGGCTGCGAGAGGAAACGCTGGATCTTGCGGGCGCGGAAAACGGTGAGTTTGTCCTCGGGCGAAAGCTCGTCCATCCCGAGAATCGCGATGATGTCCTGCAATTCCTTGTAGCGCTGCAAAACCTTCTGCACCCCGCGAGCCACGGAATAATGTTCCTCGCCGACGATTTCGGGAGAAAGCGCTTTGGAAGTCGAGGCCAGAGGATCAACGGCAGGATAGATGCCAAGCTCCGCAATCGAACGCTCCAGCACCAAAGTGGAGTCAAGGTGCGCAAAGGTGTTGGCGGGTGCGGGATCGGTCAAATCGTCGGCCGGCACATAGACCGCCTGCACGGAGGTGATGGAGCCCTTGGTGGTCGAGGTGATGCGTTCCTGCAAGTCGCCCATTTCCGCGGCCAGGGTGGGTTGGTAGCCCACCGCAGACGGCGTGCGGCCTAGCAGCGCGGACACTTCGGCCCCGGCTTGGGAAAAGCGGAACACGTTGTCCACAAAGAGCAAGACGTCCTGGTTTTTCTCATCGCGGAAATACTCCGCCATGGAAAGCGCGGTCAGCGCGACGCGGAGACGGGCCCCGGGAGGTTCGTTCATCTGGCCGTAAACCAGGGCCACCTTGGACTTGGAGAGATCGTCCTGCACGATGACGCCGGCCTCGCTCATTTCGTGATAAAGATCATTGCCCTCACGGGTGCGTTCGCCCACCCCGGCAAAGACGGAGTAGCCGCCGTGCGCCTTGGCGATGTTGTTGATGAGTTCGAGAATGACGACCGTCTTGCCCACGCCCGCACCACCGAAAGCACCGGCTTTGCCACCCTTGATGAAGGGACAGATCAGATCGATGACCTTGATGCCGGTTTCGAGGATGGACGCCTTGGTGTCCTGCTCGGAGAGCGGAGGCGCGTGACGATGGATGGGATATTTTTTCGTGAAAGTGACCGGGCCGCGTTCGTCAGTCGGCTCGCCCACCACGTTGAAGATGCGGCCGAGGATGCCTTCGCCGACCGGGACGGAAATCGGCGCGGCGGTGTTGAGGACTTCGGTGCCGCGCTTGAGACCCTCCGTGCTGCTCATGGCGATGGCGCGGACCCAGCTTTCACCCAAATGCTGCTGCACTTCGAGCGTGACTTTGACCGGCTTGCCCTCCACTTCGAAATTGATTTCCAGCGCGTCGTAGATTTTCGGCAGCGCGCCGTCTTTGGGATTGAATTCCACGTCCACAACGGGACCGATGATTTGAACGATTTTACCTTTGGTGCTCATGACAGTATTTAATTTTTCTTAACCACTAATTTTCACGAAAATCCACTAAGAAGAAATTTCCCGTAAATCAGTGTTTATAAGTGAAAGTTCGTGGTTTCTTCTTACCCGAGCGCGAATTGCGCAGTGGAGATTTCGAGAAGTTCCGTGGTGATGGCCGCCTGACGGGCCTTGTTGTATTCGAGAGTGAGATCCTTGACGAGCTGCTTGGCATTGTCGGTGGCGCTTTTCATCGCCACCATGCGGGCGCTGTGTTCCGAGGCGCGGGTGGCCAAAACCATCTGGTAAAGCGCGTAATGAACGTAATAGGGAACGATCGCGTCGAGGATGCTTTCGGCACTAGGTTCAAAAAGAATGCCTCCCTCCGGTTCGGGCAGCGTCAGTTCTTTACCGACCAGACCGGCTTCTTCCAGGCTGGTGATGGGCAGCAGGGACAGGGCGGTTGGCTTTTGGGTGAGGGTGTTGACGAAACGCGGATAGAGCACGGTCACTTTGTCCACCGCGCGCGCGAGAAATTTCTCGATGGCAAATTTCGAGATGGCCTTGGTTTCAAGGAAGCTCGGATGGTCCTTGAGCGCAAAATCGGCGATCATATTGCGCTTGGTGCGGGCGAGAAATTGCGTGCCTTTCCGTCCGACGGAAATGAACTGCGTCGTCGCAACGTCAAAATTCAAAGCCTCGCGGAAAAGGTTCGTATTTAAACCACCGCACAGCCCCTTGTCCGTGCTCAGGAGAATCACGAGTTCACCCTTCACCTCGCGCTTTTCCAAGAGCGGATGCAGGCTGGAATCCACCCTGTCGCGCAGCGAAACCAGCACGCGGTTCAGCAGTTCCGCATAAGAACGACCGTCGAGCGCCGCCTCCTGCGCTTTGCGCATTTTCGAGGCGGCGACCATCTGCATCGCCTTGGTGATCTGGGCGGTGTTCTTGACCGACTTGATGCGCCGGCGGATGTCGCGGAGACTAGCCATGGATTAAACGATAAACTTACCGGAAGGTGATTTTGAATTCTTCCAAGGCGGCGGTGAGTTCTTTTTCGATCTCCTCATCCACTTGTTTCTTGGCGAGAATCTTGTCCAAAATTGCTTCTTTGCGGGTCAGAAGATAGTCCTGCAATTTGTTCTGGAATTCTTTCACGCGTTCGACCGGAATCGGATCGAGGTAGCCTTTTTGCATGGACCACAGCACCGCAGTCTGGAGTTGCACCGGGAGAGGCTGATATTGCGACTGCTTGAAGAGCTCCACAATGCGCGCGCCACGATCGAGGGTGGCCTTGGTGCGGGCGTCAAGGTCGGAGCCGAACTGCGCAAAAGCGGCGAGTTCGCGATACTGGGCCAAGTCACCCTTGATCTTCCCGGCGACCTGTTTGATGGCTTTGATTTGCGCAGCGGAACCGACCCGCGACACGGACAGACCGACCGAGATGGCGGGACGGATGCCTTGGTAGAACAAATCGGTTTCCAGATAAATCTGGCCATCCGTGATGGAAATAACGTTCGTCGGAATGTAGGCCGATACGTCGCCGGCCTGTGTTTCGATGATGGGCAGAGCGGTCAGGGAACCATTGCCGTATTTTTCGCCGACGCGGGCCGAACGCTCCAGCAGGCGGCTGTGAAGATAGAACACATCGCCGGGATAGGCCTCACGTCCGGATGGACGCTTGAGCAAGAGCGAAACCTGACGATAAGCCGCCGCGTGCTTAGTCAGATCGTCGAAAACAATGAGGGCATCCTGGCCGTTGTCCATGAACCACTCGCCAATGGCCGCTCCGGCAAACGGGGCGATGTATTGGTTCGTGGCACTGTCCGAGGCGGATGACGAGACAATGATGGTGTACTGAAGCGCGTCGTTGGCTTCAAGGACGCCGATCACGCGGGCGACGTTTGCATTTTTCTGTCCGATCGCGACGTAGATACAATAGAGAGGGCGGAAGGTCGGATCGCCGCTTTCCTCACCCGCTTTGTTGGCCTTGGCCTGGTTGAGAATCGTGTCAATCGCGATGGTGGTCTTGCCCGTGGCGCGGTCGCCGATGATCAATTCGCGCTGTCCGCGGCCGATCGGAATCATCGCGTCAATGGCCATGATACCGGTCTGCACCGGCTGGGTGACGCTTTTGCGGCGGATGATGCCGGGAGCGAGTTTTTCCACCGGATAAAATTCGGTGGAGTTAATCGGACCCTTGCCGTCAAGCGGCTGACCCAGAGAGTCCACCACACGGCCGAGCAGGCCCTTGCCGACGGGGACCTGAAGCAGACGACCGGTCGTCTTGACTTCGTCGCCTTCGCTAATCGTGGTGTAATCGCCGAGAATGATGGCGCCGACCTCGGTTTCCTCGAGGTTGAGGGCGAGGCCGTAAAGGCCGCCGGGGAATTCCAGCATTTCGTTCAGCATGGCGTCACTGAGGCCTTCGATTTTGGCCACTCCGTCACCGATTTCGCGGACAGTGCCGACATTGGTTCTGGTGGTGGAGGCGCGTTGGATGCCTCCGATTTTTGCTTCGAGTTCTTGCAGGATGTTGCTCATGGTTTGACCGGGTTAAAGTTGTTGGGAGAGTGAGGAGAGGCGGCCGCTGACGCTGCCGTCCCAGACATCGCTGCCGAGTCTGATACGCAGACCGCCCAGCAGCAAGGGGGCGGCGTGGAATTCGGCGGTGATGTCGGAGCCGAATTTCTGTTTAAGATTTTTGGCGATGTCCGCCATGGTGGCGGCATCCAGGGATATGGCGCTTTCCACGATGGCGTGGCGCTTGTCGAGTTCGAGGCGGATGAGGCGGGTGAACTCCTTGAGAATCTGGAGAAAGCTGCGGGGTTTGGCCGCAACGATGCCGCTGGAAATTTCCTCCGCGCGGCTCGCATCCACATGTCCGTCCACCAAACTGAGGCGAAATAACTCGCGGGCAGTGTGTCGGGCTTCTCGGCTGATCTTCATCGTCGTTTAAGCGAACTAGGCGGCGAGTTGCCTGGCGGTTTCCTCGGAGAGGCGTTTCTGGTCTTCGGGGGTGATCACCTTGCCCACCACTTTCGCGGTGGTATTGACGACAAGTTCAACCATTTCTTTCCGGACCTCGGCCACCATCTTGTTGCGATCCTGCGAGATGGTTTCCCGGGCCTTGACGATGACGCCCTCGGCGTCCTTGATCGCCTGCTGAATTTGCTTTTGGGTGTGGGCATCGCTGGCGGCACGCGCCTCCTCAATGAGTTTGGTGGCTTCTTCGTTGGCCTTGCGCAGAACTTCCTGGTACCGTAGTTCGGCCTCGGCCAATTGCTTTTTGATTTTCTCGGCGTTGAGCTGGCCTTCCTCGATCCGGCGGCGGCGTTCATTCAGCATCTCCAAAATGGGGCCGAAGGCGTATTTGCTGAGAATCCACCAAACGACGAGGAACAGGATGACCTGGGCGATGAATTTCGGCCAGGTGACTCCGAATGTGTCTAGCAAAGTTTTGATTGCGTCCATGGAAAGTGAGAATGCGAAGGCCGCCGCGCTTTACGCGGCGGCCACGCTGTTTGAGTGTTACTGGCCGGCAAACGCACGGATGAGTGCGTAAATCGCGATAGCTTCCGCCAGCGCCATGCCGATGATTCCGATGGTGAGCACGCGGCCGAAAGCACCGGGATTACGGCCGACGGCTTCCGCCGCCTTCGCGCCAATGAGTCCGATGCCGATACCGGCGCCCGCCCCGGCCATGCCGAGGGTGAAACTGCCGGTGATTCCGCTCGCCGCGACCGCTGCGGCTTCTGCAAGGAGTAATGTGGTCATGTTATGTTTGTTTTGGTTTTTTCCCCGCCGCCCGCAGTCTTGCCACGGTCCCGGCGGAAAATTCTAATGCGCTTCCTCTTCGTCGTGGGAGGTGGATAGCTGGATGTAAACCGCGCAGAGCAGCGTGAAGACGAACGCCTGGAGGAGTCCGACGAGCAGCTCAAGAAAATAAAAGGGAATGGGCAGCAGGATGCTGCTCAAATAGGCAAATACGCTCGGAAACCCGAGGGTGTTTCCCAAGGTGATCATGGTCGCCAGCAGGTTTTCCCCGGCATAGACGTTGCCGAACAATCGCAGGGAAAGTGAGACCGGGCGGAAAAGCATGGAGATGATTTCAATGATGCCCACAAAAAAGAAAATCGGGAAAAGGGCAAGAGCCATTACTCCCTTGAGTCCGCCTTTGACACCGAAGGTGTGACTCATAAATCCACCGACTCCGATTTCCCGGATGGTCCAATACAGCCACATCACCATGAACACAGCGGACATTCCCAATGTCATGTTCAGATCCGCCGTCGTCGGGCGCATAACCGGCACCTCAACATGAGGAATATAAGCCGGAAGAAATCCCGGTTCCTTTTCACCCCAACCGACCGAGCCCACTCCGGGCAGCAGACCGAACCAGTTGGCGATGAGAATAAAGATAAAAAATGTGGCCAGCAGGCTGAACACGCGGTTGATCATGTGTTTGCCGACGATGCCCTCAAGCATCTCGTGCAGCGCCACAATAACCGCCTCGAAAAGGTTTTGCGAAGGTCCGGGAACCACCTGCATGTTTTTGGTTGCCTTGCGCGCCCAATACACCACCGCAGCCACGACCAGAAAGGTGGCCAGCAGCGAATTAGTCAGCCACTCCAGAAATTCGACATGCAGATGCTCCTGGCTGAAATGCGGAGCATACAGCGGAATACCAGCGGCGATAAATAAAAGGGAATCCATGGGAGATTTTTCCAATGCGCTCCCGCTGGCATTGAGCCAAACGCCGATGTCAAACATGCGACAGAGTTGCTTTTGCCGGGGATGGCGAAACGTCTTTTTAAGCAGCGCTCTTTTATCGCGCAAGCCCTATTTGTGAAAAAATTCACAAACCCGTCAGGCGTCACGCAAACGCGATAATTCCGCCAGGTGCGCCTGGCTGACCAGTCCCACGATTTGCCCGGACGCATTCACAACGGCCAGAATGGGCTCCGCGAGACGCTGCATCAATTCCAGCGCCTCCTCCAAAGCGGTTTCCGGGTGCACCACGGGAATCTGCCGCGCCACGCAATCGGCCGGAGATTGCGCAGGAAGGTCACGGGCCGCCTGGAGCAGTTCGTCCCGCGTGGCCAGTCCGCGCAATTGCAAGGAGGAGTCAACCAGGGGAAAAATGACCTGGTCATTGCCGGACAACAACGCCGGCACCTCCCCGGCCCGCAGCGCGGCCGGCAGTGTCTGGAATTTTGTGATCATGGCCTGCCCCACCCGCACATTGAGAGCCTGCGAGCGCATTTTGGCGTAAGCCAGTTCCTGTTGCGCGCCCAGGAAAACAAACGCGGCGATGAAAATCAGCATGTAATTCGTGGTCATGAACGCCGCCACGCCGAAGAGCACGGCGATGACCTGCCCGACTCGCGCGGCAATCAAGGTTGCCGTGGCATGACGCATTTGTGTGGCCAACAGCGCCCGCAAAACCCGCCCGCCGTCCATGGGAAACGCCGGGATCATGTTGAAGGCGATGAGCAGCGCGTTCACAAAGAACAGATTGACCAGCAACCCCGCGCCGGTTTTCTGCAGCCCCATGAGATCCTGCAAATCCGGAATCCGTCCGATGAGCACGGCAAGGACCAGAGCGATCACCACATTCACCGCCGGACCCGCCAGCGCGATGACCAATTCCTGCCAGGGTGAGGACGGCATCCGCTCCAGCCGCGCCACTCCGCCGATGGGTAATAACGTGATATCCGGCGTGCGGATGCCGAAGGCCCTGGCCGCAAAGGCATGGCCGAATTCATGTAGCAGCACGCAAAGGAAAAGCAGCAGGATGAAAATGCCCCCGTCCATCGCCGCCTTCGTGCCGCCCGCTGAATAGTCGTTGAAGGCGTAAAAAGCCAGCAGGAGGAGAAACGTGAAATGAACACGGACTTCAATTCCCGCCACGGTTGCAATTCGATAAGACCCTTTCACGCCCCGGCACCATCGCGAATCGTGTCGGAGGCGCAAGTGTTTTTGAGATGCCTTGCGGTGAGCAATCCCGTATTCCCTTGCGCAATCATGGAAGCTCAGCCGGACGCCGGATCGAAGCAATGCGATGTGCGGGAGCGCGTCGAAGTCTATCGCAATTCCTTCACCCCTCCCCTGGCCGCCATCGTTGATCCCCGCGTTCCCCGCATCATTCCCTACGATGGTGCTGCGCTGGCCAAGACCCTGCGCGAACTGGCCAACGAGATCACCACCCTGCCGGCACCCACCGCGCTTTGCCTGGTCGTCTATGAAGCGGACGATCCGGGACGCCGGATTTTGCGTTTTGAAATTCCCGGAACCCGCCTCGGTTTCACCATCCCCCTTTCTCCCGACGCTCCGGTTCCCTCCGAACCCCCATCGCGGCCGCTCGAGATCCTTGTGGCCGAGGACAATCTCACCAACCAACAACTCGCCATCGAATGCCTCCGCGCCCTCGGCAGCGAGTGTCAGATCGCCGCCGACGGAACCGCTGCCGTGGAAGCCGCCCGGCAGCGGCGCTATGACGTCATTTTCATGGACATCCACATGCCCCACATGGACGGACTGACCGCCACCCGCGCCATCCGTCGCCTGCCGGAGGGGTCCCATCCCTACATCGCGGCCCTTACCGCCTACGCCATGCCCGGTGACAAAACCCGCGCGTTCGATGCCGGGATGGACGACTATATCACCAAACCCTGCAGCCCGGATAACCTCGCCGCCGCGCTCAAAAAAGCCCGCGCCCGGAAGTTTTAGATTTTCGATTCCCGATTTTCGCATGTAATAGAGCTCCTTCTCCTTCCGATTCGCCCTTCCCGCGCCAATCGCAAATCGAGAATCCCAAATCGAATATCCTCATGTCCTCTCCCACGCTCAAAGTCCTCGTCGCCGACCCCATCTCCCAACGCGGTGTCGAGGAACTCGCCGCCGGCGGCGCCCTTGAAGTCACCGTCAAGACCGGCCTCCCCGAAGCCGAGATCATCAAGCTCATCCCCGACTTCTCCGCCCTGGTCGTGCGCAGCCAGACCAAAGTCACCGCCGCCGTCCTTGGAGCCGCAAAAAATCTCAAAGTGGTGGGCCGGGCCGGCGTGGGCGTGGACAACGTCGATGTCGACGCCGCCACCAAACGCGGCGTCATTGTGATGAACACTCCCGGCGGCAACACCATCTCCACCGCCGAACACGCCTTCTCCCTCCTCGTCTCCATCGCCCGCAGCATCCCCCAGGCCGATGCCAGCGTGAAGGCCGGCAAATGGGACCGCAAAAAATACGAGGGCGTCGAACTCTACAACAAAACCCTCGGCATCCTCGGCATGGGCCGCATCGGCAGCGAGATCGCCCGCCGGGCCATCGCCTTCGGCATGCGCGTGGCCGCCTACGATCCCTACCTCTCCGTCAGCAAAGCCCGCAGCCTGCAAGTCGAACTCATCGAGTCCATCGACGACCTCCTCCCCATTTGCGACTTCCTCACCATGCACATGCCCCTCACCGACGAGACCCGGCACATGATCGATGCCCGCCGCCTTTCGCTCTGCAAAAAGGGCATCCGCATCGTCAACTGCGCCCGCGGCGGACTCATCGACGAAACCGCCCTCTACGAGGCCCTCCAGTCCAAGCAAGTCGCCGCCGCCGCGCTCGACGTCTTCGAAGTGGAACCCCCCCCGTCCGACTTCCCCCTCCGCGCTTCCGAGAACATCGTTTTCACCCCCCACCTCGGAGCCTCCACTGCCGAAGCCCAGGAAAACGTCGGCATCGAAATCGCCCAGGCCATCCGCGCTGTCCTCCTCGACGGCGAGATCCGCAACGCCGTCAACATGCCCAGCATCGACGCCAAGACCTTCGCCATCGTCAAACCCTACCTCACCCTCGGCGACAAACTCGGACGCTTCGCCGCCCAGCTCGCCCCCAACCGCAACGACCGCATCGTCATCACCTATGGAGGCAAGGCCGTGGATCTTCCGACGGACGCCGTCACCCGCGCCATCCTCACCGGATTCCTCCGCCACGCCGGCGGCCAGGAGGTCAACAGCGTCAACGTCCGCACCATGGCCTCCACCCTCGGCCTCCTCATCGAAGAAGTGAAATCGAGCGAGCAAACCGATTTCAACGAATGGCTCCACGTCGCCGTCTGGAGCGGCGAAAAAAAAGTCTCCATCGGCGGCACTTTTTTCGGTGCGAAAAACGAACCCCGCATCGTCCGCATCAACAGCCGCCCCGTGGAAGTCACCCCCAACGGCGTCGTCCTCCTTTTGGAAAACCACGACGTCCCCGGCATCGTGGGAAAAGTCGGCACCATCCTCGGCACGCACACCATCAACATCGCCAGCATGTCGCTCTCCCGCACCGAAGCCGGCGGCACCGCCCTGACGTTGCTGAATCTCGACAGCGCCCCCGGCCCCGACGTCCTCGCCAGCCTCCTGGCCGACCCCGCGATCGCCAGCGCCAAGGTCATCCAGCTTTGAGACCGCCCACCTGATTCAAGTGGCATCGGCATCCTGCCGATGCGATTTTCAAAAAATAGGCACAACGCTCAACCTACGGGCTGACAATCACAGGCAGGATGTCCCTGATGATATCCTCTCTCAGCACCCACCGAAGCAAGAAGACGGAGCCGTCCTTTTCGCCCCTCCAAACAACGAACAACGTTCATTATCGGTCGGACGGCGTTCGGCTTCGACTCCTTAGTTAGACCGTTTCTTCCAGCGCCTTCCGAATCAAGCCGGGATCTCGCCGGCAGTCGAGCACACGAAACACAACGGCTTGCCCCGAAATCACGCGATAATACACGGCAAAAGGAAACCGCTTCGCGAGCAGCCGATGGAATCCAAAATGGACTGAGTGAATGCCCGCATAGAGAACCAAAGAATCAATCTCCGAAAACAGACTATCGAAAAAATAGGCACCAATCCCCTCTGATCGCCTGTCATAAAATCGGCGGCCGACCGCAAGGTCCTCAAGCGCAGGCCGGAGGACTCTAACCTTCATTCGAACGGCTTCCGCAATTCCCTCTTCGCGTCTTCCCAGTCCACAATCTCAACCCGACCGGCGGCAAAATCCGCTTCGGTCTTGCGCAGTGCTTCCTCGTGCCACGCCGGGCTCGTAAATACCTCGTCATCGGACGCCAGATCGCCCCAAAGTGCCTCGATAATCTTCAACTTCTCGACAGACGGAAGCTTGTGGAGTTCGGCGATGGTCATTGATGGGAAGACTAGCCGGATCGGCCCGCGCGGCAAGTGGGTTTCTTGGATACTACCTGTCCTCAAGCGGCAGTAGCGTAAGCAGTCCTTCGACCAGAATCAGCCGCGAATGCGAGGCCGGCTCGAATGTCCTCTTCCGTCAAATAGGGAAAATCAGTCAGAATCTCCTCGTGGGACATTCCAGAGGCCAAATAATCAAGCACATCGTAAACCGTGATGCGAAGTCCACGAATGCAGGGTTCCTGTCTTCGCTCGCCTCCTGGCTCATCTACGTCGCAGCGATTCGCTTCCCGTTCGCAGCATATTTAGACACCGCGGCCATCTCCATTCTCGTGGTGCTATCAGCCTGAACGCAGTCAAACAATCTCTTCGAGCGAATAGGATCAGCCCGCCGTCAGACGTCGCGCCGCATCGGCATCCTCTTTAATTTGCGCCTTGAGCGCCTCCACCGACGCAAACTTCCGTTCCCCGCGCAGGAATTTTTCAAAGCGCACTTCCGCCTCCTCGCCGTAGCAGTCTCCGGCGAAATCGAAGATATGAATTTCCAAAAGCCGTTCCGGCGAACTCGTCACGGTCGGACGCGTTCCAATGTTGGCTACGCCCTCCCGCCAGTCGCCGCGCAGACGCACCCGCACGGCGTAAACCCCATCGGGGGGAAATTGCTCGTTGTGGGCGGCCAGATTGGCGGTGGGAAATCCGATCTTTCCGCCCAGTCCCGCCCCATGCTGCACCGTGCCGAGGATGGTGTAATCGCGCCCCAGGAGTTCGCGCGCGGCGGGAAAATCCCCCGCCTCCACGCACCGCCGGATGCGCGTGCTGCTGATCGTTTCCCCGCCGGATGTCACGGGATCGATTTCGACGGTTTCAAATCCCCACCGCGCACCGAGCTGCCGCAGCAGGGCGACGTTGCCGGAGCGTTGGCGTCCGAAGGTCCATTGGTGCCCGACGCACACACTCTGGAGCGGTCGCGCAGACCGGGCCAGACTCTCGATGAAAACCTCGGGGGCCTGGGCGGCGAACTCCGCATCAAACTTCAGCAGCAAAAGATTCGGACA
>CAMASH010000018.1 GCA_945860745.1 Chthoniobacter flavus | reverse complement strand
ATACCGGCAGCCTGCCACGCTGCGCATGGCCGTCTTTCTCGGCGGAGCCATCCTCGGGCGGGCTGCTCGCAAGCCAGTGCTCCACCTTTCCGATGCCTGGGGCGGATTCGAAAAGCATAACCCGCTCATAGAAGCCATATTGCGATGGGTTATTCCAACTTCGCCGAAGTTGGATCCCTCTTCCTGTGTAGCGGTCACGGAAGGAGGCTTTTAACCCGGAATTTTATCTCCAACTTCGGAGTTCGGGTTCAATACCAGGTCGAACTCTGGCCCGCCGCCTGCGAGGCCCAAGGATGGAACCCTAAAGACGAATTCTGCCGCCGTGACAACCGATCCGCCTGCTGGGCAGCCATCGGCCGGCCCGACAAATGCGAGGAAATGCCCCTCAACCACGACGAGACCACCGCCCTCTTCACCTACCTCCGACACCTCGCCGACCCCAACAATATCAACCGCAGCATGGCCTGGGATAATTGCAAAGCCGACTACGTTGCCTTCAATAAAAGCAAGCAGTCCGACCATTGGCAGGCCCTATCAGGCCGCCGTTCCCTATTCTATCGTGGCCGCCAAACCGCCGCCGGAAATCCCCTCGACGACCCCCTCGACCGCAAAGCCTCCCACCACCGCCTCATCCGCATGCGTGCCTCCGTCCGCAAAGGTCGGGCTGTCGCGCCGTCGCCGTCTATCGATCCCCACCTCTACCCGTTTTAAGATGAAAACATCCTTCATTGAATCCGGCCTCGCCCTGGGCGCAATCCTGACCCTTATCCGAGCGCCGGGTGTCGAGGTTTGCTACCGCGCCCGCATGCGTTGGCCCCGAGAATACGCCATTGAAGGCCCCCTCTGCCCTACCATTGCCAAGGCCCTAGAGACCCTCGACGTAAAACTCCTCGAAGACTGCGCACGCGAATCCCTCACGTTGTGACCGACGAACTCGCAGCCCAGATTGAGCATCACCTCATCCACCAGCCGGGCGACGACGGTTGGTTTCTCCAGGCTGACCTGGTCGCGCGCTTCCAACTCACCGACGACCGCGATCTGCGCGCCACCGGACCCATCCCTGGCCCACTCTCCCGCTGCACCATCTTCTCCGGTCGGGGCGTCAAACACCTCACCCGCAGCACCCCAGAAGAACGCCAGAAATGCCTCTCCCGCGTTGAGAAAGAACACTTCGCCAGCGCCAACCGCAAACGCTGGCTCCTCGAAGGCATCTCCCGCTACGTGGACACCAATTCCCTCCCGCCCGTCGAGGCCCTCACCGGCCAGTACCTCCTCCTTAACCCCTGATCCTCGTAGGCGCGTTTGAAGTGGGCTGGCCACAAAAAGTGCAGACCAATGGGCCGAGCGACGAGATCGGCGAATTGCAGTCCGAGTCGTGGCAAGGTTTATGTGAGGTCTCCGCCAGTTGGTGGCAAGGTGATCACTCTGGCTCCACGTTTCACCAACTTCCGGCGGACCGCTTCCAAGACCATGTCCCGGAACTCGCCGGTGAAAGGAAAATCCTTCTCGCTGAGATCGATCTCTTGGCCGTCGAGAATCCGTCCGAGGTGTTGCTCACCCAGCCACAGGCTGGCGGCCTCCTGGGCATCGATCCAACTCAACTATCATTGGTTTGCGTCTCCATCGCCGTTGATCCTCTGAGGCGAGTCTGCGCGCCACGCGGTCCGTTGTCGAAATTTTTCCACGTCCGCCCGTCCGAACGTCCGGTGATTTTCCTCGGACATCTCCGGACATCATCGGCACGAGTGGACATCTGTTCGTAAAAACCCCGCATCTGGACACGTGTTTATTCTCGGTGGCGTCCTTGCTGTCTTTCCTCCAGAAGTTGGGTGTGCCTAAGCACTTCCGTCTATTTCCAGCAAGTTCCGCATCCGGACATCTGTTCCCTTTGCTTTGTTTTTCGCCGAAGATGAAAAACAGCGGGTAGAGGGAATCGAACCCTCATGGCCTGCTTGGAAGGCAGGAACTTTACCACTAAGCTATACCCGCGTAACAGACCGGATTATCGCGGGCCGGAAGGGCGGCGTCAACGGGATTTCTGCATCCGGCCTCTGGAAAAGTCTCTAGCTTAGGCGGCAAATTGCAGGTCATAGAGCCTGCGATACGCCCCGGACTGATCGAGCAGTTCGCGATGGGTTCCGATTTCCTGCACGCGTCCATGGTCCAGCACGAGGATCTGGTCGGCTTTCAAAATGGTGGAAAGCCGGTGGGCGATGGCGATGACGGTGCGGCCGGCGGCCAGCACTTCGAGCGCTTCCTGGATGTGTTTTTCCGAGGCGGAATCGAGGGCCGACGTGGCCTCGTCCAGCAGGAGAACGGGAGCGTTTTTCAACAGGGCCCGGGCGATGGCGATCCGTTGTTGCTGCCCGCCGGAGAGCATGCAACCCTTGTCGCCGACCACGGTGTCGTAGCTGTCCTGCTGGGCCAGAATGAAATCATCCGCGTGGGCTTGCCGGGCGGCTTCGACAACTTCCTCGCGGGTGGCATCCAACCGGCCGTAAACAATATTCTGGTAGATGGATTCGTGGAAAAGAAAGGTGTCCTGGGTGACGATGCCGATGTGTTGGCGAAGGGAATCCTGGGTCAGGCTCTTGAGGTCCTGACCGTCGATTCTGACAGCGCCCGTGTCGGGATCGTAGAACCGCATGATGAGCGAGAGGAGGGTGCTTTTGCCGGCTCCGCTCGCGCCGACGAGGGCGTAGTATTTTCCCTGCTCAAAGCGGAAGGTAAAATCTTCCAGGGCCGGAACACCCTTGCGGTAGGAAAACGTGACATTCTCGAAGGCGATCTCGCCGCGGCCATCGCGCAAGGGCCGGGCGTCCGACGCGTCGGCGACGGTGGGTTCCCGGCGCATCATCGCGAAGACGCTGGCCACGACCACATGACTGCGGGCGAGGATGAGGTGGGTTTTGCTGAGGGTCTTGACCGGCTGATAAATGAGAAACACGCCGATGCAGAGGGAGAGGAAAGTGGCCCCGCTCATCCCCACGGAATAGACGTAGTACAGCCCCAGGGCGACACCGACGGCGGCCAGGCTTTCCACCAGCGGGGCGGTGGTTTCCATCAGGACCCGGGCCCGCATCATTTGCTTGAACTGGGCCTGGCTGGAGGCGTTGAAACGGGCGACTTCGTGTTTGGTGCGGGAGAAGGACTTGATGACTTTGATGCCCGCGATCATTTCGTGGAGGATCACCATCATGTCCCGGCCTTCGCCCTGTTGGTCGTGGGAGGCCTGGCGGATTTTCTTGCCGAGGTAGAGGGCTGGTACGATGCAGCAGGGCAGCAGAATCAGAGCCCCCAGAGTGAACCTCCAGTCGAGGTTGAAAAGAACGATGAGGCCCGAGATCATGGTGGCGGGCTGGGTGATCAACTGCGTGTTGATGATGGTGAGGACGCTTTGCGCCTCGCGCGTCTCAAAGATGATGCGCTGGAGCATATTGCCGGCCCGCTCCTGATTGAAAAAGTCGAGCGATTGGGCGGTGATGCGTTCCATCAATTTGGCCCGGACGTCGATCAGCACCTTCTGACTGGTCCATTCGCTGCAGTAGTTGTTTAGAAAATCGAGCGCGCTGCGCACCATCATCACGGCCGGAATCAGCAGGCAGGCGAAGCCGACCAGAAACGGTTTGGACACCTGGTCGAGGTGAAAAACGTTGACGGCGAGGTTCTGGGCCGGCTCGGCCAGGGCGCCCAGGTTTTCCAATTGGCCCGCCAGGTTGGCCTCGTTTCCACTGGAGAAAACGACCTTGCCCACGAGATTGATGATGAAGGGAATTGCGCCACTGACCGCGCCGAAACCGATGCCGCAGAGGGTCCCGAAAAGAAAGGCGGAGCGGTAGGGTTTGAGATAACCCGCGAGCTCGAGATAGGGACCGACGGCGTAGCGGATGCGTTGGGGGATTGTGCTGGGATTTCCGGCGGCCATGGGGCGGGCCAATACAAACGTTTTGTCGAGCCCATGGCAAGGGAGACGCCCCGGTCCGACGCGGGGTGGACGAACGATCAGCGTGTCTGGGTCAGAACCTTAAAGGCGTCGCCCGCTCCGGCGAGGGACGGATGGCCCGGCACCCGCTGGCGGGCGAGGAATTCCGTCAGGGTGGAAACCTCGGAAGCCAAACCGATCCAGTTTTGCAGGTCGGAGAAATTCACATCCACCGTGAGATCGCGCAGTCCGAATCCTGCATAGGCCTCCGCGCCCTCCAGCCTTTGATGATGGGCGTAGGCGCGCAAGGTTCCGTGCGGACGCCGATGATAAAGCGCCGGGCAGCTGTCACCGTAGTCGATGGTGAGCATGGCGCCGCATTTCCACGCGGGCAGCCATTCCTGCAGCCAGCGATGGAAGCTTTCCGGCACTTCGACCCGCTGGCCCTCCGGCCACTCATGCGCAAACGCGGTGGACTCGGGCCGAGGGGTTTCCCGCCACGTTTCCACGATGCGGCCGTCATCCATACGCAGGGCCAATTCGCGCCAGGCGGCGTCTTTCTTGCGAAAGATGCGGCAGGGGAAGGCATCCACCAACTCATTGGAAAAAAGGACCGCTTCGCCATGGCAGGCCGCCAGGGCTTCGGCGACGGAGTCGTGCCATTGAACCTTGCGGCCAAGGCGCTTTTGTTGTTCGGCCCGCAGGGGTGGGGAAATTTCCACAATGTGATAGCGCGGCCGGTTCCACCAGCCGACCGCACGAAGCACGGCGGCGGCCAGCTCGCCCGTGCCAGCGCCGATCTCGATGAGGTGCCAGCGGCCCGCGGGTTTGTGGTCCAACGCCCAGCGGGCAATGGCGCGGGCCAGGCTATCGTGCAAGACGGGCCAGGTGGTGAAATCCCCGCGCCGCCCGATGGCCCGGATGCCGGCGGTGTAATAGCCGAATTGCGGATGATACAGCGCCTCCCGCATCCAGCGTTCGAACGGGATGCTCCCGCCGAGTTGATTCTGCAGATCGCGGAGGAACTGCCGCTTGTCTTCCGCCGGGCTCACCGCAGAAGCCGATTGAGCCCCAGCGTGACCTGGGCGGTGACATCCATCGTGTTTTGCAGCAGTTCGTGGCCGAATCCGGCCCAGGTGATTTTCGGGGACGCCAGAATGAGCAATGCGGCCAGCAGCGTGAGATTCAAAATATAAATGACTGTGAGGGAAAAAAACGTTCCGCCGTAATAAAGGTCGGGCTGGCCCTTGGCCACCATCCAGCAGGTGAAGGTCAAATGGAACGCCCACGTCACGCCGATGACGGAATAGAGGAGTTGCCGGTAGGGTGTGACATCGACGAAGAGCGCGCACAGGCCGTAAAGGCCGATGGCCAGGACGCTGTAGATGGGAAAAAAGTACGGCGCGAGGGCAATCCAGGTGTTGGTCCGGTCGGCCAGAATGTGTCCCCCGTTGCGGGTGACTTCGAAGCGATGGACGCGTCCGCCCATGATCATGACCCAGACCGCGTGGGTCAGTTCGTGACCGAAGACATAGAGCCACAGCGGGCGGGGGAGTCCGAAAAACGTGACCAGCCAGAGTGCGACACCGAGGCTGAAAAACCAAAACTCCTCCGTGATCCAAAACTGATCGCGCAGCGTGGTGCGGGCAAAGGCGGTGAAAAACGTCTGGGTCAGCACCCAGGCCGGGGGAAGGAGAAACAGACCGACGAGAAACTTGACCCAACGTTTGGGCACATGGGCGGGCAGGACACCCGCGGCGGCGACGTCGAGCCGCTTCTTCTTTTTGTTGGCCCGACCGCGTTTCGGCATGGCGGGTTATGACAAATCGCAACGCAGGCCGCCAGTCTGCTTTTCGACGCTAGGCGCGTCCCATGTAGTTGCCGGTGCGGGTGTCGATCTTGATCAACTCTCCCTCCTTGATGAACAGCGGCACCTGCACGATTTTTCCGGTCTCGAGTTTGGCCGGCTTTTGCACGTTGTTGGCACTGTCGCCGCGCACGCCATCGGCGGACTCGGCCACCTTGAGCGTGACCGAAGACGGGAGATCGACCTGGGCCGGACGGCCTTCGATGCTGAGAACATCGACCTTGAGGTTTTCCACCAGATAATCCTTGGCTTCCGACAACAGCGCCTCTTGCAGAGTAATCGTGTCGTAGGTTGCCGGATCAATGAAATGGTAACCCTGCGGATCGGCGTAGCTGAATTCGAGTTGCTGGCGCTGGACATCGACCACCTCGACTTTTTCGGTGGAAGCATAGCGGATGTCGGCGGACTTTCCCGTATTGATGTAGCGGATGATGGCCTGCACGAAGGCGCGCAGGTTGCCCGGGGTGCGATGTTGAACTTCAAGGACGATGGCGACGTTTCCGTTGTAACGGATGGCCATGCCTTTACGGAGATCGTTTGCGAGTGCCATTAGGAGAGTTGAGGGTTCATGGTTGAGGGTTGATAGGGATTTTGCGGAAGCGGGGCTAGAGGATTTTCAAGCGGGAGAGATCTTGCGAATCGACCACGCCGATGGGTCGGCCGGCTTCGTCCAACACGACGAGGTCGTCGATACGGTGCTTTTGCAAAATATTCAGCACCTCGGCGGCCAGCTTGTCGGCCGAGATGGTGATGGGATGACGGGTCATGAATTCGCCGACCGTCCGGCGGCCGATCTCGGGCTGGTCGGGAAAATGGCGGGCAAAATCGCCGTGGGTAAAGATGCCCTCCAGTTTGCCGTCCGCGTTCACCACCACGGCGGCGCCGGCCCGGCGGGCGGTCATGATTTTGATCACTTCCACCACGGTGGCCTCGGCCGAAACTTTCGCCAACTGATCTTCCCCGCGCATGATCTGCCCGACTTTGAGCAACAACGCGCGGCCGAGCTGGCCGCCCGGATGAAAACGGGCAAAGTCCTCCTTGTCGAAACCGCGGGCCTCCAACAACACCATGGCCAGGGCGTCGCCCAACACCAGCATCGCCGTGGTGCTGGAGGTGGGGGCGAGATTGAGCGGGCAGGCTTCCTGCGAAACGCTCACGTCGAGCACGCTGTCGGCCATTTTGGCCAGGGTGGATTCCGAACCGCCGGTGATGGCGACAATCTTGACATCAAACCGCGCCAGGGCGGGCAGGATGTTGATCAACTCGTCCGTCTCGCCGCTGTAACTGAGGGCGAGGATGACATCGCCATCGCTGACCATGCCCAGATCGCCGTGCAGGGCGTTGAGAGAATTCAGCACCACGGCGGGAGAACCGGTGCTGGTGAGGGTGGCGGCGATTTTCTCACCGATGTGGCCGCTTTTGCCCACGCCCAGCACGACCACCTTGCCGCGATTTTCGACTGTGGTCTGAATGAGGCGGACGGCTTTCTCGAAAGTGTCATCAATGCGCGCGGCCACGGCCTGCACTTCCGCCAGTTCGATCTCGACGACCTTGCGGGCGGCGGAGAGGTAATTCATCCGTCTACTCTGGCAGCGCGGAATCCTCAATCAATCCCGTTCTTGCCGGGGCGGCACGCGGCCACGGCGGGAGCGCCAGGGTCCTGGTCGCAAAAACTCCCCGCAACGGAACCCCCGCGTCACTTTTCACGCCGGGCGAACCCGCCCAAAATTTCCTGAATCTGGGCCCGGCGCAGCCTCATGTGAAATCCGGCCAGGAAATGCCATGCCGCCGCATCCCGCGGACCAAACCACGGATGCCGGACCCGGGTGGGCCGATCGGCAATCCCGCTGACCGCGCCGGCGATCTCCCGGCAGGAATTTTCCCACAGCCCGCGCCCGGCGCTGCCCCCGTGCGCCGTTCCCCCTGCCCGGTGGCCTGCGCTCTCGACCTCTTCGGGGACCGCTGGAGCCTGTTGGTGGTGCGCGACCTCATTCTGGGCAAGACCCGCTACAAGGAATTCTCCGCCTCCCCCGAAGGCATCCCCACCAACATTCTGGCCGACCGCCTGGAACGGCTGGTTCGTCATGGAATCGTCCGACGGGTTCCGGTCGCGCAAGGGGCCGGGCATTCCGGTTATGAACTGACGGAAAAGGGCCATTCGCTCAAGCCCCTCCTCCGCCTCCTGCGCGACTGGGGCCTCCGGTGGGAGCGGGGGACCACAGCCGCCTTGCAACCCCTGTCCCGCCCGGCTAAGATCTCCTTATGAGCAAGATCCTTTTTTCCCTCATGATGATTTTCGTGTGGGCGGGACAATTGGCAGCCCAGGATTTCATCGCGACGACTCCGAAAGCCCGCGACATCCCGCTCGAGGAAAGCGTCGAGACCAAACCGACCATTGAGGGCATCGTGAAGGATGTCTTTGTCACCAGGAAGCCGTGGCAACTGATCAACCCAGCCGCCCCGGCCAAGTACGGATCGGGCGAGAAAAAGATCTCCAAGGATTTCGGACCCGGCACGCCCTTCAAATCAACAGGGTGGATTGTGGCGGGCGTTGAATGGTAAGCGGGCCCGAGACCCGGCCGCCACCATGCGTCGCGCTCTTCTGCGCGACCTTTCTCAAGCCGGAAATGCTGCATGTCCACCGGCATGTCACCGGACTGAAAAATTTCCGCCCCGTCGTTCTCACCCAAAAACTCGAGGGGGAATGGTCCGCAGACCGCGTGGAGCTTGTCCCGCGTTCGCCCTGGCGCTTCCTGGCCCGCGCGGCGGAAAAGACGACCGGGCGTCCCTGGCAGATTTCCCGCGGAGAAACGGAGCGCCTGATCGGAATTCTCCAGGCGACGGAGGCCCGGCTGCTGCATGTGTTTTTTGGCAACGTGGCCGTCCATCTTCTTCCGCTGCTGCGGGAATGCGGGCTTCCGGTGGTGGTGTCCTTCCATGGTTCCGACGTGGCGGGATCGATGGCCTCGCCGGGGTTTTCCGGAGCTGTGGCGGAGATGTTTCAACTGGCAGACGCGGTGCCCTGCCGCTCCGAACGGCTGGCCGAACGCGTCGGGCAACTCGGAGGCCCGCAGGCCAAACTCCGTTTGATGCGCACGATCCTGCCGGACATTCCCTTCACCCATCGCACCCCGCCGACCGATGACACCTGGCGGATTGTGCAGGCCGCGCGGCTGGTCCCGAAGAAGGGTCTGGTCGCCGCGCTCCGCGCTTTCGCGGCCTTCACGAAAGTTTATCCCTGGTCCACCTTTACCATCGCGGGAGAGGGCCCCCTGGAAGAGGAACTGCGCGATCTGGCTGCGGAATTGGAAATCGAGGACCGGGTCGAGTTCACGGGTTTTCTGTCCCAGGAATCGCTCCAGGGCCTGTTCTCCATCGCGCATATTTTTCTGCATCCCAGCGAAACCGTTGACGGCGATGCGGAAGGGGTTCCCAATGCGATGCTGGAAGCCATGGCGGGGGGATTGCCGGTGGTGACCACGCGGCACGGCGGCATTCCGGAGGTGATTACCGACGGGAAAAACGGACTGCTCTGCGCGGAGAAAGATCCCGCGGCTCTGGCCGAGGCGTTGTTGCGACTTGCGGCGGATTCCGATCTCTATCGCATGCTTTCCAAGCAGTCCGCTCTCTCGGTGCGGGAGCAATTCTCCAGCGAACGACAAGTCGCCGCCATCGAGCAAATTTATCGTGAAGCAATTCTTGCCCATCCGGGCGGGGGTTCTGCTAGATAGCTGGGCATGCATCATCTCTTTGAAGCCAATCGCCGCTGGGCCGCCCGGATGGTGGCGGAGGAACCGGACTTCTTCGAGAAGCTCGTGCATGTGCAGAGCCCGAAGTATCTCTGGATCGGCTGCTCGGACAGCCGGGTTCCGGCCAACGAAATCCTTGGTCTCCGGCCGGGGGAGGTCTTTGTCCATCGCAACGTGGCCAATCTCGTCAATCACACCGATTTCAATTGCCTCTCGGTCCTGCAGTTCGCCGTGGATGTGCTCAAGGTCGAGCATGTCATCGTGGCCGGCCACTACGGTTGCGGCGGTGTGCGGGCCGCCCTGCTCAACAAGGAACTCGGCCTCATCGACAACTGGCTGCGCCATGTCCGCAGCATTTACCGCCGTCAGCCCGAACGCTTCGCGGGCCTGGAACAAGGCGCGAAGGAGGACCTGCTCTGCGATCTCAATGTCCTCGACCAGGCCCGTCATGTGGAGGAATCGAGCATCGTACAAAACGCCTGGAAACGCGGCCAGAAGCTGGAGATTCACGGCTGGGTCTACCGCCTCTCCGACGGACTCCTGCACGACCTCAATTTCAAACCGCATTCCCAACCCTGATCCCTCCATGAACAAACACGACTGGCTGTTGGTCGCCCTCAAGGTGCTGGGCGTTTACCTGATCGCCGCGCACCTCCCGACTCTGCTCACCACCACCTTCACGCTGGTCACGATCCTCACGCAAAAAGCGACGCCCGCGCTCTCCGCCGCCACCGTGTACATGTGGCAGGGACCGGTCGTTTCCGTCCTGGGGGTTTGTCTCGGCTTGTTGCTGACCTTCCAGACCGCCGACTTTGTGCGGCTGATTCTGAAGGACGAGAAAAAGTAGAACAGATTATAAAAGGCATTCAGCCCGCATTTTGACCACCGGAATTCCTCTTCCCTACGCAACGCCATAAACGCGCCCCCTAGTTTTGAAGACAGACTTATACACCAAGGGAACCAAAGGGAATAAGCTCCCCCAAGTTGTTCACCTCCATATTCCCCGCACTGCAGGAACGGGGCTTAAAGCTCATCTCAAAGAGCATGTGCACCGTTATGTCTCCGGTCATTCGTGGTGGGAAACGCCTGTGCCCGGCGGGCCGCTCTGTTTCATTGTCTTGAGGGAGCCGACCGAGCGGGTGTCTTCGCTCTATAATTTTATTCGCGATCCGCAGAGATCCCACAGACACAGAGAATGGCTTGGCCGCGTCACGCTGAAAGAATTGATGCAGGATCCGGCGGCGAGAACGATTCAATTTTCCAACGGCCAGGTTCGTCAAATTTGCGGAACGGCAGCCGAAAACCAGGAGATCACGGCTGCACACCTTGAGCAGGCCTGGACAAACCTGACTGCTCCGGAAGTTATAGCCGTTCCGCTCGATTACATTGACGCGGGCCTCGCAGAGCTGGGCCGGCGGCTTGGCCAGGCGATTCCTCCTCTGACCCGGATTTTGAACGCCGCTCCGCGCCAGCTCCTCGACCATGAAACAACCAGGGCAATCCGCTGTCTTAATGCCTGGGATATGCTGCTCTATGCGCGGCTTCTGGCCCACGCGCAAGAGGCCTATCCGGTTGATCAATGACGGACCGCCTGAGAACCCCTAAGGCGGCAACTGCTTCAGCGGCCGGCCGCCATACATCATGACCATGCGGGCCAGTGCGCCGGTGAAGGCGGCGTTGTAATCGAGGGCGACTTCGCTGCTGCGCTCGTCGCGCCGGTTGTCGGAAAACGCAAAATCGTCCGGCAGAAACGGTCCCCCGACCAGCGCGCCGTAAAGGACATTCAAGTTCATGGTCGGCGCGTCGATGGTTCCCTCGGTCGAACCATGGGCGGCGCGGTGATGCGGGTTGCGCGGCGGATTGGCGCCGAATCCCACCATGTAGCTGCGCCGCGCCGGGTTATCGCCCAGGATGTAATGAATCTGCTGCCGGGCAAAACGGTGATAGACATTGTCCTCGTCCGCAACCGTGTCGCTGTAGACGAAGGCCAGAAAAGCCGTGTTCGCCGTGTAGCGCAAGGCCCCCCAGGCCTGCAGCCAGGCCAGCCCGCCGGGGGTGTACGTAATCCGCTCGTCTCCGTCGCCCCTGGTCCAAAAATCGAGAAACTTCGCAACATCCATCCGGTAAATTTCCTTGCCCGTCAGCTGGGCCAGAAGGACGGCAGCGCCATAGCGTTTGTCATCCCAGGTATGGGTCCAGGAGGTCAGCGAGCCCTGCAATTTGGCGGCATAGGCCGTTTCGGCGTACTCGAGAAATTCCCGCCGGCCCGAGGCGCGGTAGATCCAGGCGGCGGCCCAGATGCGTTCGTCATCACAACCGCTATCCGGTTCATAGAAAGCCTGGGCGTCGGGGATGGCGTCGCTGTATTTGCCGGGGTATTTGACGGCGAAATCAAACAACTGGATGGCATGCTCGAGCAGGCGGCGGGAGTAGGCCGGATCGTCGCGGGCCAAGAGCAGCGAGGAGGAGGCCAGCGCCGCGGCGGCTTCCCCCGCCAGATCGGACCCCGGATGTTCCGCATCGATCTTGAAGGCGGGCCGTGGCATGGACATCTGCTCGGGCGGACCCCAGTAATCATGATCGCTCTCGCCGCGGCCGACCTGGCCGTAGAGCTCGTCGGGTTTGGTGTGGGCTTTGAGCAGCCAGTCGGTGCCCCAGCGGACGGTGTCCAGCAAACGTTCCCACTCCCCGCATTGTTCGTAGCCGGCGCGGTATTGGATTCCGCCCCAGGCCAGCATGGTCATCGCGCTGGCCATGGGCAGTCCGAATTTCATGTGGTCGCCTGCGTCGTAGTATCCGCCGGAAAGATCCACCCCCGCGTCGCTTCCGTCGTCCAGAGCCGAATCTCCGCGCCAGTGCACCCGGTGGGAGTCCGGGAGTTTTCCCGAACGCTGGGCTTCGTAAAAGTAGAGCGATTTTTGCAAAGCTTCCGCGTAGTTGAAGCGGCCCCTGACCTGCGGATAGACCCAGGCGTTGAATAGCACCGTGGCGGGAACCTGCCCGTATCCGCCGGGGCGGGCCAGGAGGGTGAACTGAATGGTTGCGCCGGGCGGGATGGATGCGTTCTGACCACGCTCCGGGGCATCAATACGGTATTTGGAACCGGCCCAAGCCGTCACCCGCGCCCCGTTGATTTGGGAAATCGTCCGGGGAAATTCGAGGAACAAGGTCCAGTCGTGCAGCGTTTTCCAGCCGGTGTTTTTCAGCGCAACCCGCGCTTCCATGCCGGTGCCCCAATCCCGCAGGACGGTGAAAGAAACTTCCGCCGGACCGCTCTGCCGGTCGTATTGGTCGCCGCGCTGGAAGACATCGACAACGGGGGCCTTTGCCGGCGGAAAAAAAAGATGCCCTGCCACCAACACCAGTAAGGCGGCCGCGAATCCCAGCAACAAGCGCCAGAGCATAGGGTCAGGAGGGACTCAGAACTTCCCGGATTCCAAAAAATACCGGTAGGCGTCGCGGATGCCGTCAGGCAGCGAAATCGCGGGCTGCCAGCCGAGAGCGAAGAGCTTCGTCATATCGAGCAGCTTGCGCGGGGCGCCATCCGGCTTGGAGGGGTCGAAGACCAATTCCCCCCCGAAACCCAGCACGTCGCACACCATCCGGGCCAGCTCATGGATGGTCACATCCTCACCGCGGCCGATGTTGACGATTTCGGGGGAATCGTATTTTTCCAGAAGAAAAAGACAGGCGCCGGCCAGATCATCCACGTGGAGGAATTCGCGGCGGGGCGTGCCGGTGCCCCAGACGATGAGCGATTCTTCCCCGCGCTGCTTGGCCTCGTGCACCTTGCGGATGAGGGCGGGCAGGACATGGGAGGTGCGGAGATCGAAATTGTCGTTCGGGCCGTAAAGATTCGTCGGCATGCCCGAGATGAAATTTTTCCCCTGCTGGCGGGCGTAGGACTGGCAGAGCTTGATGCCGGCGATTTTGGCCAGGGCGTAGGCGTCGTTGGTCGGCTCGAGCGGACCGGTCAGCAAAGCGCTCTCCGGGATCGGCTGGGGCGCCAGTTTCGGATAAATGCAGGAACTGCCGAGAAAGAGGAACTTCCGCGTGCCAAAGTCGGCGGCGGCTTCGATCAGGTTGTTTTGCATGGAAAGGTTTTGCAGGAGAAACTCCACCGGCTGCTCGGAGTTCGCCACGATGCCGCCCACCTTGGCGGCGGCATCCACCACCACACCGGGACGCGTTTTTTCAAAAAATTCCCGCACGGCGGCGCGATTGAGCAAATCTGTCTCCGCGCGGCTGCGGGTCAGAATGGTGGTGAATCCCTGTTTCTGCAAAAGCCGCACGAGGGCGCTTCCGACCATCCCCCGGTGTCCTGCCACGTAAATCGGCTCGTTTTTATCCATCACGATGCCAACCTCCTAACAAGTCGTCCCTGCTGTGAAAACAACTTCCCGTGCCCTCGTCATTGTTTTGGACAGCGTCGGGGTCGGACACGCCCCGGAGGCGGCGGACTACGGCGATGAGGGGGCCCACACCCTCGGACACATCGTCGAACACCACCCCGGTTTGAAGACGCCCCACCTTGACCGGCTCGGCCTCCGCCTCGCCCTCGACGGTGCGCCCGCCGGCGTTCCGCAAACCGGCAGTCTCGGCGTCATGACCGGGCGTTCGGCCGGGAAGGACACCACCACGGGACATTGGGAAATCGCCGGGGTCGTGCTGGAAGAACCGTTCGCCACCTTTGAAAAATTTCCGCCCGAATTGGTCGGCGCCATCGAACGCGAGGCCGGAGTCCGATTCCTCGGCAATCAAGCCGCCAGCGGCACCGCCATTCTTGATCAACTCGGTTCGGAACACGTCGCCAGCGGAAATCCCATTCTCTACACCTCGGCCGATTCGGTCCTGCAAATCGCCGCCCATGAGGACGTGATCCCGCTGGAGCGTTTGTACGAAATCTGCCGTATTGCGCGCGGTCTGGCCGACGCCTGGAAAATCGGACGCGTGATTGCGCGGCCCTTCACCGGCGCGAACGGCCACTTCGAACGCACGGCCAACCGGCACGACTATTCGCTTGGGCCGCCGCGCACGGTGTTGAACGAATTGCAGGACGCCGGCATCCGCGTCACCGGCATCGGCAAGGTCAGCGACATCTTCGCCGGCAGCGGGATTGCGGAGTCTCATCCGACGAAATCGAATGCCCATGGCATGCAGACCATTGACGACCTGTGGGAGGCGGGAACGCGCGGGTTGTTTTTTGCCAACCTGGTGGATTTTGACATGCTGTACGGACACCGCCGCGACGTGGCCGGGTATGCGCGGGCGCTGGAGGAATTCGATGTTTGGCTGGGAACGTTTCTTCCGAAAATCCGCCCCGACGACCTCGTCATCCTCACCGCCGATCACGGCAATGACCCCACCTGGCGCGGTTCCGATCACACCCGCGAACGCGTGCCCGTTTTTGTCCTGCACGAGGGCCGCAATGAAAACCTCGGGGGGATTGATGGGTTCGGCTTTGTGGCTGATGCCCTCCGCGCCAGCCTGCTTTCTTCGTCCCGCGCCGCCCGTTCCCCGCTTCGCACCACGAAATAGAGGGCGACGCCGGTGGGGATCAGGGCGAAACCGAATCCGGCCTCGGCGGGGCGGTGTGGGACGAGGCAAATGATGGTCCCGCGCGGGAGGATCACCGATAGGGCGGCCGCACCCGCCGGCCCCACCACGTAACGGGCCGCGATGCAGCCAACTTCCCCCTGACCCTCCCGCGCCGCGCTGAGCGCGACGTCGAACACTATGACCATCACCGTGCTGCCCAGGAGGATGCGGGGAAGGTTGCGCTGCGCGCCCTTCCCTTCACCGATCAGATAGGTCGCGGAGTTCCCACCGGTGGAGGCGGAGTTGACGGAGAGGAGAGAAACGGCACAGGCCCCGCTCAGAAGCAGAGCCCTGGGCTGGCAATGATCACCGCCGCCGCCATGGCGGGACGAGAGGTCCGCAGGGGAGTCATACGGCCACGAAAAGGGAGGCGCCCTGCACCGGGCCACCTTTTTCTCCAAAAAAGTTCAAATGGCGCGCCGTTCGGCTAGATTCGTCCCCTTGCCGAAACCGGATTTATGAGAAACCCCAAGGTCAGCGTTTGCATTGATGTCTTCAATTACGAGGACTTTCTCCCGGCGGCCATCGAGTCGGTGCTGCGGCAGGATTTCCGCGATTGGGAGTTGATCGTGCAGGACGATTGTTCCACCGATCGCTCATTTGCCATCGCCCTCGATTACGCGGCCGAGGACCCGCGCATCAGCGCCCGGCAAAATCCCGTCAACCTCGGCATGGTGAAAAACCGCAACGCCGCCCTGCGCGCCGCGCGGGGCGACTACGTCAAAATCCTTCACGCCGACGATTTCCTTCGCAGGCAGGACGCCCTGGGAAAAATGGCCGCCGTCTTGGATGACAATCCTGGCATGAGTCTGACCGCCTGCGCCATGGAGGTCGTCGATCCGGCCCCGGCCGGACATCGCCCCTGGGCTTATTTTCCAGACGGCCGGCCGCTCACCGGCACGACGGTGATCACGCGGTCATTGCGCGAACGGAAAAATCTGGTCGGCTCGCCCAGCGCGACGATGTTCCGCCGCGAGCGGGGGCTGCGGGGTTTCGATGAAACGTTTTTTCATTCCGCCGATTGGGAAATGTGGCTCCACCTGCTGGAGCAGGGTTGCTTCGGTTTCCTCCCGGAGGCGCTCGTGTCCTACCGTCGGCACGCGAATCAACAGACCGAGAAAGACAAGCAGACCCTCAGTCAGCACGAAGATCATCTGGCCATTCTCGACCGCTATCTCGACCGGCCTTACGTCCGGCTCTCCAAATTCGGCAAGGCCTCCCTGCGCCATCGGGCCGTCGCGGATTTCGTCCGGCGCAGCCGGCAGATCGGCCGTCGGGAGGGCCGGGCCTTGCTCGAGAAATACGGCGCGCGGCGGCATCGCCTCCTGGCCCCCGTCTTCTTCGCTTGCCGCCAATTCCCGCCCCGCCGCCCGGAGAGCATCCGCCGTCCCGCCCTGGAGAAATCTTCCCCCGGACTCAACGTGGCCGGATTTTTGCAGGGCGAATACGGCATCGGTGATTCGTCCCGCGCCTACAGCCGGCTGATCGAGAACAGCGGCCTGCCCGCGGTCTTTCTCAACATCACCGCCCGCGACCACCGCAATCTTGATCCGACGTTCGACCACTTCTCCCGGACCAATCCGTATGCGGTGAACTTGATGACGTTCTCGTTCGACTACGCCCGGCGGTTTGCCCGCGACCGGGGGCCGCGGTTTTTCAAGGACCGCTACAATATTGCGCTCTGGTATTGGGAGTTGGAGAAATTCCCCCCGCGCTGGCATCCGGCTTTCGACTCTTACGACGAGATCTGGACCGCCACGACGTTCTGCCAGAATGCGTTCGCTCAAGTGTCGCCCATTCCCGTCACACGGATCGGTTATCCCTTCTTTGCGGAGGAAGTGCCGCGGCCGGATCGCGCGGGATTCGGTTTCAGCCCGGATGACTTTCTCTTCCTTTTCAATTTTGATTTTCACAGCGTCGTGCACCGGAAAAACCCGGACGGACTCATTGCGGCCTTCGCGCGGGCCTTCGGCCGGAGCAAGAACGGTCCCCGACTCATCCTGAAATCCATCAATGCGCACCGGCATCCGGAAAAGGCGGCGGAACTCCAGCGGCTGACGGAGAACTTGAACATCGTCTGGCTCGACGAGCATCTCGCTAACTCCCGCATGAAGCAGCTTTTTGCCACGGCCGATTGCTACGTTTCGCTCCACCGTTCCGAAGGCCTCGGCCTCGGGATGGCCCGGGCCATGAGCTACGGCAAACCGGTCATTGCCACAGGCTATTCCGGCAACATGGATTTTACGACGCCCGCGAACAGCCTGCTGGTGCGGCATGAGCTGGTGGAACTCGACCGCGACCATGGCGTCTACGAGAAGGGAAATTTTTGGGCTGAACCGGATCTCGCCCATGCCGCCGAACGCATGCGCTGGGTTTGGGCGAACCGCGCCGAAGCGGCTCAAATGGGCTTGCGGGCCCAGGCGGACTTGCGGGAAACGATGAACCCGGCCACCGTCCTCGCGCCCATGCGCCAGCGCCTCGGCGAGATCGACGTCCGGCTCAAGTCTCTTTAAGAATTTGCCGGATTTCTCCCGCGTAGCCGTCCCACGTTTTCAGTTTCCGTCGCATGGCCTGCTCCGCGAGTTCGCGCCGGAAGTCCGGCTGTCCGGCCAGTTTGGCCATGCCCTCAGCCAGCGCCTCGACGTTTTGAACATCGACCATGAGACAGCCACCGTCGGCGGCATTTTCCGCCATCACGCCTTTATCGGAGCAAAGGCACGGCTTGCCGAACCACAGACTCTCCATAACCGGCAGACCAAACCCCTCGATCCAGGAACCGAAAACGGTGAAGTCGCAGTCGCGGTATAACGCCCGCAACTCCGCCGCCCCGGCGTTCTGGTGCCAGACGATCGCGGGACGTTTTGCCGCGGCGATCCGCACGGCTTCCGCGATTTCCGGTGCCTGCGGATAAGCCGCGCCGACCACATGGAACTCCAAGCGCAGCCCGTTCAGACGGGAGCTGGCCCGTTGCAACGCCTCAATCACCAGTGCATGACTCTTGCGCGGTTCCAGCGTTCCGACGCAGAGGATTTTCACCATGCCTTCGGTGGTTTCGTGGAGTTTTGTTTCACGTTCCTGCCCGGCGATCTCCCCCGCCAACTGGCAAATTTTCACCGATGGCAGCGATCGGCCTTCGGATTCCAGGAACGCAAGGAAGTCGCGCGCCGAGTGTTGGGAAACCGGGATCACCACGTCCAATTCCGCCAAGGCTCGCATGGAGTCCGCGTGCTGTTCGCGGCTGCGATGCCGCACCATCTCGGGATGAGACCACGGAATGGCGTCATGGAAAATCCCGCCCACTCGCAGCCCGTGCCGCCTGGCGTATTTCGTGATGAGCCGGACCTGTGATCCTTCGATCAGTTCCGGTAGGATTACCCAGCCGCCGCCGAAATTCCCGGCGTGCGCGGGATGCCGGTGAAGCGGCGTTTTATTTTTCAGCCCGGCCGCCTGAAACCAGACCGGCCAGAAACCCGGTTGCCGGAGCGAGGAGAGCGGCAGCCACGGGGACTGGCCGTCGGGTCGTCCGAGGTTTTTTTCCCACTTCGGTTTGAGCAGGGTCAGGCACTTTCGTTTGAACGACCAGCGAACCGGCTGAACAGCGCAACCCTGCGAGGAAAGCCCGGCCAGCAAACCCCGCACGACGGTTTGAATCCCCGTCCGCGCGTTGACGCGCGCGGTGTGGCTGCTCTCCACGTAAACCGGCGCGGCCCGCTCAATAGGCGAGGCCATAAAATTGGCGCAGCCGCTCGCGCAAGGGGCCGGCATAGCTGTCCTGCGTGATTCCCGCGCCGGTTTCCGCGTGAACCTCTCCGCTGTTTTTTACCAGCCGGGTCGAATACCAGGCGTGAAAAACCCCGGCCGAGACCGTTGGCAGAGCCGGGTGGCCGACGGAAAAGCGTTCCGAAAATTCGATGGGATATCCCAGCACGCCCAATCCGGAATCGAGCAGGCGCACGGTGGAATCCTCCCCCGTGTCGGTGTCGCGTCCGCGGGTTTTTCGCAGCGTGACATGCGTGCCTAAGTCGGCTTTGAAAAAGGTCATGAAATGGGGATGAATATACCAACCATGCGGATTGTCCCGGCGGGTGGTGTGAAATTGCGCACCGGCCAGCCGGACATGGTCGTCGAGTTTGTCAGCGGTGAGTTCGAGCCAGCGGCCACCGGTAGGATGGGCATCGGAATCCATCAGGACAATGATTCCGTGGGCCGCCGCTTCCACCCCGGCCTCCGCCGCCTGACCATGGGAATGACGCGACTGACGCCACTGGCGTTTGAGCAGCATTTTCACATCGGGCTGATCCCGCAGCCACTCGCGGCTGCCGTCACGGCTGCCGCGGTCCACCACTACGATCTCATAGGCCCGCGGTCCGACGAACTCCCGGACCTTCTCCACCAGCAGCCGGATATAAAACAGGCTGTCGAAATTGACAGTGACGATGCTGACCGGGCGGGACATGACGGGGCAGAGACTACGGCCACCGCGGGTTTCCCGGCGACAACAGAATGGTTCCGGCGGATCGCTTTTTGCGTTGATGCATCAGGGATTCCCGTGAGGATGGGGAGCGTGAACGAACAGCCTGTGCCGGACGAAGCGGTCGCGCCCGTCGTCTCCATTCTCATTCCGGTGCACAACCGCCTGGATCGCACCCGCGCCTGCCTGGAAAGCATTTTTGCGAACGCGGATTCCTCACCGCCCTTCGAGATCCTCGTTCTTGATGACGGCTCGACCGACGGCACCGCCGCGTATTTGGCTTCCCTCGGTTCGCGGGTCAGGATGATCCAATATTCGGAGAGAAAAACATTTGCCGAAAAGATCAACGCGGCCGCTCCCAGGGCTCGCGGAGAATTCCTTTGCCTGCTCAACAACGACACCCTCGTCACCGCAGGCTGGCTGGAAAATCTGATGGCCCGGCCCCGGACGGATCCCCGCATCGCGGTGGTGGGTAACCGCCATTTGACACCTGAAACCGGCCTGATCAATCACGGCGGTATGGTCATCAATGCCAGGTTATGTCCGGTTCATTTGTATCGCGGCCAGCCGGCCGATTTCGGGCCGGCATTGATCAGCCGCGAATTCCAAATCCTTACAGCTGCCTGTTGGTTGATCAGCAAGCGGACCTTCCTCGCGTTGGGTGCCTTTGATCCGCAGTTCCGCAATGGGTTCGAAGACGTTGATTTCTGTCTGCGGGCCCGTCAAAAAGGCTATAAAGTTTTCTACGCCGCCGACAGCGTGATCTATCACCACGGTCTCTCCACGCCTGGACGGACCGATCATGAGACGAACAATGCCGAAAACTTCAAAAGCAAATGGGGTGCAGCGATTTTTCCTGACATTGAAGATTTTATAACCGACCTGGCGCCGGGGGAGGTTTTGTCCATGAAGGAACGAATTTCCTATGTGGAAAAACTCCGCATCCGACGGCCCCTCATCGCGGGATTTCTCCTCGCTGTGATCCGGCTGCTCACGAGCGTGGCCAAGCGTCTTTAGCGCAAAGGCGGTTTGCAAGGAATGGAGATCTGATCCGAGCAGTCATCGCAACTTATCCCGGCTGATCCTCCGAACTAGGAACCTGCAGCCAGGGGTGCCGCCGCCTCATTTCCGCGACGATCTTCTGTTTGTTTGGCGGCGCGTCGGTGACGGTGTGCAGCATGGAGGCCCCGTGAACCCGGTAGAGGGCGGTTGCTTCCTTGACCCAGATCCCATGGAAGCCTTGTTCCACAAATTTCGCCCACAGGTCGTAGTCCTCCCATCCGTAAACCATCCCCTCATCATAGCCTCCCACGGACTCCCACGCGCTCCGTCGGATCAGGGCCATGGCGTCGAGAAAGTTGCCGGTGATGAAGCGGTCCGGATGCCATTCCCCGCAACTTCGCGTGCCTTGGCCCTCCCCGAACTCCTGCACCGTGGGATAGGCCACCGCCGCGGTGGAACGTTGCAGGGGCTTCCAGCATTTCTCCAGGCAATCGGGCTGGAGCAGGTTGTCCGCGTCCACGGGCAGGACGAAGAGCGCTTCGGAAAAGGAAAAGCCGGCATTCCGAGTCAGTGATAATTTCGAATTGACCCTATTCTTCAACAACGCCACATGCCGGAAAGCATCCGCGTTCTTTGCCAGCCAGGCTCTCGCCACCTCCAAGGATCCGTCAGTGGAGCAGTCATCGACCACGATGAGACCCTTGCTCACGAGGGACTGTGCTTTGAGGGATTCGAGAGTTTCCTCGATATGGAGGGCATAGTTGTAGAGCGGAATGACAAGGTCCGCCTGGGAGTCCGTCGGATTGCCATGCTGCAAAATTACCTCGTATTGCGGAAGACCCGGCCGGGGGAACGCGACCGAATGAAAATGGCGATTTTCGACTTCAAAGAATCCGGGAGATTCCGCTTCTCCAGGCACGAGCAGCCCGACCACCGCGGCCCACCGCTCGGCGCGGCGCTCCGGGCCAAACTTCCAAAAGACGTCAAAGAACGCCTGCCGGCCGATCTTCTCGCGAAGAGCCCCATCGGCTGCCAGCCGATCAAGGCAGTCAAACCATTCGTCCTCGTTGGCGGCAAGAAATCCTGTCTCCCCGTGTTGGATGGCAGCCCGGTACGGGACAGTCGGTGAGGCGATGGTGGGAACCTCAACCAGTGCCGCCTCAAAATACTTCAATTCACTCTTCGCTTCGCAAAAAATATTGCCGACCTCCAACGGTGCCAGATTGATGTCGAAGCGTGCGAGTTCGTCCGGAAGTTGGCGCAGCGGAAGGAAGGGGCGCCATTCGATTTGCGAGGCCAAGCCGGCGAGCTCCGGGAACTCCTCGGTATCCAAACAGCGGACCCCTCCCACGGTTTCCTGACGGAACAAGACCAACCGGCTTTGGGGATACTTCCTCAGGATTCGCGCGACGGCGGCGGAGGCCTGGAGGAAGTCCTTTTGGTGGGTGCGCGTTCCTCCGGCATATCCGATGCGCAGGAGGTGATCGTTCTCGTTCGCTTTCCTGCGCCTGAGCGCCTCGCGACTGGACTGGTAAGTTTCCCGATCAAAACCATTGGGCAGCACGCACGCGGTCCGGGCAAAGTTGCGCATCCGGGCCGCGAGCGTTTCGGTGGGTGCCGTGCAGAGATCGGCCAGGCACAGGGTCTTTCGGAACAGGGCAAAGAGGTGCGCTGTGGCTTTCTCGCTCGCCCCCGAGCTGCGAATTCCGTCAATGATCCCGATCTTGGCAATCTCCGGCTCAAACAAAAGATCGTCCGCATCGAAGACAATTTTCTGTCCCCTCTCCCGACCCGCGACCAGCAGATCGGCCAGCTCTGCAGTCCAGGCCAGCCTCCACAAGATGACCACCTGGGCCTCAAGGATGAGTTCGCGGTGAGTGACGAGCTGATCAGCCCGGACCATCAGGGCGCGGCATTTCGTTCCGGAATTCAGGGCGCTCGCCGGCATTTCCACCCGATAAATCGTGCCGGGAGTATCCGGTTCCCCTGAGACAAAAATCACGCGGATACCCTCCCCGGCCATTTTGTCGAAACCGAAGAGATCCTTGCCACTTTTGAGGTGCAACGCGAGGAGATTCCGGCCACTGCTGCGCAACTCGGGATGCACGGCCAGGAAACTCTTCGCATCGAAAAACGGGCTAGGACTCAGCCCGTCAGCGGCTCCGTGCTCAATGTAATGAATCAGCGGGTTGGTTCCGTGTTTTCCGACTTCGAGATGGCGCTGGAGATACCACCGTGTGTCGAATAGTCGGTTGGGATTGCAACCGAGGGCCGCCCCGCAGCGGAGATAATGCAGAATCGGGTCAGCCACCCGCGTCAGCAAATGTTTGTTCTGAAACCAATAGAATGCGGCGTCGAACAACCCGGAATCGTCGATCAGTTTCCTCAGGCGTGCGAATTTCCGATGCCGCCTGGTCAATCCCAGGGCAACCAGAACACGGAAGTAAATATCCCGGATTTCCCGCTGTCGTTTTCCCAGGCTGGTTTGCCATTTTTTGAGAAAGTGTTCCCAGGGACCGGGCATGCCGGGTTGTTGCGGTCTGGCAGGTGGCATCGATCAGGGCAGGCCGGCGGGCTGGGTCACGGGTTCGGCCCTTTCCGAGAGCCGGGGGCGCAGGATGGCGCGAAGGTTGGCCGCAAAAACAGAGGGTGCGTACTCGGTTCTGAGGCGGGCCTGCGCTCTGGTTCTGAGACTTTCCCAAGTCGAGCAGTCCTCATGCAAAGCCACGGCCGCGGCGGCAAAAGCCGATGCACTATCTTCCGCCGCAATTTCGAAACCGGGTTCCCATGACACCTGGCGCGCCATGAGCCGGGTCCCGACCACGGGAAGGCCGGCGGCTGCGGCTTCAAGGACTTTAGCCGGAACCCCCGCAGCAAAATGAACCGGCGCGATGAAGACCCTCGCTGAATCATAGAAGGGTCTGAGATCGGCCATGCTGCCGAGAAGTCGCACGCCGGGAGCCTGCAATTCCTCCTGCCGGGAATGGAGCTGTCCGACAACGGATAGGGTGGCGCCGGGCAGGGCCTGGCGGATCTGCGGCCAGCACTCGCGGACGAACCAGGAGAGGCCTTTCCAGTTGGGAGAATCCATTTCCAACAGACGGCCGATGAAAAGAAATCCGCGGCGTTCCTCCCACGGAGGAGCATCGGAAACGCACTCCGCCGAGTGGCTCAGGATGTGAACCGGCACATCCAGCCGGCGGAAGACCGCCGCCTCCGCCTCATTCACACAGACGATGGCGTCCGCCGCTTGGGCCAGGGCGATTTCCGAAGCGATGCGGGCGTCGGCCTCGGCCGCGCTCAAGGGCCGTCCCAGCTGCGCGGACCGCAGGATATCGCGCTGGGTGGCCAGGGCCTCGGAATCATAGATGACCCGCGCACCCTGGAAGACGTCCGGATGCGTCGTTAAAATGCCCCGGACATGCGCCATATTTTCCGGCCGGCTGATCAGCACGGCATCGTAGTAGCCGCCTCGCTCCTGAAGAAATCCGGTCAGGCCATGGATGGCGCGATGACTCACGATCTCGATCTCCCACGGAATTTCAGCCCGGACCGCCTCCCAATCCACCGTCAGACGGTGCATCGGATAGTGGGTGACGAACCATCCGCAGGCCTGGGCGGCTTCCAGCACGCTGCGGGCCCGGGGGAAACCGGAGCCGGCGGCATTCAAGGGCGCTTCATTGTCGATGACGAGCAAGCGGGGCCGCTTCGTCAAAAGCGGACTGCGGGCAAACAAGACATTTGCTTCGCCGGGCGGAAGATGTTCCTTCTCCAGGATTTCACGATGCCGGCTCAGAAAGAGATCACGGTTGCGAATCTGAGCCTCGACTCCGTCGCCTTGTTTCACCTCGCTGCCAAATTCAAAATGGTCCGCGGCCATGGCCGGTTCAAAGACCACCCGATAGCCGCTCCCACGCAGGCGCAGGCAGTAGTCGGTCTCCTCATAATACGCGGGAGCAAACGCTTCATCGAATCCCCCCAGTCGGATCCACAGATCTCTCGGGGTCAAAAGACAGGCTCCGGAACAATAATCCACGTCGCGCCGGAACATCGCCTCGCCCGCCTCCGCCTCCAGGCCGCGGCCATAGCCCAGGCACCTCGCATCGGACCAAATGATACTTCCCGCTTCCTGCAAGCGGCCATCCGGCAGGATGAGCCGGCCACCCACTGCGCCAATGTCCGGGGCAGATTCCAAGGTCTGTAACGCGGCCGCCAGGGCCCCCGCCCGCAGAAATGCGTCGCTATTGAGCAGCAGGAAAGTCCGGCCCCTGGCAACTTCCGCCCCGCGGTTGCATCCGAGCAGAAATCCGGCATTCGAGGGATTCCGCACAATCCGGGCACCATCAATCCGGCTGAGTAAAGTTCCGGTCTCGTCGCTGGAATCATTGTCGAAAAGGATGATCTCCAACGAAGGCCCGCGTTGCTCCCGCAGGGCCCGCAGGCAGCGCAGCGTCAGGGGGGCCTGATTCCAAAGGACGATCACAATCGAAATATCCGGCTTATCCACCTCGGGAAAAACGAGTCGCTGGCCCGAGGCCAGAAAGCGGAGCAATTCCGCCCGGGCGGAGGCGGCCAGGGCCGCTTTCCGATCACCAGCCGCCGGGTCTTCCCCTCCGGGTTGACCAGGGCCACCGAAGCGCAGCCGGCGGCGGAACGTCACAACCTGCCAGGCATTCCGCGCCTCGCGTTTCAAATTCCGTCGGACGCGCTGCAGGCTCTTCTTGAGGGCTTGCCAGGGCGGCAAAGGCTTCGCGTCGAGAAGATCGTTGATCTCGACCTTCAGGGCATCGCATGCCTTCAGCACATTGCCTGCGTATTCCTGCGCCGCGACCAGGCGGGCATGGACGTCCCTCAACTTGCGTTCGGCCTGCCGGGCTTCGGCGCTGGCTCCGGCCTGCACATCCGCCAGTTTTCCGGCCAGAATGTCACGGGCGGCCGCGGTCTGCGTCAGTTCGCCTTCGAGGTGTCTGATCTGCTGGATATGGCTCTCGCCCGCCTGCCGGAATTCGGCCCTGGCCGCCTGCACCTCCTGAATGGCATCGCTCTCAATATAAAGGCTGTCCGGCATCTCCTCGATCGGTTCGTTAGACGCGATGGCCAGGAGAGAGCGTGGCTTGGGCAATCCCGGCGAGGCTTCGTAACGTTCCCGACCGTGCCGTTCATAAGTCAGGGTGGGGGCTTGGCGGAACGGAGCGTGGGAGGGATCTCCAATCAAGGCCGAGCCGAGAATGGTCCGCTGACCCTGCACCGAGATATGCGCAAAGTGCCGTCGGAGCAATGCGACAAATTCCGGTCCGGTCAGTTCGCAGACATGGCCAGGATTGATTTCGGTCGAAACTGATAAGCGGGGGTCCCGCTCCGGCGAACTGATGACCAATCGGCCCTCCGGGCGGAGCACGCGTTTCACTTCCGCGAGGAACTCCTCGTGTTCCCGGAAATGCTCGATCGTTTCAAAGGAAACCACCATGTCCACGCTCTGATCCGGGAGGGGCAGGCGGCGCACGTCGCCTTCGAGAAAGCGCAGATTGGGCCGGATAGAGGCGTTCCCGGCGTGCGCTACGGTCGCCGCGTCCAGCTCCACTCCCACAACTGACCGGGCCGTCTGGGCCAGGAGGGCGCTGCCGTAGCCTTCTCCGGCGGCCACATCCAGGACATCCAGCCCGCGGCAAAGACTACGGGCCAGAAAATAGCGGTGGAAATGTTCGCTGCGGACCTGCGATCCCGCCCCGGGGGTCAGGCGTTCGCCGGTCCAGTCCAAAGGTGCCGCCGGAGTGGTTGCTTCAAAAATCTCGCTCATAACTGATCGACCATTTCCACCACCGAATAGATTCCGTATTTCCTGTTGGAGTCCTCATTGGGCAGATGTGTCATCAGACGGGGAGGGCCAGATGATGTTTTATACGCGAGATGGAATCGCGCGGGTAAGGAGGGTTGCTTCCAGATATCATACATATCAAAGCGGGCGAGTCCCTTCGGCTTGAAGACCGGGCGGCCCTGTTGCATCCCTAACTGCGAGGCGATCTGGTACGTTGCGCCGTAGAGGACAGGAAGTGAAGCGGTTTCACGGACCAGGGTCTGCATGGCAAAGGGTTCCTTCGCTTTGTTGGGCAAGAGCGAGGGCAAGCAAAGCAGGGCCATCGCCCCCACGGTATAAATCGCGGCAAAATAGCCAATGGCATACCTTGAGAGGCTCTCGGAGAAAGCAACTCCCGCCAGGATCAAGCCGGGCGCCGCGATGGAGGGCCAGTTAGCCTCGACCGGCGCGCGGAGGGAGCTCAAAAGAAAGAACACGAGCGGCACGAAGGCAAAATACTTCACCAGCAGATCATTGCGGTTGAGGGATCTTAAACGCCCCGCGGCCAGGAGCAGGAATGGACTCATGATCAGGATCTGCCCTCCCACATAGGCAAGCACACGAGGCAGGTTGAAAGCCCTGGTTTCAAGACCGTGCCGGAGTTGGTATTGAAAGGAAATCCACGCGCTTTGTTGGTTCCAAAACAGCGTCGGGAAGGATGCAGCCAGACCGAAAACGAGAATGATTGCGATGGCTTTTCTGTTTTTAAAAAATTCCCGATGGCCGAACAGGCAGAAGAGAACGAGCGTGAGCGGAGCCAGAACAATGTGATACTTGGAGCAAAAGCCCAAGCCCAGGGATAACCCCAGCATGGCCGCGGAAAGCATGTCGCCGGGATTTGATAGGAGTCTCAGGGAAAAATGAATGCTCAGAATCCAAAACAGAATCAACGGCGAATCCGGAAGGCCCAGCCAGGTGCCGACTCCCGTCACCGGGATCAAATTGAATAGCAGCAGAACCAATAGAAGTTTTCTCTCGTTGAAACCGAAGTGCTCCCGTCCGGCACCGGCCAGGATGAGGACGCTAAGTTGATTTGCGACGATAAAGGGAATTCGAAAGAATCCAGGGGCCAGCCCGAGCAGGTTCATCCAGCCGACCATTCCCGGGTGATCGAAATACCCCAGGGCCGCGTTCCGCCCCCAGACCCAGTAGTAGGCCTCGTCGTCAACCGGCGGGAGAAAAAATGCGGCAACGATTTTCGCGATGAAGAACAATGTCCAGATCCCAAAAAAACTGCGGGGAAGCCGAAGGTCACAGGGAAAACTCGTCATAGGTATCACCGCCGGCTCAGCTTGAGGAAGAGGAAGGCGCCGAGCAAACCAAACAGGATGTTGGGCAGCCAAATGAGAAGGACGGGGTGAGCCCGCGGCGTGTTTTCGAACGTCCGGGCCATGATAATGAAAAGGAAATACGCGAAGCCCGCCACGAGGCTGATGGCAAACCCCACCGATGTTTCCTTGCGGTGCGCGATGGCACCAAGCGGAACGCCAACGAGCGTGAAGGCCAGGCAGGCCAGGGCCAGGGAGAGCCGCCGGTGATACTCGACTTTGGTCTTGAGCAAGTCAGACTCCGGCCCCGCGGCGATGAGACGGGACAATTCCGGCAGGGTCTGGGCGGACAGGGACCTTTTCCGCCGATCCATTTCGGAGATCCGATTCTCCGCGGTGAGCAGGGAGCTGCCCTCCTGGAAGGAGAGTCCTTTCCGGATCTTGGCGAGGTTCAGGGGGTCGGCCGGATCGCGGTCTTCAAAGCGCGCCTCAGTCAATCGCACCAGCAACCCCCCGCGGCGCTGGTCACGGTGGAGGGTTCCCTTCTTGGCAAAGATCATCCGGGTCGGAATGTCGTCCGGGCCCGTTTCAAAAATGATGATGTCCGTCAGCGCTTCGTCGTCTTTTCCGCCGACGAAAATTTTCCGGCCGGGAAACCAGTCCACCACCTCGCCCGGGACAAACACGGCCATGGGGTCGTTTTGAATGAAATCCTGGATGGCGGTGTACATCTTCCGTTCAGCGCGGGGAGCGGCCTCGGCGTTGACCCAGAGACAGACGCCCGTCAGGCCCAGAGCCAGAAGAAGAACCGGGGCGCAAAAGCGGGCCATGCTGACCCCACAGACCCCCAAAGCGACCAGTTCGTTATCGGCCGACATTCGTCCAAAAACCAGCAGCGTGGCGGCCAGTAACGCCCACGGGATGGTGAAGGGGAGAGAGAAGGGCAAAACCAACACCACGAAGGACAGCGCGGAGGAGAGCGGGAGGTTCCGATTGATGATAAGATCCAGCAACTCGCGGAACACATTGCCCAGGACCAGAATAAAGCTGAGAACGACGACACCAAAGAGCGTGGTGAGAAGAACGCTCACGCCGATATGCCGGTCTAAGATTTTCATTGGACAGGCAAATACTCGAAAACGCTTCTCAAACGGCAAGACTGGACATTGAGTGGGATTCCCCCCGCGCAGCGAAGTCTTGAGTATGAAGAAACCATCCGGCCACACAATTCCCCTCTCCCTGCCCCGGCGCTGGATCGGCGATCTGGCCGCATTCAGCCGGAATGTTCCCATTGTGGCAGTGGAGAAAAGTCTGAACGTGAAAGCCCTGGTGGACGCGCGCCGCCCGATGACGGAGGCCCCCGGCTGGTGCGCGCTGATCACGCGGGCCTTCGGCCTCGTCTCCGCCCGGCAGCCGGAATTGCGCCGGACTTATCTCACGTTCCCCTCTCCCCGTCTCTACGAACATCCGCAAAGCGTGGCGGCCATCGTGGTCGGGCGGGATTTTTCGGGGGAAGCGGCCGTCTTTCTCGGTTTGATCCAGGGGCCGGAGAATATTCCGCTGCCCGGCCTGCAAGCCCGGGTGCGCCAATTGAGGGATGCTCCTGTGACAGAAATCGGCAGCTACCGCCGGTTGATTCGCACGACGAAGTTCCCGCGTCCGATGCGCAGGCTTCTGTGGTGGTATGGGCTGTGCGCTTCGGGAAAACAAAAGAGCAACATTTTCGGAACATTCTCGGTCAACTCCGTCAGGACCATGGGCATTCGTGTCATCCAGTTTATTTCGCCTGGAACCACGGCGATTTATTATGATTCGCCCGATCCGTCAGGCGCTTTGAACGTCCAGATGGCATTCGATCATCGTGTGTTCGACGGCACCACCGCCGGCCGGGCTCTGGCGGAGCTCGAAAACGTGCTCAACGGCGAAATGGTCAGGGAGATTACCCGATCCTCTGGGGATTGACTTGCTCCGGCGTTTTCCAAGACACACCCCGCGTTTGGAGGAGGCGATGAAGGCGAAGAACGCCTCGGCGGCCGAAGACCAGGAGGTTTCCTGCGATTTTTCCAAGGCTTGGGAAACATTCAGCCGGCTCCCGTAAACCAGCCGGAACGCTCTTTTGATTTCCGCGCAGGCCGCAGCCGACCAGCCGGCGCGGCCCAAGCCCCCGGAGTTGACTCCGGAGAGCAGGTTCTCTCCGAAGGCCAGAACGTAGGGAGGGATATCCTTCACAAAACGCGTGCCCCCGCGGGCCTGAGCCAGCGGACCGATGCGCACGAATTGATGAAAGACCGAGCCCGCTTCCAGCACGGTCTCATCCCCGATCTCGACATAACCACCAATGAGGCAGTTATCCATGATGACGACCTTGTGACCGATCCGGACATTGTGTCCGAGATGCGATCCCGCCATGAGATGGCAGTCGTCACCGACGATGGTCATCGAGCCATCCTTCGTGCCGCGATGAATGGTGACATAGTCGCCGAAGGTGTTTCCCCTCCCGATGCGCAGGCCGCTTTTGGCCTCATCCTTGAAGGAAAGATCCTGCGGCGGGGCACCGAGCACCACGCCATGACCGATAAAATTCTTCTCTCCGATTTCCGTTTGGCCCTCAATCACAGCCCGGGCCTGCACCACGCAGCCCCGGCCCAGGCGGACTCCGTCGCCGATGATGGCATGGGCGCAGACCTCCACATCAGCCGCCAGTTCAGCGCGGGAGGAGACGAGGGCCGTCGGGTGGATTTTCACATTGAGTCCGGTTCGGCTAAGGCTGTAGGCGAACCCGGATTGGAAGGGAAGGCGTTTGCTGCCCCGGCCGCCGCGAGAATGCGGCGGTACCGTTCGGCCCCGGCCGGCTCCGGATCGGCAAGCCCCGGCGCATTCCGCCAGAAGCTCAAGGGAAACCGTCCGGGTGGTCCGAGCCGGTAAGGCACTCCCGCCAGAAACATTTCCCCCGCGGGCCGTAGGGTATCAGGAAGGAGAATTCCCACCTCAAAGCGGCCCGAGCGGGCGATCATTTTTGCCACGTCCCACGGACTTTCGTCCTGTGAAAAAGCCACGACTTCGTCCACCTCCTCAACGCTTCGCCACAATTCGGCCAGCGATTCGACGGCCACGACGGTCACGTGCGCATCGGGCCGGCCGCGCTTGATCGCCCGCACGGCGGGAACGGTCAGCCTGGCCTCGGCGGGATCGTCCACCGAGCGCACCAGAATCCGATAGGGTTTCAATTGCGAGCGGTCGAAGGCCGGAGGAAAAAAGACCCGCCGGTTGCTGGCGCTGAGCAGGAATCCGAAGCGAGGCGTTTTCCACCGGTCGTGCGACCAGAGCCAGTCGGCGGGACAGGCGGTGATCTGTCTTTCCAGTTCGCGGTTGATGGCCGCGGTGGCGAGATCCGGGGTGTTCCCCGGCATCAGGGGACTGCCGATGACGACATGCCAGCGGGCCAGTCCGATCGTGTTAATGACGACCGGCACCACCTCAACCCCGACCCGCCGGGCCAGGGCCGCCGCCAGGGTCGAGGTGGAGGTGAGCCGTCCGAAAAACGGCATCCATGTTCCCGACACTCCGGCATATTGGTCGGCCAGCACGCCGAGGACGCCGCCCGATTCCAAAAAGGACACCGCGTTCCAAAACCCCTCCTGGCGGTCGAAAAGGACGACGCCCTGCCGGGCGCGGCTTTCGTTGAAGTGGCGGTTGACGCGGGCGTTGGCCAGCTTCTGATAGATGGCCCCGAATTGATGCCGGGGAAAAAGCCCGGCCAGGCGGCCCAGCAACTCCCAGTTGCTCGTGTGGCTGAGCACCGCCACGCAGCCCTTGTGATCCGGACTCCCGGCGATTTCGGGCGCGATCGCGAAGGTGATGTGCCGCCAGAGTTGCGTGTCGCTCATCGTGGCCGTCTTCAACATGGCCAGCAAGTTGGCCCCAAGGGTCGCGAAATGCCGGCGGGCCAGTTCGCGGGAATCCGGCTCATCAAGTCCGAGCGCGATTCGGATGTTGGCCACGGCCAGCTTCCGGCGTTTGCGCAGAAGGAAATACCCGAGCGTCCCGAGCCCCTGGCCGAGGACAAACATCACCGGCAGCGGAACCAGTCGAGCCATGGCGGTGAAGCCCAGATAGAGCCCGTAGCCGGGGAGATGCAGAGATTTCAGCGCATCCCTCATGGATCAAACCGGCCGCTGCGCGGGAAGGGCCCCGGCCAGAATTTTCGCCAGCATGGCGATGCTCGGTCCGCCACGGATTTTTTCCACGGGGAATCGCTGCGCCAGGCCTTCTTCGATGCGGTTGATCAGCTCGATGCTCATCAAGGAATCGAGTCCGAAATCACTGAGCGGCTGCGTGACGGAAAGGGTGGCGGCCGGCAGCCGCAGAACGCGCGCGGCCGCTTCCTGAATGTAAGTTTCCAGGAGTTTTTGGCGCCCTGCTCCCGAGGCTTTCCAAATGGCGGCGATTGCGCCTGCAAGGTCTTCCCGGGGTTCTGCCGACAGTTCCAGCGAAACAAGATCGCTATAGCGCGCCGATTGTTTGAGCCGGGGATTCGCCTCAGCCCATTGCTTCCAGTCCATCCGCATGGCCGAGACCCGTGGGATGTCGGATTGCAACACCCGGCCCAAAAGCTCCAGCGCCTCCGGTGGGGCCAGCTCGGGGATGCCGTGGCGGTTCAAGTACTCGCTCACATGCGCATTGCGGGACACATAGCCCACCCCGCCCAAATGCCCCCAATTCACCGTCTGCGCCGGTAGCCCGCTGGCGCGGCGGTAAGACGCCAAGGCATCGAGAAACGCGTTGGCGGCGGCATAATTTCCCTGCCCGGGATTGCCGACCACTGATGCGACGGAGGAGAACATGACAAAGAAATCCAGCGGCAGATCGCGGGTCAAAACATGCAGGTTCCACGCGCCCTCGGCCTTCGGGGCCATGACCGTGCGAAATCGCTCCGGGTTCAATTGTTGCAAAACCCCGTCATCGATTTTCATCGCGCCGTGAATCACCCCCGCCAGCGCGGGCAGGGTGGCGCGGATCTCCGAGAAAAGCCGATCCAGAGCGGTTGCGTCGGACACATCCACGGCCCGGGCCAAAATTTTCACCCCCTGCGATTCTGCGTTCTCGAAATATTTCCGCGCGGAGGCGGCGGATGTCTCGCGGGATCCGATCAGGACCAGGTTGCGGGCTCCGTGTGCGATCATCCATTCCGCCACGGTCCGACCGAAGCCTCCGACGCCTCCGGTGATCAAATACGACGCCTCGCCGCGGAAGCGCACCTTTTCATCCGGGGCCGGCTGCACCGGGACGGCGGCGGCATCCGCGAGGGAGAACACAATCTTCCCGGTGTGGTGGCCCGAGGCCATTTCCCGGAAGGCATCCGCCGCCTGTGTGACGGGATAAACCTTTTTCGGCAACGGAGTGAGTTCGCGCGCCGCAAACTGCCCCATCAAATCCGCCAGCGTTTGCCCGATGAAAGCCGGACGGTCCCGCAGCAACCGGCTCAGGTCGATGGCAAAGAAGGAAAGGTTGCGGCTGAAAGGACGCAGTCCGAGCCGGCTATTCTGATAAATATCCCGCTTGCCGATTTCCAGGAAACGTCCGTAGGGCGCGAGCACACCCACGCTCTTGGTCAGGGCCTCGCCTGCCAGGGAATTGAGGACGACATCCACCCCGCGGCCGCCGGTGATTTCCATCACCTCGTCGGCAAATTCGAGCGAGCGCGAATCCATCACATGGGCCGCGCCCAGGCTCCGCACCAAGGCCCGCTTCTCGTCGCTCCCCGCCGTGGCAAAAATCTCCGCCCCGGCCAGCCGGGCAATCTGTAACGCGGCCAGGCCGACGCCTCCGGCGGCGGCGTGAATCAAGACCCGTTCGCCGCGCTCGAGGCGGGCCAGATGATGGAGGGCATACTGCGCCGTGAGAAATGTCACCGGGATGGTCGCGGCGTCCTCAAAGGAAAGAGGCGCGGGTTTCCGCACCACGAAGACAGAGGGGACGGTGACGTACTTGGCAAACGAGCCCGGGAAAATCGCAAGAACTTCATCGCCCTCGCTCACATGTCCGACGCCAGCACCCACCGCGACGACGCGGCCGGAACATTCATCGCCCAGCAGATGATCCGCCGGTTCCTCGATGGGATATATGCCGAGCACCTTCATCACATCGCGGAAATTCAAGCCCGCGGCTTGCACTTCGATCTCGACCTCGCCCGCCTCGGGCGGCTGCCGTTTCATCGAGCGGAATTCCACCTGGTCGAGAGCGCCCGGCTTGACGATTTCCAAACGAAACGGTGAGGCGTCGCCGCGGGACGTCCTCGGCTTGGGCGCAACCCGCACCAACCGCGGCACGAGCCGCCGCGCACCGCGCAGCGCGATTTCCTCCTCGCCGCCGTGGAGCAATTCCGAAACCAACCCGGCGGTTTCCGCGTCGGACTCCGCCGCGCCGAGGTCAATGACCCGGCAGTTCATTTCCTGATGTTCGTTGATGACCACGCGGGCCAGTCCGAGCAGAGCGCCCTGCGCCGGAGAGATGATTGTCTCCACCGGCTGGGCGCTTCGCGTGACCACCGTCAATCGCGCCCCGCTGCCGCCGGCGGCAAGTTTTTGCACAAGGGCCAACAACCCGGCGCAGAGAATGCTGGCGGAACCGGCATCGTCGGACGATGAGGCAAAGTACACCACGTGCCCGATGTTTCCGGTCAACCGATCGTCGATCCCGGAAACGTCCTCAGCAAAAGCGCAGGACTCCAATCGGGCGGCCACGGCGTGGCAGAGCGCGGATTCGCCGCCGACCAACAGCCATGAGCAGGACGCGACAGCCGGAGGAGTCGCTTCGCGTTCCCTCTCCCGCCACGCGATTTCGTAGAAACATTCGTCCAGATCGTTAGCTTTCGCCGCTGGTTGATCCAGGGCGGAGCAGCGGAAGCTCTTGATTTCCGCCAGCACCCCGCCGCTGTCGTCGAGAAGCCGGAGATCCGCCGTGATGGTGCGGCCCTCGATCCCGACCAGGCGGACGTGGCTCCAGATATTTCCCGCCGGCCGGGCCAGGAGACGCATCCGTCCGAGGTGGGCCGGCAGAAACAACCCGCGGGCACTTTCCGCGGGTGGGAGGGCCGAGAGCAGGACCTGAAAACACGAGTCGAGGAGGGCGGGGTGAAGGAAGTATCCGCCGGTTTTCAATCCGGGCGGCGGACAGATCTCGCCCAGGGCCTCGCCATCCCGGCGCCAGACGCGCGCCATGCCGCGGAAGGAATCGCCAAATTGAAAACCGTTTTTCTCGAACAACTCATAACTCGTCGCGCCCGAGCGTTCCTCCGCGCAACGGGATTGGATTTCGCGCAAGGAAACCGCCTCCGGTCGGGCCGCGGAACCGGCGCGGATTCTGCCCGTGCAGTGGGTGGTCCAGGCACGGGACGCGCCTGCTTGGGCGTTGATCTGAAAGGTGCCGTCCGTTTTGTGCGAACGGAATTCCAGCCGGGCGATTCGGTCGGAGTCGGGCAGGAAAAGAGCGCGGAGAAAATCGATGTCCTCGAGGACCGGAGGCCCGTCGGGAAAAAGTTCATGCCCCGCGGCGAGGGCCATTTCGACATAGGCGGCGGCGGGAAAAACCCCGCGTCCGTTCAGTCGATGATCGGCCAGGTAGGGCAGCCGCTTCGTGGTGAGGGGCGACTCCCAGAGGGGTTCAGCCGTGTTCAACGCCCGACCCAGGAGAGGATGGCCGGGCGGACCAAACCGCGTGGCCACGGACTCGGCCGCCTCATGCCAATAGCGCTCGTGTTTCCACGGATGAAGAGGCAGCCTCACGTGACGGCCCCGGGCGGGGCGGTGAAAGGAAACTCCCTGCCCATGCAGCGCACCGAGCGCGCCGAGAAGAGTGGTCTCCTCGGCCTCACCGCGGCGCAGAGAGTGGGTGGTCAGCCCCTCGATGCCGCCGGCCTTGAGGCACTCGGAGACGGAACCGGACAGCGCCGGATGCGGACCGATTTCGACAAAGGTGGTGAAACCGGCTTCGACGAGTGCCTGGATACCCTCGGCAAAACGCACCGGCTGACGGACATTCTGCCACCAATACTCCGCTCCGAATTTTTCCTGGGACGAAATCTTTCCCGTGACAGTCGAACACAGGGGAATCGCCGGGGTCCGCGACAGGATTCCCCGCAGCGCGGCCTTGAGGGTCTTTTTGACCGGATCCATTTGCGCGCTGTGGAAGGCGTAATGGACGCGCAGAAAGCGGCACCAGATGCCCGAGGCTTCAAGCTTGCGGGCCAGTTCGTCCAGCGCGGCCGGCTCACCCGAAATGGTGATGGAGCGCGGACTGTTGACCGCCCCGATTTCCACCCGGCGCTTGAAGCCTGCCAGCCAGGGGACGGCGGCCTCGGGCGACAACGCGGCGGCCAGCATTTTCCCGGTGGGCGGCACGAGTTCCATGCAGCGGCCGCGTTCAAAAATCACCCTGGCGGCCGAGGGCAAATCCAGCGCGCCGGAAAGATGCGCCGCCGCCGCCTCGCCCACGCTGTGTCCGATCACGGCCGCGGGTTCGACGCCGTTTTCGCGCCACCAGGACGTCAACGCGACCTGCAGGGCGAAGATCGCCGGTTGGGCGATGGAGGGCAGATTCATGCGCGAAGTGGCTTCGTCCCGCGACATCTCCTCGAGCAGCGACCAACGGCCCCACTGACGGAAGAGGGCGTCGCATTCCGCGACTTTTTCCCGGAAGCCGCGGTGGCTGGCCAGCAACTCGCGTCCCATCCCCCACCATTGCGGACCCTGACCGGAAAAAACAAAGACCGCCTTTTGTGGTGGCTTGGCGGTGCCGAGAGAAAGTCCCGGACGGGCTTCCGCGGCGAGGAAGGCCTGCAGTTTTTCGCGAACCTCGGCTTTGGAAACCGCTGCAATCGCGATCCGGTGTGGAAAATGTACCCGCCGGGATCCCAGGGTGTGACAAATGTTTTCCAACAACTCGTCCGTGGTGTCCAGCCAGGCGGCGTAGTGGGACGCGAGGGCCCGCAGGCCCTCCGAGTCCCGCGCGGAAAGGACCAGCAGGCTGGCGGATTCCCTGATTTCAAGGGGACTCGGGCGGGCGACGCCCTGCAAAATCACGTGGGCATTGGTTCCGCCAAACCCGAAGGAATTGATGGCGGCGAGAGCGTCTTCGCGGGGCAGCTTCTCCACGGCGACGGGCACGCGGAGTTTCCATTTCTCAAAATCGATGGCCGGATTGGGTTCCTGGAAATGCAGATTGGGCGGGACTTCGCCACGGTCGAGCACCAGGGCGGTTTTAATGATGCCGGCAATTCCGGAGCCCGCTTCGAGGTGGCCGATGTTGGTTTTGACGGAGCCGATGACGCAGGGGCGCCGGCGGTTCCCGGACAGGACGGCACCAATCGCGGCGGCTTCGATCGGATCGCCCACCGCAGTGCCGGTTCCGTGGGCCTCAACATAGTCGATCCCGGCAGGATCGACGTTCGCATCCCGGCAGGCCTCACGGATCAGGTCCTTTTGAGAATCGAAGCCCGGCACAGTGAGGCTGCTGGTGCGTCCATCCTGGTTCACCGCGCTGCCGCGGATCACGGCATAGATGCGGTCGCCATCGGCCCGCGCGGCGGAAAGGGGTTTCAAGACGATCACGCCCGCACCTTCGCTGCGCACAAACCCGTTCCCGCGGGCGTCGAAGGCGCGGCAGCGTCCGTCGGGCGAGAGCATGGACATTTGGCTGAACCCGATGAAGGTGTCCGGGATCAGGATCGCATTCACCCCGCCGGCCAGCGCGGTGGAGCATTCGCCTTGGCGCAGGCTGCGGCAGGCCAGATGCACCGCCACCAGCGACGAGGAGCAGGCGGTGTCCACGGCCAGGCTGGGGCCATGCAAATTGAAAAGATAGGAAATGCGGTTGGCCGCGATGCTCGGCACGGTGCCGGTGGTGCTGTGGGTTGCAATGGAGGTTTTGTCCCGGTAGCTGGCTTGGATGCGCCAATAATCGAAAGTGGAAATGCCCACGAATACGCCGGTGGGGGAACCCGCCACGGGATCGGGGACAAACCCGGCATCTTCGAGCGATTCCCAGGCCGTCTCGAGCAGCAGACGTTGCTGCGGATCCATCAGCGCGGCCTCGCGCGGGGAGATGCCGAAAAAGGCGGGATCGAATTGATCAATCCCCTCGATGAAGCCGCCCCACCGCGAGTTCGTCTGGCCGGGAAGCCCCGGCTCGGCGTCGTAATAGGCGGGGATGTTCCAGCGATCGGGCGGGATTTCCGTGATGGCATCGACGCCGTTGCGCAGCAGTTGCCAAAATGCTTCCGGCCCGTTGGCCCCTCCGGGAAAACGGCAGCCGATTCCGGTGATCGCAATCGGTTCGTCCTTTCCCATCGCGTGGGTTGTACATTTTCCCTCCGGCGATTGCATCAGTTTTTGCGGATGGCGCGGGCGATCGGCTGGATGGTGAGATCTTTCTCGTCATTCAACCCGCGCTCAAAGGCCAGGTGCAGTTCCGGGTCTCTTTTCGTCGCAGTAGAAGCGTCACCCCGTCTGATTTTTGTCTTCAAGTCCTCCAAGGATCGCGACCAATAATGATTGATTCGCAATTGGTCGAAAACCGGCGTGGTGGTCTTGGCGACAATCTGCCTTGAAGAATCCAGCGCCCGGCCCGTCCAATACTTGAACTGATGAACCCCCGCTTTGTAAACCATGCGCGGGTTGGCGATGGTTTTGACGGTCGTCTGAGTGGCTGGAGCGCGCTTTGTGTAGGAATCGAGAACAGATTCCCGTGGTCTTTCCCTATGACCATTGGACCCGAAATGGTATTGCCAGATCTCCAGGCCGGGCCGATCGGCGAACGGAGAGAGAACCGTGCGAATGTCCACGTTGCGGGGTGAAAAAAGAAACTCATCGAGGTCGATGAAGGCGATCCACCGCGCGGCGTTCTTGAAGCGCTTCACGCAGTCCGAGTAGGCAGAGATCTGACCGACCGGCACCGGCCACTCCGTCAATGTGACATGACCCGATTTCTGCCATGGGCGGAGAACCTCGCGGAATTCGTCCGTGGAAAAATTGTTGTAGAGGTAAAAATGCGTCACCCCGGCTCCGGCGTGAAAGGTGATCCACTCATCCAGAAACGGAGCTTCCTCCCGGAAAATTGCGCAGATGGCGAGTTGATGCGGAATGGATTTGGTCAGCGCGGGTTCCCGCCATCGCTTCCATGCGCCGACCAGCGAGCGTAGCGCGACCCGCAGGGTGGACCTCGTAACTTTTGGGAAAAGTTGTTTCATGGTCTGCGATCCGGAATTTCCTCGCGCAAAAACGCGGTGAGGCGGATGCCGCCGCCATGGACGTGATCGATGCCGCGGCGGGTCGCAAGGAGGCGGAAACCCGGAGGCGGCGGGGAGATTCCAGCGGCGGCGTTTTCATTGACGATAAGCAGGCGGGGCCCCTCGCCTTGCAGCCAGGACCCCAGGTCGGAGGCGCCGTGGAGGTGGGAAATCCGCCGCGCACCGAGATAAAAATGCATGCCGGGTTCGTGCCACCCGAGAGCGGCGATCGCGGCGGCGGGCGGGATTTGCGGTTGGATTTCACGGGCCAGCAATTGGGCCGGCTTGACCATCTGCTCGAGGGAAGGGAGCACCAGAAAGGCGCAGGCCAGCAGCCACGCCATCATACCGGCGGCGTGGATCCGGGCCGCAGTTTGCAGGCGACCCTGCCAATAGAACCAGGTCAGCACGGCGAGCAAGCCAGCCGTGAAGAGTCCGAGAAACGCGCCCGCCCCACGGAGAGAGGCCAGCGGGAGCCAGAGCCAAGGGACGGCAATGAGGGCGGCAGCAGCGAGCAGACCGGCCATGGCAAAGACGACAAAGGCCACCCTCATTCGTCGCGCGGCCGTCGCGGCAAAGGCCGCGCTGCCGGCCGCCTGCAGAGCGGCGGCGGCGAGGATGGCGAACCAGGGAAAGACCGGCTGGATGTAATGTGGCAGCTTGGAGACGACGAGCGTCATGAGCACAAAGGTGGGGACGATCATGCCAGTGAGCAGGACGCGAAGTCCCTGCGGACTGCGGGCCCAGTTCGGTGCCGGGGTTTCCAAATTACGCAAGGACTGCGGGACCAGCGCCAAAAAGATGGTCCAGGGCAAAAACCCGACGACAAGAACCAGCGGGTAGTACGGCAGGTGCAGCAGGAAAGGCACCAGGCCCTCGCCGCCGTGATTCTCCATGGCGGTGAACAGACGCCGGGGCATTCCCTCGGCCATGGCGATGCGCCAATACTCGCCGCCGGTTGCGGCATTGGCCGGGATTCCCCAGGCCAGGAAAATCAGCACGCCCAGCGCTCCGGCGAGTGCCAGCTTTGTGGCGAAGGCTCCTGCTTCGGATCGTCCGCGCGCCAGGGCCAGAGCAGTTGCGATGGACAACACGGGAACGGCCAGACCCACCGGTCCCTTGGTCAGCAGGGCCAGGCCGATGGCCGCCCCCATCACGGGAACATGCCAGCGGCGCGGTCCGTTCAGCCAGGCTTGCACGAAAACCCATTCGGCCAGCAGGATGAAAAAGAGGAGAGTCGCATCGGTCGTCGCGGCCGTTCCCACAAGAATCAGCATCGGACTTGTGCCCGCGATCACAGCGGCCATCGCACCTGTCTCGAGAAACTCCCGGGCAATCAGTCCGGTCAGCAGGCACACCAGGGCAATGGCGAGGGTGGAAACAAACCGGACGCCCAGCTCGTTTGGTCCGAGAACTTGAATGGATGCCGCCATCAACCAATAGATCATCACGGGTTTGGCCGCGCGGAGTTCCTGGTTGAAGGTCGGGTAGAGGAGATTCCCGGACTTTTCCATCTCGAGCGCGGCCGTCGCGTAGCGCGCTTCGTCGCGATCCCATAGGGTGGACCGTGAAGCGGTGATTAGCAGAACGATCCACACCACCACAACAATTGCCCCCAGCAGCCATCGACTGCTCCAAAACGACCCGGTGCTCATGACCAGTGGCCCAAAGGACGCATTTCGAGTTCCTGCAATGTGGGCCGGATCATCACTCTAGGCATGACCGTGCGGTATCCGGCTTGGTGATTCAATCACGCAATGCACCCGCCGCGCGAAGTCTGGACACTCCCGCCGCATTGCGGTACCAGCACGGCATGCGACGGCAGCCCAAGGACACCACCGTCACGGATCAGTTTCTCTGGCCGGATCTCCCCGGCGCTAACGAGCGGTTACTCGCGGGCGAGATTCCCCACACGAACGCTCACGACTTGAAATCCCGCCGTTCGAAGGACTGCCAGCCGATGAGGAACAGCGTGGCATTGATGGCCAGCAGCCAGGCGTAATTTTCCACCATCATCTCCCACGGGATGCGGTAATCGAAAACGTGAATCCAGCCCGCCATCTTGTGGGTGAGAAACAGGCCCTTGAGACTTTCAAAGTAGGGGATGTTTTTCAGGATCGTATCCGCGAAAAGGATGGACAGCGTGATCACGGTGGCGGCGGAGGGTTTCATGTTGAAACACGAAAGACAAAACGCCAGCGCGGTGATGGTGAACAAGCTGAGCGAAAGCAGGGGAACCGCCGCCAGATAACGCAGCAACCCCGGCCAGAAATCATAAAAAGCAAACACGCCCTCCAGCGGCGCGAAGACAAACAACCCACCCACCCCGCTGTTGAGGAATCCCGCCAGCAGGGCCGTCAGCATGACGAACAGGGTGAGGGCAAAGGTGTAAAGAGCAGCGACCAATCCCTTCAGCAGCAGAATACGGCCGCGGCTGACCGGACGGCACAGCATCATGCGCATCGAGCCATCCTCGACTTCCTTGCTCACCACATCGCCGGCCACCAGGGCGAGGAAGAGCGCTTCCAGCAGGAAGACCGTCCACATGACAATGAGAAACCCGAGGGTCAATCCCGACAAATAGACCGAGGCATCGTAGCCCGCATTTTCAATGACGCGACGGACGGTGCCTTGCACCTTCTCCAGCCGGAGCAAAAACAGCACCACGATTTCAAAAACCAAAAACGCGCCGAAGCCGATGAAGGTCCGTTTGCGGGCGAAGAGCTTGCGCAACTCTCCAGCCAGTTGGCGCAGAAAGAGGCTCATGGCAGGATGTGTCCCATGTAAAAATCCTCCAGGGTGGCCTTGACCGGTTCGACCGCGCGCACCCGCACTCCGGCCTGCACGAGGGCGGCCACCACGTCGGCCATGTCGCCGCCCGCGCGCAGGCTCACCAGATTTTTCCCGCCGGAAACCGCCCCCACTCTTTCCAGCACGGGCGCGGCTTTGGCCCAGTCGTCGAGATCAAGGCGCCATTGCGGTTCGCCGCTTTTCCAGGAACCGCAAAAAATCAGCCGCCCCTGGTGCAGGATGGCGACGCGGTCGCAGAGGAGTTCGACCTCGGAGAGCAAATGCGAGGACAGCATGACGGTGAGCCCGCGTTCGTCGCGCAGATGGCGGATCATCTCGCGCATCTCCTGGATGCCTTCGGGATCGAGGCCCTCGGTCGGTTCGTCCAGCAGGATGAACTCGGGATCGGGCAGGAGCGCCTGCGCGAGGGCCAGCCTTTGGCGCATGCCGTGGCTGTAGGCCCGCACCGGATCGTGAATGCGCTTTTCCAGCCGGACGAGTTTGACCGCCTCCATCAGCCGCTCATCCGGCACGAGCCCGGAGAGAGAAACGAAGAAGCGCAGGTTGTGCCAGCCGCTCATGTACTCGTAAAACGCGGGCGTCTCGAAGATGGCCCCCACCCGGCTGATGGCCCGGGCCCGGTCGCGCTGCACGGAATGTCCGGCAATAAAGGCCTCGCCGCCATCAGGGTGTAGATGCCCGAGCATGAGCCCGAAGGTCGTGCTTTTGCCCGCGCCATTATGGCCAAGCAGGCCGAAGATTTCGCCGCGCTGGATTTCCAGCGAAAGCCCGGTCAGGGCCGGTCGGCCCCGAAAGGCTTTGGAAAGATTCTCGAGGCGGACCATAATATTCTATTCCGCGAAAAGCCGCAGATCCTTGGTGGCGTGTCCGTCGGCGAAGAGGTGGTTGACCTTGTCCTCGGTATTTTTGTGCCAGCCTTCCTTGTCCACCAGCACGGGGATTTTGCTGAGATCGGTGACGAAGCCGAAGAAGTTCAACCCGCCCATCGATTGACCGCTGAGGGCGCTGTTCCAGAAATAGCTCGTGCCGGTGGTTTCGGCGATTTTCCGTCCCGCCGGGCAGGTGAAGACCTTGGGACTGTCGAGATAGCGGTCGAGGGTGTTGTCGATCACGGCGACTTCCTCGGTTTTGTTGGCGCGCGCGGCGGCCAGGGGCGGCATGGTCATTTGATTCTCGCCGAGATAGAGGCTCAAGGCCGCTCCCAGACCGCGAAGGTTGCCCAGGCATTGAGCGGCCTCGGCCCGGGCCCGGGCGACGCTGAGGGAGGGAATGGCAATGCCGGCCAGCAGGGCGATGACGGCGATGCAGACGAGGAGTTCGATCACGGTGAAGCCGCGCTTCCCCAATTCAAAGTGGCATCGGCATCTTGCCGATGGGTTGACGCATCGGCGGGAACCGAAGCGACCGCGAAGATCTGAGCCGCAGGCGAATCCACCCGATGCCACGGTTTCCGGACTTCGCTTCATCGCATGTTCTGCGTGGCCCGCTGGATTTGCTCGATGACAGGGGCGAAATCGAGTTTCACGTCCGCGCTGGCCTCGCTGTAAAAGGAATCCATCCCCTGCGAGAGCATCTTCTGCACCTCGACCCGGTCGATGCGCTCGTTCACTTCGGGGTTGTCTTTCTCGATATCGTCCAGGGCGCGCTGGACGAGTTTTTTGCGCTTTTCGGGGTCCATCTTGTTCAGGGCGAGCATGAGCTGGCGGAAGCCCTCGGGCAGGGTGAGGTCGAGGAAGCGTCTGCGCTCCTCCTCGGTCATTTGCTCGAAAAGCCGGCGGTCGTCCCGGGTTTTTCGCAGCTCCTGCCGCTGATCAAAGTTGAGTTTGTTCAACTGGGCCGCCACCCGCTCAATGACCTTCGCGCGCTGGGCGGGGGCGAGATCGGCGATGGGATTCTTGTCGATGTAGGCCGCCAGCGAAGCCGGGGTGGGACGCGCGGCCCGGGCCCAAAGAATCACCACGGCCGCCACGACCCAAACGGCCGCAAAAATTCCAATCACACGCCACGGGATTCGCATCAGGTCTTCAAGTAAGCTCGAATTCCACTGCAGGCAAGCGGCAGGTGGCTAAAAGGTGAAGCCGAATCCGAACTGCCACGCTCCGGCCGGATCACCGTCCTTGCGGATGAGATTGTGTCCGTAATCGACCCGGATGGCGCCCAGCGGGGTGTAAACCCGTCCGCCCAGTCCGACCCCGATGCGGGTTTCGTCCCAGTTGAAGTCTTCGACGGTGGGGGAGAGATTTCCCACATCCACAAACGCCGCGAGGTAGAAAGCTTTCCACACCGGCCATTGGATTTCGGCGTTGCCCAGCAAATAGGCCAGGCCGCCTTCCAGGTAGCCGTCAGCATCTTTCGGCCCGAGGCCATCGAGTTGGAAGCTGCGCACGGTGTCCGGACCGCCCAGAAAAAACCGCTCCTGAATCGGAATTTCTTCCGTTCCGGCAAAGGGCAGCATGAGACCGGCCCGGCTGTTCAGCACGACGAAGGGGACAAACGGCCGCTCTGGAATGATGGGCCGCAGCGGCAGATACCAGGTGGCCTGTCCGCTCAGGCGCCCGTAGGAAATTTCACCGAGCAAAAACTGCGAAGCGATATCGGCCTTGGCGGTGAGGTAGTAGCCCTTCATGGGTGTGAGCAGGTCATTGCGGCGGTCGAGTGTCTGTTGATAGCTCAGTTCGCCCAGCGTGTAATTGAGCGCGGCCCCGTCGAGTTCGTCGTCGGCGTCCACGGTGGAATCCGTCACCACCTTCCATTGATAGCCCAATCGCCAGCCGGTTTGATTGCCCGGATTATCTCGTCGTTCCATGCTGACGCCGCCGCCATATTGCGTGGCGCTGTAAGCCGGCTGTTCCAGCCGCGTGTAGAGAGCGGACACCGTGGCGATGATCTCGGTTTGTAAAAACCACGGATCGCTCAAGCTGGCCCCGAGGCCATGACTGCGCTGCGAGACGTAGGCCTTGAGGGAAAACCGATTCAAGGTGCCCAGGAAATTGCGATCCGTGTACGCGCCCTCAGCGAAGGCGCGGTTCCATTCGCCATAGCCCACCGTGGCGGAAACCTGTTTGGCCTGGCCTTCCTTGACCTCGATCTGCACATCCACCGTTTCGTTTTTCGTCGGAACTTCCTTGATGTTCACGTCGGAGAACGCGCCGCTGAACCACAGCCGTCTCACGCCCGCATCAACCGCCGAGGAATTATAGACACCCGGCCGCAGTCCCAGCCGCCGCATGATGGCGAGGGCCAGCGTCTGGCGGTTTCCATCCACGGTGATCTTTCCCAGACTGTAGCGTGCGCCGGGCTGGATGTTCAGGACGATGCGCACCGAGCCGTCTTCCCCCTGAAAGGTCGTCTGCTCCTCCACCCTGGCCTCGAAGAATCCCTCCTTGCGCAGGACATCCTGCACCCGCGAACGGGCCAGATATTCATCGCCGGGGCGGTAGATTTTTTCGCGAAAGGCCGCCGCGGCCGCTTCGGCATCCGGCGGGATTCCGCCGCCTTGCAAAATCACTTCGCGGATGTGGTATTGCCGACCTGATTCCACCGCGCTGCTGATATTGACCAGCATCCCTTCGAAGGCCGGCGTCGCGGTGACCTGCGCGTCCAGGAACCCTTCCTGCACCAGGGCCAGACGGATGCGTTCGGCGCCGTCCTGCACCGCGCTTTCCACATAGCGAAGCCGGCCAATAGGCGAACGCGTTTGCTGGCGCACCTGGGCGATGAGGATGTCCCGCATGCGCTCGCGGGTGACGACTTCCGAACCCAGAAAATCCACCTGCCCGAGTTCGAAACGCGGACCCTCCGTGATCGTGAAGACGACCTGCCTGCCCGTGATGGCATAGCCCACCTCGGCCTCGGGGAAGCCCTGACCGAAAAGAAACTCGCGCAGAAAATACGCGGCATCGTCCGCGGTGGTCGCCTCGATGGGAGGATCGAGCGAGAGGTCATAGCGGCGCAGGGCGCGGACCAATTCGGCCCGGGTGAAAACGGTCCCGCCCTCGAAAGAAAAGTCCCCGGCGTTTTGCGCCCGCGCCGGGTCCGCCAGAAGAATGATCCCCGTTGCCACGAGGAAAAGTTTCTTCATCGAAAACGCAGGCTGTAGGTCGCCCCGGCGTTGTAAAACCCGAAGCTGTCGCGTTCGCTCATGAGGGAAAGTCCCTGCCAGAGCCGGAATCTGCCGCGCAGCGTGGCCCGGCGGCCCTGGAGCTCCGGCGGCACCGAGCTGATTTGCAGGCGGTTGACCAGGGAATCGAGATCGACTTTTTGGGTGTCAAACTGCCGGACGAAGGCGCGCAGCAAGAGCAGGCCGCCCTGACCGACGGCGGCTTCGCCGAAGCCCGCCCCGGCAAAGACGCCGGGCGGCAGACCCGCCGTAAGCAGGAGAATGAGCGATTCCTGCGACAGGGGCGGATCGGAGCGCAGGATGAGGTGGCGTTCGTTGAGGGGACCGAAGGCCAAGGCCTGCACGTCGTAGTCGAGGGCCTGCGCGGAGGCGCGGATGTCGAGCTGCGGCATCCACGGATCGCTCTCGATAAAATCAATGAATCCATTGTCGACATTCATTGTGGTGAACGGGAGGAACGCGCGGGCGCCCTTCACCTCGATGCGGCCGATGGGAACCGGCCGCCCCAGAGTTCCGGTCAGGCGCAGGTCGGGCACGATCTCGCCCGCAGCCAGGTTGCCGACCAGCGTGAAAGGGGTCTCGTTTTTGATGGTAACGTCCAACTTCCACGCGCCGAAAGGAGCGGGTGCCAAGCCGTCGAAACGCGGGGGAACAAAGAACGCCTCGTCCACCGGCGAGGGCGCGAGCAGCGGCGTGATCTCCAGCCGCCGGTAAATCCGTCCGTCCACCAAACGCACCGAACCCGTAACCGATCCGGCGGCGGAATTGCCCGCGGCGCGAAGATCGACGTTGGCCCGCAGACGCAGGCCGGGATCGCGGGCGAGGAGGATTTTGTCGCCTTTGAAGATCAGGTCGTATTGCAGGTTGGAAAAATCGGCGAAGGAAACGCCGCCGCGGATTTCAAACGGACCGGCGGCGACATCGCCGGTGAATTTTTCGATGGTGGCTCCGGCCGGGTCGAACTTCACCGCGCCGTTCAGATTCCCGAGGACCGGGGCGCGGGTGGAGACCTTGATCCGGCCTCCGGTGAGGGCGAGCCGGCCGTTCAGTTCCGGCTTCGCCACCGTGCCCGTGGCGGTCAGGCCGCCGGACAACGTGCCCTCGATGTTTTGCACGCCGGGAAAAAAGGCCCGGAAAATTCCCAGGTTGGTTTTGGGGATTTCCAATTGCGCGGCAATCTGTCCGTCCGGGTTCATCCAGCGCAGGGATCCATCGGCGGCCCTGGCAAACCCGAACGGACTCTCCGCCTTGAGGGTGAGCGGAGGCAGTCCGCGCGTATTCACCACGCCAGCCAGCACCGCCGTGCCGTTGGCGGCGCGAAGGGTGGCGTCGAGTTGCGAGACCGGACCGGTTTCGTTTTCAAAGCGCATGGCCAGGCCGCGGCCTTCGATTTTTCCGTCAAGGGCCAGCGCCGCGGGCAGACCGGAGGCCTTGAGAGCGAGCTGGAGCGTTCCCTCCACCGGCAGATCGTTGCCAGCCAGACGCAGCAGATCACGCAGGCCGAGGGAGCCGCGCGAGGCCACGCTGGCATAGACCTCCTTATCCGGCAGCATGGCTTCCTGCAACGGTTTGCCGGCCGCCAGGGCGAAGGGATCCAGCGGCAGAAAAATCTCGGCATCGGCCAGGTCGCGCCCGCCGCCGCGCAGGATGGCGTTTTTGAGTTTGAGGCCGGAATTGGCCAGAGTCGCCTGGGTGGAGAAACGCAGGGGACCCTGGTCCAGCTCGAAGCCGCTGAAGTAGACGTTCTGGGGCGAATAGGTGCCCGCGAAACGTCCGGTCAGTCCGCTGGGCGTGCGTTCCGAAACGAACTGATCGAGCGAAACATTGAAGGCCCCCGAATGCGCGGACGTGGTGCCGTCGCCCTGCCAGCGGACCTGCACCGCGCCGCCGGAAATGGCGGGAACACCCGCCTGCGGGAAGAAACTGAGATAGGCGGCAAGGTCCTCCGAGCGGGCCTGGATCTCGCCGGAGTAATTATGCGGTGCCGCAATGGCCACCGCACCCTTGCCCCGCAGGTAATCCGTTCCGCTCCAGAATTCGCACTGCGAAACCTGCGCCTCGTTGTTGGCAAAATTCACCTCGACCCGTCCCGATTGAATCGGATGTTGGCGGAAGTTCATGTCCGAGGCTTCCAGACTCAGGAAACCGGTCAGCCGTCCATCCTGCCCGTTGACCGAACTGCTCAGGCTCATGCGTCCGCTCATCTCGTCGAAGGGCGGACCAAACAATCCCGCCAACGCGCCCAGGTCCTTGATCGAGCCCGAGAGATTCAGCAGAAATGGTGCCTTGGCCAAACCGTGCAAGTCCCGTGTGACCAGGACCTCGCCATTGCCCGCGAGGGTGTTGTCTTTCTGCCGCAATTCAAAATCACTCACCGCCAGCCGCCGGTGGATCAAATTCGCGCCGATTTTCAGCGACTCCCAACCCCGTTTGTTCCAGCGGAATCCGTCCGCCGCCAGCCGCAGCGAAGCCTGGCCGTCCAGGGCCTGGGCCGGGATGCCCCGGAAGGTGAACCGTCCCTCGCGCAGGACGCCCTCCGCTTTTCCCTTCAAGCCAAGCAGGGTGGACAACGGACTCGCATTCACCTGCGAGGCCCAAACCGCGGCATCGACCGCCACCTGGCCGGCTTGAGTGCCGAGAGAAACATCGGCCCGCAGCGAACCCCCGTAAACGGCCGCGTCCAATCCCATGGCCAGGCCGCCGGGGCGGGCGAGTTCGATGAGGAAGTTTTCGATTTTGAGTCCGTCGCGCACGGCAAGATCGGCCAGATAAGCCGTCCCGCCCTTCCAGGCCGTGATCCCCTCCAGCGTGCCGAGGCTCTCATGAATGTTGCCGGCATGGATCTCGGCGGCCGCGGCGTGGAATTTTCCGGTGGCCTCTTCGCTGAAAACCGCCGCGGCGTCTTCCAAATAGTAGGATTGCTCCGGCGCGAGAACCTCCAGGCTGGCGTGACGCAACTCCGCTCGTTTCGGCAGAAACTGCAAAGTCCGTTCCGCCTGGGCCCGTTGTTCCGCCGGAGTCAGATCCGGCAGCGGCGAAGGGGCCGCTCCCTCGGGCGGTCGCAAATCAAAGACGCCCCGCAGGTCCTCGACCAGCACGGCGCGGACCACGCGCTTTTCCCCGGAGAAAGCCTGCCAGGGCCAATTGAACCCGATCTCAACCCGGGCCGCATCCGCCGCCGTGCGCGAGACCGCGGCGTCCTGCGCCCGCAGGCGCACCTTTTCAAAAACCAGCGGCTGACCGATCCGGGCCTGGATTTTTCCGACCTCCAGCCGCAAGTCCGCGTCCGCCGCCGCCCGCATCAGTCCGAACCGCACCACGCGGGCCAGCACCGGCGGATGGACCAGCCAGAGCGCGACCAGCCAGAGCACCCCCGCCACCAGGACACGGCCCCACCGGAACCCTCGGCGGGGCGGGTTGGGCTGGGCGGGCTGGGTCGTCATTAGGTCGATCACATAGCACGATTTTTCGCGGCTGAAAGGAGAAGACTCGTGCGGCCGCATCAAATCTGCGGCGCAGGGGTATCAAAAGATGTCCGTGCTGTCGAATCCGTCTAAAAATAAAGCCTTTGCTTTAATCGCAAACCAACGGCCCTCCGGAAGGGTTTCAAACCACGCCTGCAACTCGCGCGGGTTCGCCTCCGTCCTCAATTCCCCCCACCCCATGGTTTTTTTCGCCGCCTGCTCCACCACCCGCCGCGGAGCCTTATCGAGCTTGGCCGGGGGATTCAGCCACCCGAGATCATCCGGCTGCGCAAACGCACCTCGCGCGGGAATGGCCGCCCGACCAGAAAGGACAATTTCACACGGCGCAGAATTGACGTCGAAGGGGTCAGGCCATGCCTATTGACATTTGGATCCGTTTTTCTGCTAAAACTCGACCCTTGCGCCTGCTCGGGAAGAGCGTTCACGAAGCGGCCTGTCACGCGTCCTGCGCGCGGGAAGGGTTAGCCCCGAATGGCATTGGAGACCGCCTCCGTCCTTCATTCTTTTGCTTTGAGAGCGAGATGGCAATGGATGGCGATCTATGCGAGC
>CAMASH010000017.1 GCA_945860745.1 Chthoniobacter flavus | reverse complement strand
CCCAGGACGTCCACATGCCGGGGATCGCCGTCGCCCGGCCGTCCCCGGTGAAAAAAGTTGTTGTGAAAGTCCTGCTCGAGTTCCAATCCTGATATCTCATCCCCTCCTATGAAAACCTGCCGCACAAACTTCCCCGCCCCCCTGGGCTTGTTCTTGGTTGTCCTGACTCTCGGGGGAGCCGTTCGAGCGGCCGATGTCGTGGACAACTGGAGCTTTCTTGAGCCGGGAGTGGTGCCCAAGAATGGAAATTTCGCACCGTTAGGATTTCCCATTTACATCTCCGGGCTCAAGACAGGGGGAGTTGTTGATGCCGAATCCACTCCGGCCAATCCGTTTGAGAGTTCCACCCGCGCGCTCTTTGTCACGCCGGGTCCGGAAAACGCCCCGCTGCGAATCTTCACCCGGCCATTTCCCGACGAGACCCCGGCGAAGGGTTTCTACGAATTCACGTTCCGGCTGGTTGAGGGAGGGGTCGGCTTCAACCCGGAGTTTTTTTCGGGTTCTTGGGATCCGAAGGCGACCTGGCATCGCACCGAGATGAATGAGCAGTTCTTTGGTTTTGCCTTCATTCCCGGAGCCCCCATTATCGTCGGCCCTCTCAAGCAGAAACTCGTAACGGAAGATGTCAAAGTCCTCATGACTGAAGAGAACTACACCTTCCGGGTCGAGTGGAAAACCTCGGGCGAAAATCTTGAGTTTCAATTTCTCCTCAACGGAAAGTCGCTCACCGCGGCGAATGGCACCGCGGTCTCCCTGTCGGTGCCCCAGAGCAAAATTGAGGGAACCGTTTTAGGCTTCCGGCTGGCTTCGGGCTCAGCGGATTCACCGTGCTTCACGGGTTTCCTCGGGAGCATCCGGGCCGAGGCACTGAGCCTGTGACCCCAAGCGGATTCAATCAGCCCGAGCAAAAAGCCGAAAATCCGGGCCATCGAGGCCCTCGGCCCCATCCGGCGTGTCGGAAGCCCGCGACGACGAGCCCACATCCTCCGCCCTGCCGGTCTGCATCCGCGAGTGTTGGTTCCGATCCGGAGCCGCCGCCCCCAGCAGCAAACGCTCCTGGGGCGAAACCGACTTCTCCCACTCCTCATAAGCCAGCAGATACGCCAACTCCTGAGCCCGCACATGCGCCGTGTATTCCGGGTCCATCAGGCCTCCAGCCAATCATCATAAACCGCCTGAGCATCCGCCCGCTGCCGTGCAGAAATCGCCTCGAACTCCGGATCGTAAGCCATCAGCGCAGCACCCCCGAAAAAAAGAAGCGGTTTGCTACCGATTTGCTACCAAAAAGACGTTTTACAGAGTAAATCTGCACCCGGCGGGGGTCGAACCCACAACCTACGGCTTCGGAGGCCGGCACTCTATCCAATTGAGCTACGGGTGCGTAAAAGCGGAGAATGGCTCATTCCGGCTTCCGAATCAAGCGGGGAGAGCTTGATTTCGGGAATATTCGGGGATGGAGTGTCGGCATGAACCGACTCCTCCTGATTCTGGCAACTTCCCTCGCGGCCGCGCATGCGCAAAGTGAAATCGCCGTGTCCTCGGCTTTTGCCGGCGGCGAAGGGGTCAATGGCGAGGTCAATGCGGTGGTTGTTCAGACCGATGGCAAAATCGTGATCGGCGGGAGATTCACCGCGGTCAACGGCATTCCCCGCAACAACATCGCGCGGCTGAATGCCGACGGGTCGCTCGATGGCGCGTTCTCCGAGGAGCAGGCCAACGGGGTCAACGGACAGATCAATGCCCTGGCCATCCAACCCGATGGAGGAATTGTTGTGGGCGGACTTTTCACCCAGGCCGGGCAAGTCGAAACCATGAACCTTGCCCGCTACAAAGCGGACGGCAGCGTGGACAAAAATTTTGGAGGGGCCGACAACGCCGCGCCCGGAACCAATGGCGTCGTCCTCGCCCTGGCCGTGCAGACCGACGGCAAGATCGTGGTCGGGGGCAATTTCAACTCCGTCCTCGGTCAGCCCTGCCGCAGCATCGTGCGGCTCAAGGCCGATGGCACGTTAGACGCTCCCGTCTCCGCGCAAAGTGCACTGCTCAATGGCCCGGTGAAGGCTCTCGCGGCCAACCCGAATGGAACGACCATGGCGGGAGGGCTCTTCACGGTGGAAAACCAAAACGCCAGGAGCCTTTTTCAAAAAAAGTAGAAAGGGCCCCGGGGCCGGACTACAAGGCCAGCGCTTCTTTCAGCACGGCCTCGGAGGTCACGCCCTCGGCTTCCCCTTCGAAGTTCAAAATAATGCGGTGCCGCAGGGCGGGAATGGCCCAGGCATCGATGTCGTCCTTGGCCACGTGATAGCGTCCGTCCAGCAGGGCATTGATTTTTGCGCACAGCATGAGGGCCTGCGCGCCGCGGGGACTGGCTCCGTAACGGACGAATTTTTTTGCCAGCGGGACGGACCCGGCGCGGTCTGGATGGGTGGCCAGCACAAGCTGAATGGCGCGGGCTTCGACCTCCCGAACGGCCGGGACGGAACGAACCAGCTCGCGTAAACGATCGGCATTTTCCAGACGGACTGGCGCGACAGCGGGGGAATGTTCGCGCGTGGTTCGCTGGAGGATCTCGTGCAGGTCGTCCGCACCAGGGTATTCCACATGGAGCTTGAGCAGGAAGCGGTCCAATTGCGCCTCCGGCAGCGGATAGGTGCCCTCCATTTCGATGGGATTCTGGGTGGCGAGAACCAGGAACGGCCTTGGCATCGGATGCTGCACCCCGGCCACCGTGGCATGGCGTTCCTGCATGGCCTCGAGCAGGGCACTCTGGGTCTTGGGCGTGGCCCGGTTGATTTCGTCCGCCAGGACGATATTGGCAAAAACGGGTCCCCGCTCGAACTCGAAGCGTTTGCGGCCATGTTCGTCTTCCACGATGAGGTTGGTGCCGATGATGTCCGCCGGCATGAGGTCCGGAGTGAACTGGATGCGGGAGAAATTCAAGCCGGCCGCGCCCGCCAGGGCACGGACGAGGGCGGTTTTTCCCAGGCCGGGGGCACCCTCGAGCAGGGCATGACCCTCGGCAAAAAATGCGGTCAGCACACCGAGGACGGCCTCACTCTGGCCAACCAGGACTTTTTCCATCTCGGTCCGGAGTTGCTGAAACGCCTCACGAAACTCTGCGGCGTGTTTTTCGGGATCACCAGTCATTCGTCCTTGGTCCATAGTCCTTGGCTCCGGCGTTGTCACTCCTTCGGTCGGATGGCTTCAAAATAGCGGCGGACCAACAGCCTGGAGCCGGACGGAATCTCCTCGCGATTGACGGCATCCAACGCAGCCGGCAAGGCGCTGCGGTAAGCGGAGCGATAGGCCTGGGCGGCCTTCGGATCATCACCGCCCGCCGAGCGAAAACTTTCCCCCAGCGAAGCCCCCTCCCCGGCCCGTCCCGGGACGAAGTCCTCGACGGCCCGGAGATCCTGACCGGGATCGGCTTCGCCGGCGAGATCCGTGCCGCGGCCCAGGTCCTTCTCGGAACCCGCCCCGCCGCCGGGAGGGGCGTTGTCAGCCCGCGCGGGTGCGGATTTTTCCGCCCCGTCCGGGGACTCCCCGGCCTCACCATCCTTCCCGCCGTCCGTCTCGCCGTTCGCGGCCTGCGTGCCGCTTTTTATGTCACTCAATTCGGAGAGAAACTTGCGCCGGGCGGAGTCCCCGGCCGTGCCTCCGGAATTCTGCAACATGGAGACAAGCTGCTTTTGCGCGCGGGCCCCGCCCTGCCGGGCCAGTTCGCGCAGGCGCGCATTCTCCACATGGCGGGCCGCCTCGGCCAGGGCTTGGGCCAAGGCCTCCGGATCCATTCGGGCGACGCCCTCCGCCGCATCCGCGTTGTGGCCGGAGCGCAAATCGGCCGCCAGTTTCGAATGCCCGCCAGCCAAGGCCTCCGCCAAGGCCGCGGCCTCACCGGAGGACAAGGCCGACGCCCCGCCGGCTGACGCCGAAAGTTTTTGCTCCAGTTCCGCCAAGGCACGCAGGGCGTCACGCAGGGGTTCGGGCGATTCGGACAGCCGCTCGCGGACAATTTCCAATTCCCGGACCACTTTCTCGAACCCGGGGGTCTCTTTGGCTTGGTCGTTCGCGGCGAGGCGGGCCTTCTCGACGATTTGCCGGGCCTCGGCCACTTCAGGACGGGTTTCCCGCCAGTGCCGGAAAAGCTCCGTTCCGGCCAAACCCGCCAGCGGCACCAGCAGCCAGAGGAGTTTTCTGCCGGGAATTTTCCAGCGCAGATGATCCTTGAGCTGCAGGCAGGAGGCAAAGGCGGCCACTTCGGTTCGGATGGCTTGGGTCAGGGAAGACGCCTCGTTCCGATCCAACTGCAACACGGTGAGAAAGCGATCCCTGGTCGCCGCGCGCGCATCGACTTCCCGGGCCACGTCAACAAGCGATCTCCACCAAAACAGGGCCAGGCCGGCAGCGGCCAGCAAGGGAGCCGCCCCCAACGCCACCACAGCAGGAACGGGCCAGGCGCGCATCCCGGGACTAAACAATCCGAGGCCATACCAGACGAACACGAGCGAAAGTCCGGCCACCACCGCAGAGACGCCGAGATGGAGAAAGCGCTGAATGGTCAGCCTCCAGCGGGCCTCACCCAGCTTGCGGCGCACAATCAGATCCACAACCTCACTAACTGAGCAGAGGCCGGTCAAAATGCAATAGTCCGGGCGTTCAGGGTGTCGGGCAAACTTCCACCAGCAGCGCCGTCGTGTTGTCGCGGCCGGCCAGAGCGACCGCGGCCCGCACGAGGCGTTGGGCGGGGTTGGATTCCGCGTCCGTTTGCGGCGCGCGCACCATCTCCAGCAACTGCGCATCATAGAGTCCGTCGATCAGACCGTCCGTGCAAAGCAGGAAGGTGTCGCCCGGTTCATAGGCCACCGCCCCGACTTGCGGATCGACAAACTGATGTCCGGCCCCCAGAGCCTTTTGCAGGGCGTTGCGCCGGGGATGATCCCGCGCCTGCCTTTCGTTCAGTTTGCCGTTGCGATACAACCAGCCAACGTGGGTGTCGTCCTGGGTGATCTGCCGGATGCCCCCCCCCTGCGCGGGAAGGTAGTAGATCCGGCTATCGCCGATATGGCCGAAGTACATCCAACCGGGCGTGAACCAACACATGCTCAGAGTCGCGCCCATGCCCGAGCAATCCGCGTCACTGTTGCCCAGATACGTGAGAGACCGGTTGATTTCGTGATAAAGTTCGGTCAGAACATCCTCGAATCCCGCCGCCAGCCCGGTCGCGGAGTGCTGGAAGGCCCGCGGCATCAGCCGGGTGATTTTCTCTACCGCCAACCTGCTGGCGAATTCTCCCGCCTTGGCTCCGCCCATTCCGTCGCTCACGGCAAAGATGAAGTCCTCGGTGCCGGTCGGCGCTTCCCCGATCCGCCCAAGATACCGCACTTCCCGCGCATCGAATTGCAGGCACAAAAAGGAATCCTCATTGTTGGCCCGCACCTTGCCCCGATCGGTCAACCCGAACCACCGCAGGCTTTCCGTCTTCGGCTCACTGGGGGGCTGGGGTGTCATCCGTTTGCTCAAAGCCGGGCAGGATGGTGGCAAACTCGAAGTCGATCAAGCAGAAGCGCCCGTCCGACTGACGGTAGGTCACATTGCGCATCTCCGCATCGTCGTGGCGCACGCCAAAAGGCTCCAATTCCGCATAAATCTCGCTCATCCGCTCACCGTCCAGGTGGTCCACCCGGTTGCCGCAATTCGTGGTGACAATTTTCAACTGGGCGGGATCAGCCTCCAGCAACCGCGGCACGAAAGTGCAGCCGGCCTTCTCCAGATGACGCAGCACCTTCACCTCGTTGGCGAAACGCTCCTCCGCCTGGGGTCCTCGGAAAATTTTGTGCACCCTGCCGTCGTATCCGATCCGAACCGCGGCCCTCAGGGTGTCCTTGACCTGCTCCATACCAAATGAGCATGACCGCCACCGGGTGTCAGGCAAGCCCCGAAGTCCTTCCACGCTCGAAAAAATCTCCTGTTTCAAACCTGGCATCATTCCTGCTAAATGTTTTCCCGCCGAAAAGGGGCATCAGGGAAAACAAAAAACAACAGATCGCGGCCAAACCCGGCGTGGCCCGCTCAAAAATAGACACTCCAATCAAAATATGGCGAAGTACAAACTGGAATACCTCTGGCTCGACGGATACACCCCCGTGGCCAACTTGCGCGGCAAGACCCTTGTCAAAGACTTCAGCAGCTTTCCCAAGCTCGAAGATCTTCCAAACTGGGGCTTCGACGGCAGCTCGACCCGGCAGGCGGCAGGCCACAGCTCGGACTGCATGCTCAAACCGGTCGCGGTTTATCCCGATCCCACCAAGAAAAATGGCGTGCTCGTTCTGAACGAAGTCCTGCAGGCCGACGGCACTCCGCATGCGACCAATGCCCGTGCCACCATTCTCGACGATCCGGACACCTGGTTCGGATTCGAGCAGGAGTATTTCCTCTACCGCGACGGCGCGCCGCTGGGCTTCCCCGAAGGCGGCGGCTTCCCGCCTCCCCAGGGGAAATACTACACCGGCGTGGGCTACTCCTCCGTGGGCGACGTCGCCCGCGAGATCGTGGACACCCACCTCGACCTGTGTCTCGATGCCGGCATCAACCACGAAGGCATCAACGCCGAGGTGGCCAAGGGCCAGTGGGAGTTCCAAATCTTCGGCAAGGGATCTAAAAAAGCCGCCGACGAAGTCTGGGTGGCCCGCTACCTGCTTGAGCGCCTCTGCGAGAAATACGGTGTGGACGTCAACTACCACTGCAAACCGCTTGGCCTGGATGTGGATTGGAACGGCTCCGGCATGCACTCGAACTTTTCGACCAAGTTTATGCGTGAAGTGGGCGGCAAGGAATACTTCGAGAAGCTGATGACGGCGTTCGACAAGTACAAAAACGAACATATCGCCGTCTACGGCCCCGACAACCACCTGCGCCTCACCGGTCTGCATGAAACCCAGTCCATCGACAAATTCAACTACGGCCTGGCCAATCGCGGGGCGTCCATCCGCATCCCGCACAGCTTCGTGAACAACGACTACAAGGGATACCTGGAAGACCGCCGTCCGAACTCGCAGGGTGATCCCTACAAGATTGCCGGCCGGATTCTGCAAACCATCCAGACCGTGCCGACCAAGTAAAGCCGGATCGGTTCGAGGATTTCGATGCCACGCCGCCATTCGCAAGAAGGGCGGCGTTTTACTTGGGAGATTTCCCGGGATGGCGCGGGCCTGCGGCCGCGATCTACATCCCGCCGGCGGCAAAGGCGGACAGGGGCTTGACCGGCCCGACATTCAGGGCCCGCACCCGGTCAAAAACACCGGGTGAGACCTCCGTCTGCTTTTCGTACGCGGAAAAAATCATTTCGAGCCGCGCATCAAGATTGTCGATATAGTGCAGGGCGATGGCCTCGGGGGTCTTCGGTTCCACCGGCGAACCGAATTGCAGTTCGCCGTGGTGCGCGGCGATAAGATGCAGAACATGCAGCCGGACCTCCTCCGCATCGGGCGCCAGTTTTTCCCAATCCTTCAGCGGCAACTTTCGCCACAAGGCGTTGGCCACCTCGATGCCAATACTGATGTGGCCGAGCAGTTCGCCCCGCAGTTCGCGGGGAATCTCGAAACCGGTTTCCGGCGGGCACATTTCCCACAGTTTGCCACAGTCGTGAAAAAGCGCACCGGTCAGTAACAGATCGCGGTTGAGTTGCGGATAGGCTCCGCTCAAGGAATCAGCAGACTTCATCATCTGCGCGGTATGGCGCAGCAGCCCTCCCCGAAAGGCGTGATGATTGACCCGCGCCGCCGCCGCGCGGCGGAAGCGCGGACCGAACTCGGCCAGAAAGGCCGAGGCCAGAGCCCGCAGGCGCGGATCGTTCAGCGACTCCACCCGGGCGGTGATCGAGGCAAAATCCGCCTCGTTGGCCGCGCGGGAAACCTCGTCGCCTTCAAACAATTCCACCGCTTCCTCCGGGCGCAGCGGGCGCAGATTCCATCGCTGGGCATCGAGGCCGAACGGACTGATGGCAAACTCCCCCTCGACCTGCACGGTCACGCCTTTTTTCAATTCCTCCGCCGCAGTGAATTGCGGTGTGCTATTCCAGGCCTTCAACGTCAGGGCATCGCCAGAATCCCGCAGCCGGATTTCCCAAAACGGTTTCCCGTTGCGGTCTTCCTTGCGAAGAGTGTCTTCCACCTGCGCATGAACGCGGGCGGCCAGAGCACCCGCCCGGGCTTCCGCGCGGAGTTGTCCAATAGTCAGGCGGGCGGGGTCGGGCATGAAAAGCTTATACCGTGGCATGGGCATCCTGCCCATGGGATTTTTGTTCATCGGCAGGAACCGGGCGGTAGCGAGATCTGCGCCGAAGGCGCATCATCCCGGGGCCGCATCAATTCAACAACTGATACCACGTGCTCCGGCGGCGCGGATCGTAGCCGGCCTCGCGAATCAATCGCTCGATATCACGCGCATTCAGCCGGAAGGTCGTGCCCGCGCTGGACACAACGTTTTCCTCCATCATCACGCTGCCAAAATCGTTGGCCCCGTATTTGAGCGCGATCTGCCCGATCTTCGGGCCTTGCGTGACCCAGGAGCTTTGCAGGTTCTCAAAGTTATCGAGGAAGATGCGGGCCAGCGCCTGCATCCGCAGGTATTCCGAGGACGTGACCGTCTCGGCGCGGAGCCGCGTGTTTTCCGGCTGAAAGGTCCAGCAGATGAAAGCCGTGTAGCCGCCGGTCTCATCCTGGGCGTCCCGCAGGCGCTGGAGATGTTCCAACCGGTCGTCGAGCGTTTCGACATGCCCGAACATCATGGTCGCGCTGGAACGCAGTCCGAGTTCGTGACCGATGCGCATGACCTCCAGCCATTGATCGCTATTGCATTTCAACGGCGCGATGCGATTGCGCACCTCGTCCACCAGGATCTCGCCGCCTCCGCCGGGAATGGAGCCCAATCCAGCGGCGATGAATTTCTCAATGACCTCGCGCAGCGGCATCCCGAAGACCTGGGAGAAGTGATTGAACTCCGGCGGACTGAACCCGTGAACGTTGATCTGCGGGTATTTCCCGCGGATGTGCGAGATCATGTTCAGATAAAAATCGAGGCCCAGCTTGGGATGGTGTCCGCCTTGCAGAAGCACCTGCACGCCGCCCTCGGCGGAGAGTTCGTCCAGCTTTTGATCAATTTCTTCCAGGCTCAGGACGTAGTGATCGTCGTCTTTCTCCGTCCGGTAAAACGCGCAGAATTTGCAATAAACATTGCAGACATTGGTGTAATTGATGTTGCGGTCCACGATATAGGTGACCACTTCGCTCCCGCGTCCGTCATAGGCATTCTGTTTGGCCAGATTGCGGCGATGATCCGCCAGCGCGCCAAGTTCCTGCAGAGGCAGGCGGTATAATTCGCGGGCCTCCTCGCGCGAAATCCGGCCACCCTCCAGCACCCGGTCCCCCACTGCAGTTTCTTCCATCAACGCCGACATGTCTCCAGAGATACACGCACAGGGGCGGGCGGTCAATCCGGGGTCCGGCGAAGAATCTCTGGAAATGCGCCGGATTTCCGATCAAGGTGCCACGCTGACTCTATGAAGAAGATTCTCTTTTCGTTTGCGATACTCTCCGGGCTTGCTCTCCACGGCTGCGGACCGGCCCCCGTTTCCTCCACCCCGTTCAAGGGTGGAGTCGCCTTTATTGATCTGGACGACGCGGCCAAGCGGCTCGGGCGCGACACGGTCATCACCCAGGAACTGAAAGAAACCGGCGCCGCGCTGGGCGAACAACTCGGGACAACGCAAAAAGAATATCAGGACGAAATCGCCCGGGTCAAACAGGCCGCGGGCAATAAACCCACCGAGGCGGACAACCTGAAACTGGCGGAAATGGCCCGCAATCTGAACCTCCAGTTCCAGCAAAAGCAGCAGCAGGCGCAGCAGGAACTCGGCGCCAAACGGCTCGCCTTGGTCAATCGTTTCCGCGAGGAAGTCAAACCCATCGCTCTCAAGATTGCCTCCGGCAAGGGTCTCACCGCCGTGCTGGTAAAAAGCGATATTGTGGTGCTCGGTTATGACTCTTCTCTCAATATTACAGATGATGTGGTCGCGGAAATGAGCCGGCTCGGTCAGGGAACTGCCGCCGCTTCACCGTCCCCGACGGCCAACTAGTCACCACCAGCCGCGCCATTCGCGCAGTTTCTCCAACGCCTGCGCCCGGTGGCTGAGGCGGTTTTTGACCTCCGCCGGAAGCTGACCGAAGGTTTCGCCATAGCCGTCGGGCACAAAAAGCGGATCGTAACCGAAGCCCCCCGTGCCTTTGTGTTCGTTGACAATGAGGCCTTCGACCGCGCCGCTGAAGGCGGCCAGTTTGCGCCCGGCCCGTGCCAGCGCGATGACGCAGCGAAAGCGCGCGGATCGTTCCTTGCCCCGCACGCCCGCGAGATTTCGTAAGAGCAACGCGTTGTTGTCCGCGTCGGTGGCACTCCCTCCCGCATAGCGGGCGGAATACACCCCGGGCGAACCTTCCAGGACATCGACTTCCAGACCGGAATCATCCGCGATCACCCAGCCTTCGAAGAGCAGCGACGCCGCCACGGCCTTCAGGGTGGCATTTTCCTCAAAAGTCATCCCGGTTTCCTCGACCTCGGGCCGGTGGGGGAGAATCGACAGATCGAAGACCTCAAACGAATCCCCCAGAATAGCCCGGATTTCCCCGACTTTGTGAGCATTGCGGGTCGAGACCAGCAAACGGTGGTTTTCAGATGCGCGGGTCTCTGCCATATTCCCCACCCCTTTCATCATGGCCACGCAACGCAAGCAATTTCCCTTTTCTGATTTCGAACCCAAGTGGCAGCACTGCTGGCTGGAGGACGGATCCTTCCGCGCCACCGATCCGGGCGATCCGGGATTCGATCCGGCCCGCCCGAAGACCTACATCCTCGACATGTTCCCGTATCCCAGCGGGGACGGCCTGCACATCGGCCATCCGCTGCAAAAGACGGCTTGCGACATCGTGGCCCGGCAATTGCGCATGCGTGGACACAATGTCCTTTTCCCCGCCGGCTGGGATTCCTTCGGTCTGCCCGCCGAACAATACGCCATCAAAACCGGCCAGCATCCGCGCGTCACCACCGAGGCCAACATCGCCAACTTCACCCGCCAGCTCAAACAACTCGGATTTTCCTACGACTGGAGCCGCGAGTTCGCCACCAGTGAACCGGATTACTACAAATGGACGCAGTGGATTTTCCTGCAGATCTACGGCAGCTACTTTGACGAAAACGAGCAAAAGGCCCGCCCCATCACGCAACTCCCCATTCCGCGGGAAATCGAGGCGCAGGGCGCGGAGGCTGTGCGCGACTACGTCGACAGCAAGCGCCTCGCCTACGTGGACGAACAGCCGGTCAATTGGTCACCCGATCTCGGCACCGTGCTGGCCAACGAGGAAGTCGGGGAATGGACCGGCAAGGGCTTCCGGGTCGAACGCCGCCCCATGCGCCAATGGATGCTCCGCATCACCGCCTATGCCCAGCGCCTGATCGACGAACTCGAACCGCTCGACTGGCCCGAGTCGCTCAAGCTCATGCAGCGAAACTGGATCGGGCGCTCGGCAGGAGCGCTGGTGGAATTCCGGATGGTGGAATGCGAGCCGAGCGAAGCGAGACAGATTGCTGCAAGCAACCCGGAGGGCGAGTCTTCGCGTCAATCGCGGATTGAGGTTTTCACCACGCGCCCGGATACACTCTTTGGCGCGACCTACCTGGTGCTGGCCCCGGAGCATCCGCTGGTCGGGCAAATTACCACGAAAGAGCACCGTGCCGCCGTCGCGGACTACAAAAAACAGATCTCGTCAAAATCAGACCTCGAGCGCACGGAGCTGTCCAAAGACAAGACCGGCGTTCCCACCGGAGCCTTCGCCATCAATCCGGTCAACGGCGAAAAGATTCCCCTCTGGATCGCCGATTACGTGATGATGGGATACGGCACCGGCGCGATCATGGCCGTGCCGGCCCATGACGAGCGCGATTTTGAGTTCGCGCAAAAGTTTGGCCTGCCCATCCGTCAGGTTGTCCAACAATCAAGTGGCATCGGCTTCCAGCCGATGCGTCAGCTGGATAAAATCGCAATCCGCGAAGGAGCCAACCTCCCCCATTGGACCCAGCACTCCGTGACCTATGCCGTCACCTTCCGCCTGGCGGACTCGCTTCCTCAGCACGTTCTCGCCGAACTTGCCGAAGACCGGCGTCACCTTCTGGCCAAGGCAGAACGTGGCCAAGCCCTCACTCCGACCGAACTGGCGGATTGGAAAAAACTCTTTCGCGAAAAAATCGAAGTCCTGCTGGATGCCGGTCACGGAGCCTGCTCCCTGCGCGACCCGAAAATCGCGGAGATGGTGGAATCCGCCCTCAAGCATTTCGACGGCGAACGATACGATCTCCTGGCGTGGTGCATCATGCCGAACCATGTTCATGCAATCTTCACACCCCGAGATGGTGAAGATCTTTCCGGCATCCTTCACTCATGGAAATCCTTCACGGCCAATAAAGCCAACGAGGTGCTCGAGCGATCCGGTGATTTTTGGCAGAGGGAGTCCTTCGATCATATCATCCGTGATGCGGAGGAATTCCACCGACAGATTCGGTACGTTCTCGCCAATCCGGCGAAGGCTGGTCTCGGTGATTTGAAATGGTGCGGAGTGAAAGAAACGCATCAGCAGGATGCAGATGCCACGACCAGCTTCACCGGCGAAGGCCTCGCGGTGAACTCCGGTTTTCTCGACGGACTGCCCACAGCCGAAGCGAAGAAACAGATGATCGCCTGGCTGGAAAAAAACACCCTGGGCCGCGGCACGATTAATTACAAACTCCGCGACTGGCTCTTCTCCCGCCAACGCTACTGGGGCGAACCGTTTCCCATTGTCTGGAAAAACGGACGCCATTACGCCATCCCCGAAAGCGAACTGCCGCTGCTCCCTCCCGACCTGGAGGACTTCAAGCCTGCCGGCGACGGACGCCCCCCGCTGGCCAAGGCGACCGACTGGGTGCAATTGCCCGATGGATTCGAACGCGAGACCAACACCATGCCCCAATGGGCGGGGTCCTGCTGGTATCATCTGCGTTTTCTCGATGCGGAAAATCCCGACGCGTCCGTCGATGCGGCCAGGGAGCGCTACTGGATGCAGCCGCATGGCGTGGACCTCTACGTGGGTGGCGTCGAACACGCCGTGCTCCATCTGCTCTACGCCCGCTTCTGGCACAAAGTGCTCTTCGACCTCGGCCAGGTCAGCACGCCGGAACCATTTTTTAAACTGGTCAATCAGGGACTGATCCTGGGCGAGGACGGGCAGAAAATGTCCAAGAGCCGCGGCAACGTCATCAATCCGGATGACGTGGTGACGGAGTTCGGGGCCGACTCCCTTCGGTTGTTCGAGATGTTCATGGGGCCGTTTGACCAGGTGAAACCGTGGAGCCAGAAGGGCGTGGAAGGGCTTTATCGTTTTCTGGCCCGCGTCTGGCGTCTGGCCATGGAGGAAAACCAGGAAGGGGAATGGATCATTGCCCCCACCCTCACGGACAGCGACCTGACGTCCTCCCAATTGCGCGTGGTCCAGGCCACGATCAAAAAGGTCACCGAGGACATCGCCGCTTTTTCCTTCAACACCGCCATCGCGCAAATGATGGTCTGCACCAACGAATTCGTGAATGCCAACCCGCGCCCGGTGGGGGCTCTGCGCGTCCTGCTGCCATTGCTGTCGCCCTTTGCGCCGCATCTGGCGGAGGAACTCTGGGAGCGCCTCGCGCAAAAATTTCCCGGTTTCGATGGCCGCGCCTCCACCCAACCCTGGCCGGTGCACGAGGAGAAATTCCTGGTGGTGGACGAGGTCGAATACGGCATCCAGGTCAACGGCAAGGTGCGCGACCGCGTGACGGTGAGAAACGATGCAACCGATTCCGAGATCGAGCAAACCGCCCTGGCTCTGCCCAAAGTGCAGGAAGCCATCGCGGGCAAGACCGTGGCCAAGGTCATCGTCATCCGCGGCAAGCTGGTCAACATCGTGGCGCGATGACTCGGCGGTTGGAGGCGGCCTTTCCCCGTGCTATCCTCCAGCCCATGCCGCACCAACGTTTCAGGGAACGTGCTTTTACCCTGCTGGAGCTGCTGGCTGTTCTGGCCATCTGCACGGCCCTGGCCACGCTCGGACTGGGCGTCGGCGGGCGCGCACTCAAAGAAGCCGACAAGGCCGATTCCGTGGCGCGTCTGCGCACCCTGGGCAATGCCATTCATCTCTACGCCGGCGAACACGATCAGGCGCTGCCCGGACCGCTCTGGCCGGGACAGGTCATGGAATACGACCCGGCACGCGACGGCCGGATCGTCCGGGATCTTGCGCCCTATCTGGACATCGCGCACCGCGATGCTCCCTATCTCGTGCAGCGCATGATCCCCAATGCCTATCGGCGCAATCCCCCCTCCGGCCGAATGACCGATCTTCGGATCTACGTAGTGAACGCCTCGATCATGCTCGAGGGACAGACCGTTACTCCCTTTGGCACTCTCATCACCGCATCGACCGGCGAAACCGTGAAAACATCCGATCCGCTGCGCCTCAACCGGTTGGATAAGCTTCCCGGCAATGAACGTTGGATGCTCAGCGAAACCGATCAAAAACATCCCAGCGTCGCCGCCGCCCCGTGGAGAGCCAGCACCCCGGCTCTTCCCCTGCACGATGGTTTCCGCGCTGTCCTGAACTTCGACGGCTCGGCCAATCTCGAACGCGTTAATCCTTAAGGCCAGCCCGGATCTCCGCCACGGCCGCTGGAGAAAGGGCGTCCCGCCTGTCGCCAAACGCCTCCCGCACGTAAACCACGACCGCCGCAATTTCCTCATCCCGGAGATAAGCCTGCGGCGGCATGATGCCATTGAGTTTCTTTCCGTCCTTCATGCTCACCCCCTGCCGGCCGTCCAGAATGATTCGGGCCAGGGCCTGCGGCGGTTCGGCCAGCACGCTGGACCCGCGCAAATCCGGTGCCACCGGATTGCCTGCGCCGTCGTAGTGACACTGCGCGCAACTTTGTTCGTAGAGAATCTTGCCTTGGGCCAGTTGTTCGGTGAGTTTCGCCGGCGGAACCGGCCGGCCTTGCTCCGGGCAGGAACACAACCACGGCAACACGATCCCAAGACCTATGACAATCCTTCGCAAGCTTCCCACTATCCCCCGGCCCGGCGCTTTTTCTAGCAGTTTTTGCCTGCTGCTGGCCACGCTGGCCACGCTCGGCGCCGGTCAGCCTGATCCCGCAAAAATCGTGCACTCCGAGGAAGGGGACTTCCGCGTTGAGATCGTGGCCGACGGACTGAAAAATCCCTGGGGCATGGTCAAGCTGCCCGACGGGCGCTTTCTCGTCACGGAGAAAGGCGGGCAGATGCGGATCGTTGAGAACGGCAAGTTGCTTGAGAATCCGGTCGAAGGCGTGCCTGGGGTGGCCGTCGGAGGCCAGGGGGGCCTGCTCGATATCCGCCTGCATCCGGACTACGCCAAAAACGGCTGGATCTATCTTTCGTTTTCGAAGGCCCTGCCCAAGGGTCCCCTCACCTCCGTTGTGCGCGGCCGCCTCAAGGGCAATCGCTTCGAGGATGTGGAAACCATTTTTGAGCCCCCCGCCGGGGAAGGCTCCGGCGGTGGGGTTCATTTTGGCTGCCGCATCGTCTTCGACGGCAAGGGTCACGTATTCTTCTCCATCGGTGACCGCGGCGATGTTACCACTCCGGCCAATCAGGCCCAGCGTCTCGACAACGTGAAGGGCAAGGTCCATCGCTTGAACGACGATGGCTCCGTGCCGGCCGACAATCCCTTCGTCAACCAAGCCGGCGCGCGCTCGTCCATCTGGTCCTACGGCAATCGCAATCCCCAGGGCCTCGCCATCCAGCCCGGCACCGGACTGCTCTGGGAAACCGAACACGGCCCGCGCGGCGGCGATGAACTCAACATCATCCGCAAAGGCGAAAACTACGGCTGGCCCGTCATCACCTACGGGATCAACTACAGCGGGACCCCCATCACCGATCACACCTCGCAGGATGGCATGCAGCAGCCGGTAAAGTACTGGATCCCCTCGCCCGCGCTCTGCGGGATCGATTTCTACACCGGTGAGGCTTTTCCGAAATGGAAGGGAAACCTCTTTGTCTCCGCCCTGGCCCAGAACCGGCTCTTCCGCCTGCGCCTCGACGGCGAGAAGGTGGCGCAGCAGGAGGAATTGCTCGTCGGCACCGGCCGGGTCCGTGATGTGCGGGCGTTCGACGACGGATTCCTTTACGTGATCTACGATGGGGACAAAATCGTGCGGTTGGTGCCGGCAGAATCCACCGATTGACCCCGCAGAAAAATTGCCAAGTCCGGGCGTTTCTGCTTGAAACGGGGTTTCGTTCCTTACCCCATGAAAAAAATCCTCGCCTGTCTCCTCCTCGCCGCCGCGCCCGCCCTCCAGGCCCAGACGGCCGATCCCCTTCCCTTGGCCGACCCCAACGGCTATTCCCGCTTCTGGGACTACTACAATCCCTATCCGTCGAACTATATCGGTTCGTCGCAGTGGTGGCAGGGCGGGGCCGCCCTCGGCGACTGGTGGGGCCTGCGCAACATGCTTGATGACAGCGGCGTGGAAATCTCCGCCAGTTACACCAACAACATCGCCGGCAATCCCGTCGGCGGCATCGACCAGGGATTCACCTATTGCGACAACACCAGCTTCGGTGTCGCCCTCGATTTCGACAAACTCATCGGCTGGCAGGGCATGACCCTTACCGTGAGCGGACTCAACCGCGACGGCACCAGTCTTTCCCAGGATTACCTCGGCAATCAGTTCACCGTGCAGCAGGTCTTCGGTGGCTCGGCGGTGATGTTCTACGCCCTCGCCTTCGAGCAGAATTTTTTCGACGACAAGGTCTCCCTTAAGTTCGGCCGCTTCGCCACCGGCGACGACTTCGCCTCCTCGCCCATTTACTGGCTCTACATGAACAACGGCATCGACGGCAACCCGCAGGCCCTGCCGGTCAACACCCAGTTCTCCGCCTACCCGTGGGCCGTCTGGGGCACCCGCCTGCGGGTGGAACCCACCCCCGAACTCAACGGCATGCTCGGCCTCTACCAGGTCTCCGACCGCATCTTTGTCCGCAACTACCACGGGCTCGACTGGAGCATGCGCCCGAACGACGGTGTCCAATTGATCACCCAACTGGGCTGGACCCCCGAATTCTTCAAGCGCCCGGTCGAAAGCCCTGCGACGAATGACGGCAAGATGGTGGCGGACGGAAAATCCTCCGCCAAAACCGTGACCAAGGCCGAGCGGAAAGGTTACCCCGGTCACTATTGGTTCGGGGCCTATTACTCCCCGTGGGGTTTCCCCCAATTCGGCACGACCGAACGCGCCGGCAACTCCTACGGATTCTACTGGCACGCCGACCAGATGGTCTTCCAGGAATCCCCCGGCAGCGATCAGGGGCTGACGATCTGGTCCGCCTTGGTCCTCTCTCCCCAGCAAAATATTGCCAAGGTTCCCTTCCAAGTGAACGGCGGCGCGATCTACAAGGGCCTGATCCCGACCCGCAACGAGGACTACGCCTGCTTCGGAATTGTGTATGGAAAATTCAGCACCAACTACGCCCGCAGCGTTTCCGAGAGCGACGGCGGCTACCCCAGCTACGAACTCGTCTTCGAGGCCAACTACAAAATCCAGATCAATAAATTCGCCTTTTTCCAACCCGACCTGCAATGGGTCGTCAACCCCGGCGGCACCGGCAACATCGCCAACGCCCTCGTCCTCGGTGCCCAGATGGGCGTCACATTCTAGAGCGGTTTCTAGTTAGAGCATTTTTAGAAATACTGTAGCCGCGGAAGGAACGCCCGGTAGGGCCCGACCTCCGGGCGGGCCGGGGTTCGCCCGGAGGTCGAATCCTACCATTGTCACCTACGTCATTTTTTAAACCGCACTAGTCTGTCGCATCTGTAGTCGCCCCACTCTGCTGGGGCGGTCCTGTGACACGGCAACGGAGTGCCGTGGCGACATCGCAATGGCGACAATCTAGCTCGAATATGCTCTAGCTTCCGAACCCAGACGAAGCCGGTTGGCATCCGATGGATTCTTCCTAAAACTTAATTCTGAAAACTTAAAACTTCGAACCCCGCCCTCACGCTCCGCGCAGGCGGGAGACTTCCGGCAGGCTCAAAATGCGTGATACGATCTCCTCGCGGGGCCGGGTCTTTAACTCCTCGACCGTCACCGCGCCCTCGACGCTGAAGCGTCCCGATTTTGTCCGGCGGAGCGAACGCAGATGCGCTCCGCAGCCCAGATACCCGCCGATATCAAACGCATAAGTGCGGACGTAGAATCCCTTGCTGCAGACGACGCGGAAATCAATGTCCGGCAGCCTCAGTCCCTGAATCTCGCTGGCATAGACGCGCACGAAACGCGGCTCCCGCTCGACCACCTTGCCCTGACGCGCCAGCTTGTAGAGCGGCACGCCATCCTTCTTGATCGCACTGACCATGGGCGGCGTCTGATAGAAGTCGCCCTTGAATTTCTCAAAGGCCGCCTCGATTTCCTCGCGGGAAAAATTCGGCACGGTTTCCGTTTCCACCACGACGCCGTCGGCGTCCTGGCTGTCCGTCGTTTCGCCCAGGCGCATGGTGCCGGCGTATTCCTTGTCCTCGCTCATGATGAGGTCCTGGATTTTCGTGCCGCGTCCCACCGTGATGATGAGCAGGCCGGTGGCAAGCGGATCGAGCGTGCCGCAGTGGCCGACTTTTTTCGTGTTGAGCGCGCGGCGGGTGATGGCCACGACATCGTGTGACGTCATGCCCTGCGCTTTGTCCACCAGCAGGACGCCGTCAGTTTCGGTTACGGATCTCATGACATACAGCTCCTAAAAATTTCTCCTCCACCTCCGCGAGCGAGCCCTTGATCCGGGCCCCGGCCGCCAGCGGATGCCCGCCGCCGCCGAATTGTCCGCAGATCTCGCACACATCCACCCGTGGGTCCTTCGAACGCGCACTCACGCGCACCCTGCCCTCGGGCAATTCCTCAAAGAACACGGCCGAGACCACCCCCTCGACCGACCGCAAATGATCGATGATCCCTTCATTGTCCTCGGGGTGAACCCCAAGCTGCTCCACCGTCGCGAGCGAAAGCGAAAAGCTGGCCAGGTGTCCGTCGCAGGAAAACTTGGCCTCGTTCAACGCATGCCGCAGCAGATCAAGCCGGCGGCGGGGCTGACTCTCATACATGGCGCCGGAAAGTTCCGCCACATTGACGCCCGCCGCCACCAGCCGGGAGGCCGCATCGAAGGTCCGGGCGTTTGTGCCCGAGTATTGGAAGGACCCCGTGTCGGTCGAAACCGCGGCAAACAAATTCGTGGCGATCTCCGGCGTCAGGGCCACGCCCCGGTCCTGAAAAAACTCGCAGAGAATCTGTCCGGTGGCCGGGGCCGACGGGTCGATGTAGCTCAGATCGCCAAAGGCCTCGTTGCTGACGTGGTGGTCGATGTTGATGAGCAAACCTGCGGCCGCCACGCTCTCGAGCACGGTGCCGAGACGGTTTTTCACCGAGGTGTCCAGCGCGACCACGACATCGAAAGCCCGCGGCGTGCTCTCCGGCGTGGTGATCAGTTCGTGACCCGGAAGGTAGCGGAAATTCCGCGTCACGCCGTCCTGATTCCAGGCCGTGACCCTTTTGCCCAGGGAACGCAGCCAGAGCGTGAAAGCGAGAGTCGAGCCCAGCGCGTCGCCATCCGGCCGCAAATGACTGGCCACCAGAATCTCCTGCGCGCTCTCAAGCGCCGCGGCGATTTCGGCGAAAGTGGCCCGGCTCATTTTTCGTCCTCTTTCTGTTCGAGGGAGTCGAGGATGCCGAGCACGCGGATGCCGCGTTCGATGGAGTTGTCGAGTTGGAAGTTCAGATGCGGAGTGTATTTCAAGCTGACCCGCTTGGAAAGCCCGCTCTGCAACAAGACGCGGCTGTGTTCCAGCAGGGCGATGGTCTTGCGCCTTTGCGCCGGCGTGCCCAGGGCGCTGATGAAAACATGGGCCTGCTTCAGATCGGGCGTGATGTCCACCGAACTCACCGTGACCAGCGGCGACGGAAAGGTCAGTTCCCGCAAAATCAGAATTCCCAACTCCCGCTTGAGAACCTCACAAACCCTGGCCAGACGATGTTTCATGGTAAAGAAGAGGCGGCGAAGAATCGGTTTCCCCCAACGGGTCGGATAGTAATCATGAGAAAAAATGGTGCGCGCTACAGGGTTTGAATACGTTGATTTTACTCTGGAATTGACTCTTTTAAGCTCTGGGCAACATTCGGGCAACAATCAACGCCATCCGATGGCAACAATCCTCCCCAAGAACAGCAAGAGCCATCGCGGAAGGTCAAGGAGGTTTTTTTCCGCCAGGCAAGCGGAGGAAGCCGGATTCGACCGGACGCATCAGGCTTCCCCGGGGGGACAGGAAACGGGAGCACCGGGGCATCTTCCGGCCGGAGACGAACAACTCTTCGGTGGCTTCGCCGGAAAAGGACGGAATCATGAAATCGTTGATGCCGGTTGATTCTCCGCCGAATCCTGCCGCCGTCGCGAAATAACTTCAAAATCCAGCGGTCGCTTCCATACTCTGGGACTGCCATGCCGATTTCTCCCAATCTCGTTGCCGTCATTGTCGCGGCGGGTTCGAGCCGGCGCATGGGTTTTGACAAACTCTTCGCTCCGCTGGCCGGACGCCCTCTCATTGCCCACAGCCTGGCGGCCTTCGCGGCCTGTGCGGATGTTGATCACATCGTGCTGGTTTGCGCGCAGGAACGCATGCCGGATTTTCAAGCCGTGGCCGAAACTTTTCCCAAAGTGCAAAACGTCGTGGCCGGAGGAAAAGAGCGGGTGGATTCCGTGCTCTGTGGCATCGGCGCATTTTCCGGGCCGCGACCGATCTTTGTGGCGGTGCACGACGGGGCGCGTCCGCTCATCACCCCCGAGGCCATCAGTGCCTGCTACCACGCGGCCACGGAAACCGGCGCATCGGTTTGCGCCGAACCCGTGACCGACACCTTGCATCGGGTGGATGGCGAACTCCACACGGTGGAAACCGTCTCGCGCAAAAATCTCTGGCGTATGCAGACGCCGCAAATCCTCGAGCTCGCCACCTTGGAATCCCTGCTGCAGGATGCGCGCGATTCCGGCGGGTCAATCACCGACGAGATCTCCCTGCTCATCCGTTCCGGCGGCAAGGCCACGGTGGTGGAGAATACGGACGGGAACTTCAAGGTGACCTACCCCCGCGACCTCGAACTGGCGGAACTGATTTTACAAAAACGATCTGCATGAAAACCCAACTAACGACTCTTCCCGGCGGCCTGCGCGTCGCCACCTGTGAGATCCCCCACGCCGAAACCGCCGCCCTGGGCATCTGGGCCGGTGTCGGCGGACGCCATGAACCGGTGCGGCTCAACGGCATCTCGCATTTCATCGAGCACATGCTCTTCAAAGGCACGGCCAGACGCACCGCCCGCCGCATCATGGAGGAAGTCGAAGGCGTGGGCGGCGACATGAACGCTTTCACCTCCGAGGAAAGAACATGCTACTACGCCGCCGCCGCCGCCGAATTTTTCCCGCGCCTTTGCGACGTGCTCTGCGATCTTTATCTTAATCCGAAATTCACCCCGCGCGACATCGAGCGCGAACGCGGAGTCATCGCGGAGGAGATCCTCATGTATCGCGACGAACCGTCGTCGCATGTGCAGGAATTGCTCAATCAACGCTACTGGCACGGGCATCCGCTGGGCCGTCCGCTCACCGGCACGGTGGAGAGCATCACGGCATTTCAGCGGCAGGATTTTCTGGACTATCGGATTTCCCATTATCACGCGGCCAGCACGGTGGTTTCCGCGGCAGGAAAAATCCGCCACGAGGAGGTGGTCGAGAGAGTTTCGCGCCTGTTGGAGAAGATCCCCAAAGGCCGCAAACCCAAGCCGGGCAAGCCCCCCGTGCCCGCGCGCGGCGGACCGCACATCACGGTGGAGAAGCGCGACACCCAGCAGACCCAGCTGGCCATGGGTCTGCCCGGCGCCAGCCATCACGATCCGCGGCGCTATGCGTTGCAGATCCTGCATATTATTCTCGGGGGCAACGCCAGTTCGCGACTCTTTCAGGAACTGCGCGAGAAGCGCGGCCTGTGCTACTCCGTCAGCACGCATCCGGCCTCGTTTGATGACACCGGAATGATCAACGTCTCTCTCGGCCTTGAGCAGAAGAACGTGGAAAAGTCGTTGCGTTTGATCGGCGAGGAGTTTGAACGGGTGAAAAAGCAGCCGGTCCGTGCAGCGGAACTCAAGCGCGCCAAGGAATACGCCGTCGGCACCAGCCGCATGTCGCTGGAACGCACCTCCAGCCAGAACATGCGCATGGGCGGTTCCGTCCTCGTCCACGGCAAGATTGTTGATCCGGAGGAAATCCACGCCAAGCTCCGCGCCGTGACAGCGGAGGACGTCCAGCAGGTTGCCCGCGATTTCCTGCGTCCCGGCCAGGCCGCCGTCGCCGTCATCGGCCCCGCGCCGGACGAGACCATCATCGCCAAGATTCTCAACACGTGAGCGACTTCGGCGCGATTTTCGATTGGGACGGCGTCGTGATTGACTCCTCCGAAAAACACGAAAGCTCCTGGGAGCTTCTCGCCGCCGAGACCGGCCGGCCTTTACCGGCGGATCATTTCAAGCGGGGCTTCGGTCGAAAGAACCAGATTATCATTCCGGAAATCCTGAACTGGAGCCACGACCCCGCTGAAATTGAACGTCTGGCCGGACGCAAGGAGGAACTTTATCGTCAGTTGGTGGGCGAGGGCGGCGTGAGAATCCTTCCCGGCGCCCGCGAACTCCTCGCTGCTCTCCAGACTGCGGGCATCGCCTGCGCCATCGGGTCCTCCACCCCGCGCGCCAATCTGGAAGCCATCTTCGCCTTCACCGGGTTGGATGAATTCTTCGACGCGGTCGTCAGTGCCGAGGATGTGGTCCATGGCAAACCCGCTCCGGATGTCTTCCTCCAGGCCGCCGCCCTGCTCGACCTGTCCCCCGCCCGATGTGTGGTCTTCGAGGACGCCCTCTTCGGCGTCGAGGCCGCGCAACGCGCCGGCATGAAAGTTGTCGCTGTGGCCACGACCAATCCGATCGAGCTCCTGCGTCACGCCGACAATGCGGTGGAGAGCCTCAAGCAGATTACGGTCCCGGATTTGCGGCGTTTGTTCGTTTAGAGCGGTTTAAGTTATTGCGTAGCCGCCGTCGTGAGACGGTGGCCTCCGCCAAGAGAGGGCCCCTCTCCCTCCACGCCCTCACGGGCACGGCTACGGTCTTTCTGAAACCGATCGAGCGCTCCTGCGGGCTACCGCCGGTTCCGAAGCTGGAGTTTGAGAATGCGTTTCAGCTCCGCGACGGCGGCCGGATCGTGGAAGGCCCCATGGTCGGTGGGGACGATGATCTCACTTTCCGCGCTGTCGAGGTGGGAGCTCCAATAAGGGACCACGCCATCGGAACTGTGCGGCGTATCCCCCCGTCCGCGGTCGCCGACAATGGAATGGTGCGGCACCGGAATGGGAATGGTGTCGAGCATCCTGAAAAGAGGATTCCCGGGCGAAAGTCGCCGCACGCCGCTGAGCTCGCGGGGATTCCCGGAGATGGTGCCGGCCAGATCCAAACCCGTATTGGCCAGGGCTGTGAGCATCGTGGAGGGGAGACGCACAAGGGTGGAAAACCAGCGGGCGACGGACATATCAGCCATGCGGCTGCCGCGGTGGGGAGTGGAGATAAAGACCACGCGGGTGATCCCGGGATTCGGCGCGAAGGTGGCGATGCGGCGCAGAAGATGTTGGGCTGGCAGGCGGTCGAATCGTCTCCGGTCCGAGGGACTCAGCACGCCGTCCACCAGGCGGGTGCCGGGATCGATGACTTGAAGACGGGAGAGGAGACCTCCCATGCTGTGTCCAATGAAGATCATGCGGTGCTGCGGGCCGAGAATTCTCTCTAGTGCGGCCATTTCCTCACGCAGACGGAGGGCCGAAACCGTGATGGGCCAGCCGGTGGGATAGAAGAAGGTCCAGTATTGAAATTGGCCCGCCAGTTCCGGATCGGCCTGGAGGTCGTTGATCACGTCCCGCCACATGCGCGGATGCGAAAGCAGTCCATGGACAAAGACGACCGGGATGCGCTTGGGATCATACGGTTGCAGGGTATAGAGGTAGGCGTCGCGCACGCCGGGATGCAGGACGCCTTCCAGCGCGAGGGCAAATTCGCGGACGTCGCGGATCCGATCCACGATCGGAGCGCTGAAGTCCGCCGCGAGGGGACGTTCCTTCCGCCCGATCCTCACCTCGCTGATCACCGTGGGATCAAGAAAGGCGAGAGTGACGGTGGGGGGCGTCTCCTCAAATTCCAGCAGGGCGGTGACGGGCGTGATGTAGCCGCGCGGGGCGGCGAAGCGTTTCAACCGTTCGTCGGCGGACGGACGCCATTGCACAATCAGCGGTGCGCCGACACCGGGGCGGGTGTGCCAGTTTTTGAGCAACTTGCGCCGCAAGCCGCCCGCACTCCTGGCGGATTCGAACGCGGATGGATTCCAGACGCCGCGGCGGTCAGGAGGTCGGATACGAAGCTCGTAGGTGAGTCCGCCGAAGGTGAAACGGGCTTGCTTGAGGGGCTGATGGTCAACCACCCAGTCGGCCACGGCGGCAGTGGCGGCCGCCTGGATGCGGACGGCCTCGGGGCTTGGGGTGTCCTGAACGGCAAGCTCGGCGGCGCGGAGATGGCAGACCATAATGCGATCAGGGGCCTGCGGGTGCCGGCCGCCTTCAACGAGAAGACGCCGGGCGGAGACGAGGCCGGGGACCTGAAGCTGACGCGCGATGCGGCCATCGCGTTGCTCGAGCGCGGTGCAGGCACTGAGGACAGCCAGCGCGAGGGCGGCAAGACCGAACTGAGGCCGGGCGACCAACAAAACCACCGAAAAAATCCGGACGCGGATCGGACCGAATGAGGGAGGCTTTGACATCCCGGAATGGTTTTAGGGCTCGGGATTGCTGCGGATGAATTTGCTGAGCCAGTGGCCGGTCGGGCCAATAACGAGGGTCTTTTTGTCCTGCATACTGGTCAGGCCGAAGTTCGCCGCATATCCCTCCGCCCATTCATAATTGTCAATCAGGGTCCAGGGGAAGAACCCGCGAATGTCCACCCCATCGTTCATGGCCCGGCGCATTTGGTTCACGTGTTCGCGGAAGTACCGGACCTTTTTCTGCTCGCTTTGCGTGCCGATGCCATTCTCGGATACGACGATGGGCTTGCCGTAGCGCTCTTTGACGGTCAGGAGCGTGGCGTGGAGTCCCTCCGGATTGATCTCCCACCCGTTCTGGGTGTAGTTCGAATTTCGCTCACCCACCGGGCGGAAGATGAACCGGGCCGCGGACGCGTCCTGGGAGTAGTAATAATTCACGCCGATGATATCCATGGTATCGGCCACCCGATCAAGATGCTCCCAGTTCTGGTGCATCATCATATTGTAAACAAACTGGGTCGGATCCTGGAGAAAGTTGCGCCGCCAGTGGGGAATCGAGTAAATGCCCATGACGATGGCATCCGGGCGCTTCCTCTTGATAATGCCCGAGGCGTCACGAAACATGTTCACCGCCACGGTGTGGGCCTTTTTCAGCGCGCCCGAAGTGAGGAGCAAGCCGGGCGGCCAGTGGCCTCCGAAATATCCGATGTAGAGCGCGCCATTGGGCTCGTTCTGCGGCACATAAATCTTCACATGGGGAGCCAGGGCCGTGAGCATCTTGTCCACGTAAGCACTCCACGCCTTCTCCACGTCCGGATGCAGAAAATTCGAGCGGCTCTTCTTTTTTGTGTCATACAACCAGTCCGGAAAAGTGAAGTGCCAGAGGGTCACAATGGGCTCGATGCCCGCCGCCTTCAACTGGCGGGCCATGGTGACGTACTGGCGGATGGCGGCCTCATTGAAGACTCCGGGTTTCGGTTCGACCCGGCCCCACTCGATGCCGAACCGGTAGTGATTGACGCCGAGTTTCTTCAGTGCAGCCAGATCCTTGTCAAAATTCGTCCACGAGAACGTCGCGTCATCGCCGCGGGGCGGAATATGTCCTTCCTCGGCAAAAACATCCCAATCGGTCTTGAAGTAATACGGCGAGTCATGGGCCACTCCGCGATCTTCATTTTGGAAGCTGGCGGTGGACGTGCCCCACCAGAACTCGCCCGTTTTCACCGCGGCCGTGGCGGCGGGCTTGTGATAGGCCTTGGGGGGAAGCACGCACGCCGGCAGCAACAGAGCGAGCGCTGCAGCCGCGAGGGGAACTTTGCAGGAAATATTCATATTGAAGACGTTTGCCGGAGATGGTTGCCTACAAACTCATGGCCCGCACGGCAATCCTCAATTCTCTTCGAGCTCTGGTTCTGTCCCTGGCCGCCACCGCCATCGCTGCCGGCCAGACGTTCAAGGCTCCCGACAGCCTCGTGCTGAAGAGTGGAAAAACTGTGCAGGGCCTCATCCTGAAAAACTCGCGCGACGCGGTCCTGCTCCAGGAAAGGCTGGAAGAAGTCAGTTATCCGAAGAGCGAGATTGTCCGCATCATCGACAATGCCAATGAGGACAGCATCTTCACCGGGATGTTCGCCAAGGGACAACTGCCGCCCTGGCGCGTCATCTCAAGCGATTTGCGGAGCAACGATGCGGTCCGTTCCTTGGTCGAAATCCCCGCCACCATCATGAACGCGGGCGAGTTTAAAAACGTTCCGTATAAATCCTTCCGGGTGAATCACGACATCGAACTCAATATTTACGGCGACCCGGAGGACCCCGCCGCCCTCGAGGTGGGAATTTTCGGGAAGCGGGCCAAGCTGGAACAACTGCGCCGGCTTTTGCGCGGCTACCTGGCCGGATACCTCACCACCCGGGACGAGATCTCCAAACTCTACTCCCTCGGTCTGCAGGAGGGCCTCACCTCCTCGGGCGATCTCACGATCGAAGTCACTCCGGCCACCGCCGCCGATGCCTACGGCGCCTGGTGGATTTCGCTTTATAACAAGAAGGAGCTGGCCAGGGTGCGGCTGAACGACAAGGAATACGCCCGTCTGGTTGTGCCCGGGGAGAAGGTCGCGGACAAAAACGGCTGGTTGATTGAGAACGGCTGGTCGGAAGGCCAGGTCGGCAGGGCCAGGAAAAAGGAGGTCAATGCCCGGGTGCTCCTGCGGGGGTTTTATCGGGACAGGGATGGCGTCTTTCGCCTCATGGTGGATGACGTGCCTCTTGCGGCGCGCGAAAAAACGGGAGCCACCTCTCCCCTGGATGCGTTGTCCTTCGTGCCCACCGCCCTCGAGAGCCTGAGGCTCCCCCTGCCCTATCTCCATCCCGAACCCTCGGAATAGCACCTCCCAGGCCCCCTGCGACATTTTGAACGGAAGACAGCAAATCACCGGTTAGGCCGTCATTCATGGATTACGACTTCGTCATCCTCGGAGGTGGGAGCGCCGGATACGCCGCCGCGCGCACGGCCGCAGGATCAAACCTGAAAACGGCGGTGATCGAAGGCGGGCGCGAAGTGGGCGGTCTTTGCATTCTGCGCGGCTGCATGCCAAGCAAGACGCTCATCGAAAGCGGCAACCGCTTTCTCACCCTTCGTCAAGCCCGGGAGTTCGGACTGCGGGCCGAAAACATCAGTTTCAGCGGAGAGGAAATTATTGCCCGGAAACGCCGCCTGATCGGCGAGTTCGCCGACTACCGGCGCGGGCAATTGGAGAGAGGAAAGTTCGCCTTCCTCCGCGGGCATGCGGCTTTCCTCGACTCCCACACGCTTTCGGTCAAACATCCCGACGGCTCCGGAACGTCGCTCACCTCACGCTCCTTCCTCGTCGCCACCGGCTCTGTCATCAGCAGTCCGCCGGTTCCCGGACTGGCCGAAGCAGGCTGTCTGACCAGCGACGAAGTGTTGGACCTGACCGGTCTTCCCGCATCGGTCATCGTCCTCGGGGCCGGCCCGGTCGCGCTGGAACTGGCCCACTATTTCGCCGCGCTCGGCCGCGAGGTCACCATCATCCAACGCAGCGGGCAGTTGCTCACCGGCGTGGACCGCGACATCGCCCGCGTGGTCGAGGACGCCTTCCGTAGACGCGGGATGCAGGTTTTCACCAACACCAAACTGCTCCGGATCGAACGCGATGGAGAAATCCGCCGGGTGGTCTTCGCGCACGAAGGCAAGGAGAAATCGGTGGAAGCTTCTGCCGTCCTGAACGCCCTCGGACGCAAACCCAACACCTCCGCGCTGAGCCTGGAAAATGCGGGCGTCGCACGGCGAGGTCCCACGGTCGAAACCAATCTGCACCAGCAAACCACCGCCCCGCACATCTTCGCGGCGGGGGATTGCTCGGGCCCGTTTGAGGTCGTCCATATCGCCATCGAGCAGGGCGAACTGGCCGCCCGCAATGCCGCCCGGATTCTGCAGGGTTCGGGCGATCTGGCGAGCATGGACTACCGGCTCAAACTCTACGCGGTCTTCACCGAACCGCAGGTTGCCGCCGTCGGACTTTCGGAAGGCGAGGCCATCGCCCAGGGCCGCGCCATACTCACCGCCACCTATCCCTTCAACGATCATGGCAAGTCCATGGTCCTGGGCGAGACAGAGGGATTCGTGAAGCTCATCGTGGACAAGACCACGCGCGAAATCCTCGGTGGCTCGGTCGTCGGACCCCAGGCCTCCGATCTGATCCACGAGATCGTCGTGGCCATGCGCTTCCGCGCCACCGCCGGGCAATTGGCCACCATCCCGCACTATCACCCCACCCTGAGCGAAATCTGGACCTATCCCGCGGAAGAGTTGGCCGAAGGCTGACGCCGGAATAGCGGCCCTTGCACCAGTAATTTCTCTCCCTTAGGTTCGCCCCACATGTCGTTGCCGTTGGTCTCCGTCGTCATACCTGCCTTTAATGCAGAACGGCATTTTCCCCAAGCCATCGAATCGGTCCTCGCCCAAACCTACCGCAACATCGAGGTCATCATCGTGGACGACGGTTCCACGGACGAAACCCCGCAGTTGGCCAGGGCTTATGCCCGACGCGATTCCCGCATCCGCGTTTTCCGGCAGGATAACGCCGGTGTCGGCGCGGCCCGCAACCGCGGAATGGCAGAAGCCCGCGGCGAGTTTATCGCCCCGCTCGATGCCGATGATTTCTGGAACCCGGAAAAACTGGAAAAACAGACAGCCGTGCTGGTCGCACGCGGTGAGCGCTGGGGCTTTGCCTATTGCTGGTCGAATTCCGTAGACCGGGAGGGAAAGGTCACCGAGCCGATTGTCCATTGGCCGGTGGAGGGCGAGATCTTTGAGGCGCTGATCTATCGCAACATCATCGGCAACGCCAGCGTTCCCCTCTTCCGGGCCTCGGCCCTGCGCGAGGTGGGCGGCTACTTGACGCGGGCGGATCAAGGGGGGGTCCAGGGATGCGAGGACTGGGATCTCAGCCTCCGGCTGGCGGCGAAGTATTCGGTCGCGGCCGTGCCGGAGTTTCTCGTGGCCTACCGGCAAATCGCCGGCACCATGTCCTCGAATTTTTCCGGCATGGCCAGCTCTTACCAATTTGCCATGTCCGGTCTGCGCCACCGGCACCCGGAAGTTCCGCCCCGTCTCTATCGATGGTCTTCGGGGCACTTTTTCATGTATCTGCTCAACACCGCTTATACGGCGGGAAATTATCCGGAGTGTTTCCGCATGATCCGGCACCTCCTGGCCGCGGATGCGACAATGATCCTTTGCCCCACCATTTACCGCGTCTTTATCGTCGGCCTGCTGCGGATGCTCACGGGGCGGGAAATTCTCCGTCGCACCCGCCGTCCCCAGACCGGATGGACGCCGCGCCAGGTCCTCTGGATTCCCGCGCAAATTCTGGAAGCGCGGCGATGGGGAACGATCAAACACGGAACAAAAATCGAGTGAGAGCCATCCTTCATTCCCTCCGGCTTTTGTATCCCTTACTCGGCTTGCGCTGGTGGACTCTGCCTGCGCTGGTCGGCATGGGACTGCTGGCGGCAATTTCCGAGGGATTTTCGATCACCCTTATCGTTCCCCTGATTTCCGGCGACACCACCTTGGCGTCATCGGGGCTTATATCGTGGCTGGGTTCACTGTTTGATGCGTTTCCTCCCGAGCGCCGCATCGCTTTCACCGCAGGCTGCATGGTGGCCGGCGTGGCGTTGAAAAACCTCCTCTGCTACGGCTATGGACTGTACTTCAATTGGCTGAACACCGGCATCGGTCACCGCCTGCGTTCCGCCATCCTCCGCCAGGTGCTCGACCTCAGTCAGTCCTACCTGGATGGCCAGGATCCCGGGCGTTTGCTCAACACGCTTGGCACGGAAACCTGGCGCATGGCCACCGCGCTTTCGCTCCTCGCCGACATGGGGATCACTCTCTGCATGGTCGCAATTTTCGGCCTCCTGCTGATGATCCTGTCCTGGCAACTGGCCCTGCTTTCGCTGGTCTTTTTTGTCACAGTCTCACTCATCATCCGCGTCCTGACCGCACGGGTGCGAAGTCTGGGTCGGGAGGCGGTCGAGGCCAACAGCGCCTTCGCCCACCGCATGCTGGAGGTCCTCAACGGCCTGCGCATTGTCCGTCTCTTCGGCAACGAAAACTGGGAGCAGAAACGCTTCGACAACGCTTCCCTCGCCGTGCGACGGACATTTTTCCGCGTGGATCGCATCTCCAGCCTGGTTCAGCCGGTTTCGGAACTGCTCACGGCCATCTTCCTCGTCATCATTCTCGTCCATGCCATGGGGCAGTCGGGAGATCTGGGCGGCCTGCTGGCCTTTCTGGTCGTTCTCTATCGTTTGCAGGCCCGGGTGAAGTCGCTCGAGGGTCAGAGGGTTTCGCTGGAGGGACTTTCCGCCTCGGTCGAGGAAGTCGCCGCTTTGCTCAGCCGGAAAAACAAACCCTACATCACGAGCGGCACGGTGAAGCTCGAAGCCATTGCGCCGGGAATCTGTCTCGATAACATTTCGCTCGCTTACGAAAGCAAACCCGGGCCGGCCTTGGACCGGGTCAGCTTTTCCCTCCCCGCCGGCCGAACCACCGCGCTGGTCGGAGCCTCTGGAGCGGGAAAATCCAGCGTGGCCAGCCTCGTCTGCCGGCTCTACGATCCCACCGCCGGAAGGATCACGGTGGGGAATCACGACCTGAAGGACCTTGACCTCGCCTGGTGGCGCGGCCGGGTCGCGGTGGTCAGCCAGGACGTTCATCTCTTCAGCGCGACGGTGGCGGAAAACATCGCCTATGGAAAACCGGACGCGACCCGCGCGGAGGTCACCGAGGCCGCCCGAAAGTCCCATGCCCTGGATTTTATCACCACACTCCCCCAGGGTTTCGACACCCAACTCGGCGACCGGGGGTTGCGGCTTTCCGGCGGGCAAAAACAACGCATCGCCCTGGCCCGCGCGCTGGTTCGCGATCCGGAGCTTTTGATTCTCGATGAAGCCACCAACGCGCTCGATCTGGTTTCCGAGCAACTCGTGCACGACGCCCTGGAGGCGTTTGCTCACGATCGCACCGTGCTCATCATTGCCCACCGTCTCACCACCATCGAAAAGGCCAACCAGGTCATCGTGCTGGAAGCCGGCCGGGTGGTGGAAAGCGGCCGCCCGGACGACCTGGCCAAACAAGACGGCCCTTACGCCCGACTGTGCGCCCTGCACTATCGATCCCGAATGGAGGTGACGGACCCTGCCGTACAAAATTGACGCTATTGAGTGTACGCGTCCGCTTCCCGCCATCACGCTGGCCGATGAAGAAACCGGGTTGGCGCTGCTGGTGCGCCGCCATGCCGTGCCGGTCGGATTTCTTGTGCGCGAGGCCAAAGGAAACCTCACTCCGGAAATTCTGGGCGAATGGATCGCCGGAGAAATTGGCCCGGCTCTTGTCGCCGAGGCCATCAGCGACGAGTTGCGACCCGCTGACACGCCCGCGCCAGCTTGCTCACTCACGGTCGCCATCTGCACCCGTCACCGCGCGGATTCCCTGGCCCGCTGTCTCGAGTCCTTGCGGGCCTGCCGTGGTCCTTTCGCCATCCTCGTGGTGGATAACGCGCCTCCGGACGATTCCACCGCCACGCTCATCCGCCAATGGCCGGAAATTCGCTATGTGCGGGAACCACGGGCCGGGCTCGATTTCGCGCGCAATCGCGCCTGGCAGGAGGCAAAAGGGGATTGGATCGCCTATCTTGATGACGACGTGGTGGTGGACGCGGGATGGTATCAAGGTCTGCGGGAAGCCCTCGCCGAGAATCCCGACGCATCCGCCGTCACCGGGCTCGTGCTGCCGCTCGAACTGGCCACGTCCGCGCAAATTCTTTTTACCAAACGGGGAGGATTTCGCCGCGGCTTCACCCGGCAACGCTACCGCGACACTCTTCCGGGCAACGCCCTTCACCCCGCCGGCGCGGGTATTTTTGGCACTGGGGCCAACATGGCGTTCCGGCGCGATATCCTCCAACAACTCGGGGGTTTCGACGAAGCCCTCGACACGGGACGGCCCCTGCCCGGAGGCGGCGATCTCGATATCTTTTTCCGCATCATCAAGGGCGGATTCCTTCTCGCTTACGAACCGCGCTTCCTGGTTTTTCACGAAGATCGAAAAGACCTGCCCGCCCTGCGCCAGCAGTATTACACTTGGGGTCTCGGTCTCATGGCCTATGCGGGAAAACATCTGCGCCCGGAGAGTCTCCAGCGCGATTTGTTTCTCAAACTGGTGCGCTGGTGGTTCCGCCATCAACTGCATCAACTCAAAGAATGCCTCCGTGGCCGGCATCCCCTCCCGGCAGACATGCTTCTGGCGGAACTTTGGGGTGGCGTGGTCGGTTTGTGCGGAGAATACGGACGCTCCCAGCGGCGGATTGCCCGGATCAAGAGAGCCCTTCCCGACCCATGAAGGCCGAACGCTGGATCGTGCAAAGCCTCGACCTCAACCAGGTGCTGCCGGAACTTTCCGCCCCGGAAGATGCCGCCGGCCGATATCTTCAAATTTGGCGAAAATCCCTGCCGCTCGGTCAACTTTGGTTGCCTCGCGAGATCCTGCCGCTGCGGCCGGCTGAACTCGCGAGGGAAGCCGCACGCGCCGTGGCCCCGGCGGTTGGTGACCGGTTGTTTGATCACGGTTTTCGCGCTCCCCTGCCCGTGCGCGGCGAGAACCCCGCACGGGACCGGACGGCCGACTATGCCTCCCTCGCGAACCTGCAAAAGCCACTCCTCCAACTGGACGGCATTTCCACCCGCAGTCCTTTGCCGGAAGCCACGGTCTCAGTCATTGTCTGCACCCGCGGCCGGCCCGAGGACTTGCGAAAATGTCTGGCCAGCCTCGTGCAGCTCGATCCCCCGGCGACGGAAATTCTTGTCGTGGACAACGATCCCGCAGATGTCCGCACGCGCGCGGTGGCGGCGGAATTTCCCGGCGTGATCGGTCTGGCTGAGGCCAGGCCGGGACTGAGCCGCGCGCGCAACACCGGCATCCGTCAGGCCAGGGGCGATATCCTTGCCTGGACGGATGATGACACCATCGCTCACCCGGAATGGATCGGGGCGGTGCGGGCGGTTTTTTCCGATCCGGCGATCTCCGCCATGACGGGATTGGTTCTGGCTGGATCGCTCGAAACTCATTCGCAGGTGCATTTTGAACGCGACTTTGGCGGATTCAACCGGGGGTTTCGCCCGTTGACTTTTGATGTCCGGTTTTTTTCCGAGATGAAGGACCTCGGCCTTCCGGTCTGGCGGGCCGGAGCCGGGGCCAACATGGCCTTCCGGCGGGATGTCTTTGGGAAACTGGGAGGCTTCGACGAACGCCTCGGGGCTGGGGCGGCGGGCTGCAGTGAGGACTCGGAGTATTGGTATCGGATGCTCAACGCCGGATTGAACATTCGCTACGATCCGCGCGCCGTCGTCTGGCACTTTCACCGGTCCGACCACGAAAGCTTCCGTGGTCAGATGGAGGAATACATGTGCGGTCATGTCGCCGCCTTGCTCTTCCAATATGAAAAGTTCCGCCACGTCGGAAATTTGCGCCGGCTTTTTCTCTCCCTGCCGCGATACTACTGGGGCATGCTCACGGGAAAATTGCAGGGCGGCGAACGCGGCACGCTGGGCCGTGAAATTCGCGGCTGCCTGCGGGGAATTCTTCATTACCTCACCACCAGAAACCAGCCCGCTTCATCGGATCATTAGCGGCTATCCGTCTTTTCCTTCCCTTCGATCCCGGGGCGGGTACGGTGACTTCGATTTTATGCTTGGTTTCAAAAAAAATCGCAGCGGGCAGATCATTGTCATCACCATCGCCCTAGTGGCCAGCCTCGCCGCCTGGGGCACCCGGGTCCATTACAACGCCCGGCATCCCGCCTCGATCCAGGCTCGTCTCATTGATGAACAAAACGTCGTCGCGGAATTCCGTGAGGACGCCAAGCCGATTATCCGCAAAGGGATGAAGGCCACCATTTCCCTGGACGGGAGAAAGCTCACCGCCAGAGTCAACTCGGACGCGCGGCCCGGTCAGCCGGCGTCATTTTCTTTGCGCCTCGTCCCGGCGGCCAAAGGCATCGCCCCGGGCACTCTCTGCAAGGTGATCGTGGACACCACCATCCCGCCGGAGCTTTTGAAGGAAGAGAAACACGCGAACTGACCGGCTATTTGTTCAGCAGCATCTCGGCCGCCTGGGCCACGTCCTTGTCGCCGCGCCCGGAGAGGTTCACGATGATGATCTCGTCGCTACCCATGGCCGGCGCGACCTTGATGGCCTGCGCAACAGCGTGGGCGGACTCCAGCGCGGGGATGATTCCCTCGATTTCGGACAGAGTGCGAAAGGCGGCCAGCGCCTGCGCGTCGGTCGCGTAATCATACTGCACCCGCCCCAAGTCCCGCAGATAGCAATGCTCGGGACCCACTGCGGCGTAATCGAGGCCCGCGGAAACCGAATGGGTCGCTTCGATCTGCCCATCCTCGTCCGCCAGGAGCCACGTTTTCGCCCCTTGCAGCACCCCCAGGCGTCCGCCTTGGAAACGCGCGGCGTGTTTGCCCTTGCTGATCCCCTCGCCTCCGGCTTCCACGCCGGTCATCTTGACGTTCTCGTCCTTGAGGAAGGGATAAAACAGTCCGATGGCATTGCTCCCACCACCAACACAGGCAATGAGCAAATCGGGCAGGCGTTCCTCGCGCTGTAAAATCTGCCGCCGCGCTTCGTCGCCAATGACGCGGTGAAAATCACGCACCATCATCGGATAAGGATGCGCGCCGTAGGCCGTGCCGAGAATGTAATGGGTCGAGCGCACGTTGGTCACCCAGTCGCGCATGGCTTCGTTGACCGCCTCTTTTAGCGTCGCCTGCCCCGCCGTCACCGGGACCACCTTGGCCCCGAGAAACTCCATGCGGGCGACATTGAGGGCCTGCCGCTTCATGTCCACCGCCCCCATGTACACGACGCATTCAAATCCAAACCTTGCCGCCACCGTCGCCGTGGCCACGCCGTGCTGGCCCGCGCCGGTTTCCGCGATGACGCGTTTTTTGCCCATGCGCTGGCAGAGGATGGCCTGGCCGACGGCATTGTTGATTTTATGCGCCCCGGTGTGAAGCAGGTCTTCGCGCTTCAAATAAATCTTCGCGCCACCCAGATGCCGGGTGAGACGTTCCGCGAAATAGAGTGGCGTGGCGCGCCCGCAGAAGTCAGCCAGTAAGGAGGATAACTCGCGACGGAACCCGGGGTCTTTCCGCGCACTTGCGTATTCGCGTTCCAGCTCTTCCAAAGCGCTAAAGAGCGTTTCGGGCACAAATTTCCCGCCGTAGGGCCCGAAGTGGCCGTGTGCGTCGGGCAGAGAGGCGGTGGTTTCAGCAGACATCATTCAGTGAGCATGGCGTTTCTTAAGCATCGCTGCAACTGCGCGCCGATGAGGCGAAGGCATGGGGGGAAGATCCGTCGGCGAAAATCCTGTCAGCCGGAGATTTCTCCGTGGTCCCGAAAAAAGCTCCATCGTGACGCGAAAGCGGGTGATCGGATGGATCTCGATATGATCGGATTTGCGCCCTTCCGGTTGGACCGCCGGCAAGAGCCACAACCCTTTCCAGCGCGGGCCGGCGGACTCTTCCAGCCAGAGTTTTCCACGGTGAAAAATGAAGCCCCGGAATTCCCTGAGGTCCTCGGTTTTCTGCCGCGCGCGTTTTACGGGCAGCGATCCGGGGTCCACGGCCCGACACGCTTGCCGCACCGGGCAATCCGGACAACGGGGATTGCGGGCCGTGCAGATCAGCGCCCCAAGCTCCATCAAGGCCGAATTATGCAGCCGCCCGCCCTTCTCCGGCAGAAGCCCGGTTGCGGCTGTTTGCAAAAAACCTGTGCCGCGCGCGTCATCAATCGGGTGACCCCAGTTTTTCAGCCGTGCGAGCACTCTCGCGATGTTCGCGTCGATGACCGGCTCGACCGCATCAAAGGCAAACGCGGCAATCGCGGCGGACGTGTATCCGCCCACACCCGGCAGGTCTCGCAAGGTTTCGGCCTTCCGGGGAATCTTTCCCTGATGCTGCTCCATCACGGCCCGGGCCGCACGGTGCAGGTTGCGAGCACGGCTGTAATATCCCAATCCCTGCCAGAGCGCAAAGACCTCCCGCTCCTCCGCCGCCGCCAGGACCGCCACGGTCGGAAACCTTTCCATCCAGCGCGCGAAGTACGGCGTCACCGCCGCCACCGTCGTCTGCTGCAGCATGAACTCCGAAACCATGATGGCATACGGGTCGCGGGTTTGACGCCAGGGGAGAATGCGTCCGTGGCGTTTGAACCAAAGCCCCAATTTCCGCCGAATTTTTTCCTCCGCGCCCGGACCACCGTGGGCTTTACTGACTGTTCTCGTGTCGGAAAAAGGCATCACTCTTTACACTACGCCGCTCACCGCGGAACAAGCCGCGAAGTTGAAGCAGATCCTCCAGCAGGACGGCTACAAATTTGCGCCGCGCCCCTACACGCTCTTTTTCGGCCAGAAGGACAAACTGACCATTGCCGTTTACGAAAAGGGACCCAAGGCAGTCATCCAGGGCCGGGGCACGGAGGAGTTTGTCCAATACCGGCTCGAACCCGAAATCCTCGGGGAAGCGAAACTCGGCTACGAAGAGGTGCACAATCCGGAAATGTTCCAACCGCACTTCGGGGTGGACGAAAGCGGCAAGGGGGATTTTTTCGGTCCGCTGGTCGTCGCCGGGGTTTATGTGGACCGCGATCTGGCCCACCAGTTCAAGGAACTCGGCATCACCGACAGCAAGCGCATCTCCTCGGACAAACGCATCCGTGACCTGGCCGCCGGCATCCGCAAATCCGGGGCGGCCCAAAGCGTGGTGGTGATCAGTCCGGAACGCTACAACCCCCTCTTTCAAAAAATCGGCAACCTCAACCGGCTGCTGGCCTGGGGCCACGCCCGCATCATCGAGAATCTTTGCGAAATCCGCCCGGATTGCCCCCGCGCCCTCTCCGACAAATTCGCCGATGCCCGCCTGATCGAACGCGCCCTCATGGAGAAAGGCCGCGGCATCCAGCTCGATCAGCGCACCAAGGCAGAATCGGACTTCGCCGTCGCCGCCGCTTCCCTCCTCGCCCGGGAAAAATTCATCGACTGGCTGGAGGCGGCCGGGAAGCGGCTCGGCGTCACCCTGGCGCGGGGCGTTTCCGCCACGGTCAAGGACACCGCGAGGAAAATCGCGGAGAAAGGCGGACGCGAGGCCCTCGCCACCGTGGCCAAGATGCACTTCAAAACCGCGGCGGAAGTCTTGGGAATGCCGCATGACGAATGACAAAGTCCGAAGTAGGCTGTCCTTCGTAACTTGACCATCATGGAACTCAACGCCTGGACCCACCGCCTCCGCACGCTCTACGACAAGGCCGTTTCCCTTAATCGCGGGGGCAACCGCGATCTGAATTCGTATTTCACTCCGGAGGAAAAGGACTTTCTCTCCTCGATCGGGTTGAAGCCCATCAATGTCTATGACTACGTGGAAGACTGGGTCGGTTCGGGCGAGCCGGACTGGGACACCTTCCTGCTTGTCGCTGCGGCCCGACGCGATTTTTTTCTCTATGAACAGGATGGCAAGGCCAACCCAGCCGAGTTGGACAGCGACGAACTCCCGGCCCGGAAAGCCACCTTGGGCGGCATCGAGTGGCTGCCCCGCATCATCGTCAAAGCCCGCTGTTTTCTGGAGGGCGGCCTTTGCCACGACATCATGTTCGGTTGCGGCGGCGACCGGCATTTTCTGAAAACCCATCACCTCCATCCCGCCGACTTCCTGCGGACCGTCTGGTCCGCCCGTGACGACGACGAAAAGATTCTCCGCTTCGTGCAATCCGCCCAAAAAAACGCGGGAGTGACGCCCGGCCAAATATCCCCTATGCGTTAAGGCCATTCCTCACGAGATCCTTATGTCCTACCTGATTTTCAAAGACGTCCACAGCCTGCTCCGCTGGCTGGTTATTCTCTCCCTCGCCTGGGCCCTCCTGCGCATGTGGAGCGGCTACTTCAGCAAGGCGGAATGGACCGCGCAGGACCGCAAGAGCGGCGTGATTTTCACCAGCATTCTCAATCTTCAACTTCTCATCGGGATTGTCCTGTATTTCATCAGTCCAATCACCAAGGCCGCCATGGCCAACTTTGCCGCGGCCATGAAAGATGGTCAGTTACGCTACTTTGCGGTCGAGCACGTGACAGGCATGCTGCTGGCCGTGATCATCGCCCAGGTGGGCTTCTCGCTCTCCAAACGCGCCCCCACCGATCGGGCGAAGTTCCTGAAAGCCGCCGTGGCCTACACCATCGCCGGCCTGCTCATTCTGGCCAGCATCCCCTGGCCGTTTATGAAATACGGGCGCCCGCTTTTCCCCTCGTTCGGCGGCTGAACGGCTTGAGTCCGGGCGGATTCTCGTTTAGTCTTTTGCCATGAAAACACTCGCGCTTTTGCTTTCCGCTCTTTCCTTGCTGGCCGTCCCCGAAACGACCCAGGCCGGAGGCCGTTGCGGAAATGGGGGCGGATACGGGGGATACGGGGGATACGGCGGATACGGCGGATACGGCGGATACGGCGGATACGGATACGGCGGGGGCGGATATTGCGGGCCTTCGTACGGCGGATGGGGTGGAGGCTGGGGCGGATGGGGTCCTTCGTTCGGCATCAATATCGTGACAACGCCCACTCCGGTTTATCGCACCGTCACGGTTTACCAGCCCGTAACCAGCAACTCTGGCACGCGCAGTTCGATTGTGGCGCAGACCCAGGTTCGCCTGGCCAGACTTGGCTATTACGACAGTTCGATCGACGGCGAGTTCGGTCCGAGAACCAGCCGCGCCATCGAGCGCTATCAGATGGATAACAGGTTGCCGGTGACCGGCGTTCTGGACCGCCGGACGCTGGCGAGTCTGGGCGTTTTTTCCTAACGCACCCGCAGCGGAGCCGAGGCTTCTCTGGCGATGGAAGGGGAAAAGCCCCGTGCCGCCAGAGTTTGTTCCGCGTAACCGGCCAATCCGGGTTTGAACGGCATTTTCGTGATCAGGGCCAGATCACGCAAAAGCTCACGGCTGATCACGTCGAGTCTGGGGCGGATGTCGAACCGGAGATCCCTCGGCGGAATCGCGGGCAGAGTCCCTCCCCGTTTCCATTTGGAAATCAAAATCTCCTGCACCTGCCGCGACGCCACAATCTGGGCTTGAAAAAAATCCCGCGCGATCTCTTCCGGCAAGCCGGTTTCCCTGGCTTGGAGTTCCCGCGCAGCCAGCAACTCGGATTCCCGCTTGGGATCGCCGACCTTGGCGTCGTTCTGAAACTTGGCCCAGGCCACATGGCGGGCCAGTTCCAAACGCCGGGCCATCAAATCCACCAGGTGAACTTCGGTCGGCGACGGAACGAATGTGCGGGACGGAGCAATTGTTCCACACCCGGCAAGGAGAATGATCACAACTCCGGAGCGGAGCAGGACCCGGCAAGCCTCAGAGAAGCTCGGCAATCTGGACGGCATTGAGGGCGGCACCTTTGAGAAGCTGATCCCCGCAAACCCAGAAGGCCAGTCCGTTTTCCAGCGCGCAATCCAGGCGCAACCGTCCGACGAAACAGTCATCCTGCCCCGCCGCTCCCAACGGCATCGGATAGGACGGCGCCACCGTGTCGTCCTGAATTTGCAAGCCGGGAAAAGCCGCGATGGCGGCGCGCGCTTCGCTGACGTTCACGGGTTTTTCAAACTCCGCGCTTACCGCCACGGAGTGCGCCCGGTAAACCGGCACCCGCACGCAGGTGATGGAGGCCTTGAAGGTCGGCAGATGCATGATGCGCCGGCCCTCGTTCTGCATCTTCATCTCCTCCTTGGTGTAGCCTGTTTCGAGAAACGAATCCACCTGCGGAATCACGTTGAAGGCAATCTGATGAGGAAAAATCCCGGGCTGGACCGCGTGCCCGGCGGCCACCGCCTTCACTTGCTCCTTCAATTCCTCAATCGCCCGCGCCCCGGCTCCCGAGACCGCTTGATAGCTCGACGCGAAAATGCGTTTCACCCGGAATTTCTGGTGCAGCGGATAAAGCGCCATCAGCGTGACCACCGTGGTGCAGTTCGGGTTGGCAATGATGCCCTTGTGCTGCGCGACGTCGCCGCCATTGATTTCGGGCACGACAAGCGGCACATTTTCCTGCATGCGAAAAGCCGAGGAGTTGTCCACCACGATCGCGCCGGATTTTACCGCAACGGGCGCATACTCCCTGGAAATTCCCCCGCCTGCGCTGAAAAGTGCCACATCGATACCCTCAAAGGAATTGACACCCAGCGGTTCCACCGCAATGTCCTGCCCTTGGAATTTCAACGTCGTGCCCGCCGAACGTGCTGACGCCAGCAAACGCAGTGAGGCGACGGGGAAATTCCGCCGCTCCATCACACGAAGCATTTCCCCTCCGACGGCGCCGGTTGCGCCCACGACTGCGACTCGGTATTTTTTAGACATAAGAAGAGCCATCCATGGTTAACCATTCCACCAAACATGTCCACGCTCCAGTGGAACCTCCCGCTCCCGGCCTGCGCATTGATGTTTCCCGGCAAACTCTGGAACTCACCCTCGAAGGTGGTTGGCAGAGGATCTACCCGGTTTCCACCTCGAAATTCGGCCTGGGGCCGGAGCCCGGCAGTTACAAAACCCCGCTCGGTCGCTTCGCCGTTGCGGAGAAAGTCGGACACAATGCCGCTCTGGGTTCCGTCTTCAAAAGCCGCCTCCCCACTGGAGAAATCGCATCGGAAGGCGGCGACGAGGACCTCATTCTCACCCGCATTCTCTGGCTCGACGGTCTCGAGGAGCAGAATGCCGGCACCCGGGGCCGCTACATCTACATTCACGGAACCAATCAGGAGAGCCTCATCGGCACTCCGGCCAGCCATGGCTGCGTTCGCATGCGCAATGCCGACATCGCTGAACTCTTCGATTTGGTCCCTGAGGGTGCGACAGTGGAAATCCTTGCGTGATTCTTATTGTCAGTTGGCCGGGATTTGCCAGAGTTCGCCCCAGCAGCATGCTATGAAAGGAGGGGGAAATCATTGTGAAAATCGTTAAAATCTTCGCAGCGCTCGCAGTCGCGGCCGCCGCACTCAGCTTGGGCGCTTGCGCCAGCAAATCGCAGCCGGCGCCGCCGCCAGCCAGCGTAGGCTACTCGAAATAAGCTTCGGCTTCTCGAGTTTCAAGGCCGGGCGGGTTCACCCCTGTCCGGTCTTTTGCTTTTTCCCGCTCACATGCGGATTGCCCGGAACGAAAAACCTCCAGGGGAAATCCACCGCCCGCGAAATCCCGATCCGCGGGGAGGCGGACGCCTCGATATTTCGGTGCCGGTGAAATCCGAAGGCCGCATCCGCACAGAGATCCCTTCCGTGATGGCTCCCATTCACCCCCAGAGCCCGGGTCAGCTTTCCCGGCCCCGAGCAGAACTGCGTGATCTCCTGCACTCCCCGCGCCTCCCGCATCGCGTCGAGGCCCTGGAGCGGTTCCAGCGCCCGGATCAGCACGAAACCCTGCCGCTTTCCCTTCACCAGCACGTTCAGCATCCAATGCATGCCGTAGTTGAGGTAGACGTAGGCTGCCCCAGGCGGGTGTTCCGCGACGAACGCCCGCGCGCTCGGCCGGAACCACGTGTGGCACGCTTCGTCGTCGGCTCCGTCATAAGCTTCCGTCTCTACCACCACGCCGGACAATTTCCCCCACTGCAGCCGACACCCCGCCAACTCCCGCGCACAAACCACCGGGTCGCGCTGAAAAAACCTTCTGCCAATTCGCATTCCGCAATCCGCAATTGTTCAGAGCCCCGTCGGGTGATCCAGGAATTCCCACGGCAGCCCGAATTTTTCCTGCGCGTGTTTTCCCAGCGCCTTGACCCCGAAGGTCTCGGTCGCGTAGTGCCCCGCATAAAAGAGATTCACCCCGAGTTCCTCCGCCGCCGTGTAGCTCCAGTGTGGCCCCTCGCCGGTGATGAAAGTATCCACCCCTTCCCCGGCCGCTTTGAAAATTTCTCCCCCGGCGCCACCCGTCACCACTCCGATCTTCCGCGCCACAGCCGGTCCGCCTGCCGCCAGTTGCACCCTTCCGCCCACCGCCTTTTCCAGCCGGAGCGTCAGTTCTTCGCGAGCCGTTTCCTGCTCGACCCGCCAGCCGATGTCCAGAAAAGGCATGTGCCACTCGCCCAACCCCAAGGCGTCGCAGAGCAGCGCATTGTTGCCGAAGACCGGATGCGCATCCAACGGCAGATGCGCGCTGTAAACCGCCAGATTCCCGTCCAGCGCCAGCCGCAACTTCCGATACGCTGCGCCCGTCACCGGACCCAATCCACTCCAGAACAACCCATGATGCACAATCAAGAGATCGGCCTTCGCATCCACCGCCCGTCGCAGCACGGCTTCGCAAGCGTCAACCGCCACGGCGATTTTCGTCACCTCTCCTGAATTCTCAACCTGGAGACCGTTCAGCGCATTCGGGGAATCCTTGACCTCCCCGACTTTCAACAAGCCATTAAAATACGCCGCCAACTCATCCAGTTTCATCCGCTCATCCTAAACTCCCAGTCGGACAGGAACAATGGAGATCATTGCCCGCGCAACACACGAAAGAGCGCGAAAGGGGAGGAGACACGGGCAAAACAACCAAGGACCCCGCTCAGTCAAGAGAGATTTCCGCAGCCCCATTTTCGGCAGCTCCCTTCGCGTGTTTCGCGTGTTTCGCGGGCACCTCCCGAGTCAGTCCTCCAATTTTTCCAGGTTGATTCCTGTCGTCTCGATGCCGAATCGCCATGTCACCACCGCCCCAAGCAGCGAGGTTCCTGCCAGGATATACAGCAGCAGCGCTGTCCCCAGATCGTTGAGGAAAATCGGAAAGAAAAACGCGGTCAAGACCGCCCCGATCTTGGCGAAAGAGGCGGCAAATCCCGCCCCCACCCCGCGGATCTTCGTCGGGAAGACCTCCCCCGCCAACAGATACGTCATCGCGTTCGGGCCCAGATTTGTCATCAGGTTGAACAGCATGAAGCCCGCAAAAATCAGCACCACCTGCATCGTTCCCGTAAAGTGGGTGGACAACGCCGCCACCAGCAATCCCACCGCACATCCGATGAATCCCGTCACCTGCAGCCGGATACGCCCCAACCGGTCCACCAGAAAGACCGCCAGCACGATTCCCACCACCAGCAGCACATCGATGAGGGCCGCACCCTCCGCCGCCTTCATGTCATTGTGAATCACTTCCGCCAGATTCCGCTCGTTCGAGCTCGTGGCCCCGATCGTCGCGGCCAGGATCGTCGGCGTGAAAATCCCGATCCCATACGTCCCCAAGTCCTGCAGGAACCACGGCACCGAAGCCAGAATGGTCGCCCGCCGGTGTTTCTTTTCGAAAAGCTTGGCAAACCCCGGCGACTTATCGAGCTTGTCCGTGTCCTCCACCTTCCGCAGCGTCACCTTTTTCGGATACATCGGGTCCCGGCGCAGCAGCTTTTCCGTCTCCCGCTCAGCCTCCTCCACCCGACCCTGCGTCATGAGCCAATGCCCGCTCTGACACACAAAAAACCGCCCGATTGTCACCACGACCGCCGGCAGGATGGCCAGGCCATACATCAGCCGCCAGTCATAGATCTCTTCGCTGCTCTTCAGAATCATGAACCCGATCAACGTCCCCGCCAGCGCCCCCACGGCCTGAAACGCAAACGCCCCCAGCACCAGTCGTCCGCGATCGTGGCTCGGGATACTCTCCGAGATCACCACATGTGCCGTCGGATAGTCACACCCCAGCGCCAGCCCCATGCCGAAGAGACACACCACCAACACCGGAAAACTCGGCGCAAACGCCACCGCCACCAGAAACACCGTGAAGAGCGCCATCTCTACGATGAACATCGCCTTACGCCCGAACGTGTCCGACAGCCCCCCCAGCGCCGTCGCTCCGATCAGGATGCCAAACAGCGAAGCCGCGCCGACCAGCCCCTTCTCCGCCGCCCCGATGCCGAACTCCCGCACGATCAGCGGCAAGGCCACTCCGGTCATGAAAACCACCAGCCCTTCGAAAAACTTCCCCGCCGTGGCCAGCCCCCAGATGCGCCATTGCATCGCCGTCATGGGCGCTTTTGGCACCACCGTTCCATCCGCCCAATTCGGCGTCTCGTCGATATACTCCTGAACCGTCCGCGCGTGCTCTCCCATAACGCCGCTCACCCGACCAGCCCATCCGGTGTTGGGCAATAACGGAATTTTGTCGGAATTGTCACATGGCCCGCAAGGGCCGGATTTCCTGCGGCGTCGCCCCGCTCGATTCCTGCTTCCCATGAATCCTCCCCTCTGTTTCCCTCCACCCCATGCTCAAAGCCGGAATCGTCGGCTTGCCCAATGTCGGCAAGTCCACCCTCTTCAACGCCGTCACCCGCACCCGCAAGGCGCAGGCAGCCAACTTTCCCTTCTGCACCATCGAACCCAACGTCGGCATCGTCAGCGTGCCCGACGAACGCCTGGACCAGCTCGCGAAGATTTCCGGTTCCGAAAAAATCATCCCCACCGCCATTGAGTTCGTCGATATCGCCGGCCTCGTCGCCGGTGCCAGCGAAGGCGAGGGTCTGGGCAACCAATTCCTCAGCCACATCCGCGAAGTGGACGCCATCGTGCAGGTCGTGCGCTGCTTCGAGAGCGAAGACATCCATCACGTCACCGGCACGGTCGATCCCGTGCGCGACATCGAGATCATCACCACCGAACTCATTCTCGCCGACATGGCCGGATTGAAAAAGCGGGCCGAACGTCTGCAAAAAGGGGCCCGCGCCGGGGACAAAACCGCCAAGGCCGAAATCGCCCTGGCCGAAAAAATCCTGCCCCACCTCGACTCCGGCAAACCCGCCCTCACCGCCGATCTCTCGGATGAGGAAAAGAAGACCCTCAAGGAATTTTTCCTCCTCACCAGCAAACCGGTTATTTTCGCCTGCAACGTGGGCGAGAACGAACTCGCGGCCTCGGACAATCCCCACCTCAAAGCCGTGCGCGAATACGCCGCGGCCCACATGGGCAGCGAAGCCGTCGTGATCAGCGCGCAAATCGAAAGCGAACTTTCCGAGCTGCCACCCGGGGAAGCGGCGGAGTTTCTGGCCGGCCTCGGCGTGAGTGACAGCGGCGTGAGTCTGCTCATCCGCGCCGTGTATCACTTGCTCGGCCTGCGCACCTATCTGACCACCGGACCCAAGGAAACCCGCGCCTGGACCATCCACGCCGGCGACAAAGCTCCCGCCGCCGCCGGAGTGATTCACAGCGATTTCGAGCGCGGTTTCATCGCCGCCCAGACCATCGCCTTCGCCGACCTCATCACCTACGGCTCCGAAGCCAAGGCCCGCGAAGCGGGCAAACTCCGGGTCGAAGGCAAGGAATACGTCGTGCAGGATGGCGACGTGCTGGAGTTCCGCTTCAACGTGTAGTCACGAAAGGCCCTTCTTTCCCGCCGACGATGAAGGAGCCGTTGATTTTGCTGATTGATGGCGAATGCGTGCTTTGCCATCGCGTTTCCCAATTTGTCATCCGCCATGACCCGGCCGGGAAGTTCCGGTTCGCCGCCCTCCAGTCAGAACAAGCCGGGAAAATCCTCCGTGAGCGTGGCCAGCCACCTCCCTCGCTTGGGACTTTCGTTCTCATCGCAGGCGACGCCGTCTATTATCGCAGCGAAGCCGCATTTCGAACTTTGGGGATGCTGCCGTTTCCGTGGGGGCTGGCCCGGTGCGGACTCCGGCTTCCGCGACCGCTGCGGGATTTCGGATATTTCCTGGTGGCCCGGACCCGCCTCCGGCTTTTCGGCTCAACCCCGCTCTGCGGATTGTTGACTTCGGCCGAACGTGAACGTTTTCTCACCGAGGAAGTCTCGCCTTCGTGAAATTCGACGCGCTTTATCATTGAAACCCCAATCCGCGTTCCTCTGGAGCGGGTAGGGAAATTGACTCAGACACCGGAATTGCCTGAGGGGTGGGATCTGCGGTTCTCGTCCATCACCGACCTCCCCGGCACCGAGGGGGAGCCGCAAAGATTTCTCTACTCCACCCGCCTCGGTTTCGGCCTCCAGATCAAGGGAGCGGGCGAATCCGTCGGCGAGGCGACTGGAGCGGATGGCTCGCGTTCCTCGGCCCTCAAGTTTTGGTCGGAGGATCCGAAATCGCTCATCCGCGAGGGGGCGGGATTTTGGAAATATCTGCCGGACAAATCCGGGGTGACGTTCCTGCCGTGCGACAACTCCCGCGCGCGCTTCGGGACAGCGGGGCGATTGCTTGATGGAATGCTCTTTGGACCGCTGAGGCAGCGGGCGACGGCCTGGAGCTTCGATCGCCTGCGGCCGGAGACGGCTCTGCGCAACGGCGCGGTCTATGCGCTGGCCCGCGGGGCGGTGGCGGCGGGAGGGATCTATTCAGGCTTGGTCCCCAAGCTGCTGGGTCCGCACAAAGACGAACTGGTCCTGCTGGCGGCGACTGGCATCGGGAATACGCGGACTGCGGCAGTGGCCTTCGGGCTGGCGGAAGTGATTTTCGGGCTTCTCGTGGTCGTTTGCTGGAAGGCGCGCTGGCCTCCATCGGCCGAGGCACGATGCGGCGGGTGTGGCACGGCCGGAAGTTCGCGCTGCCGTTTCTGGTCATCGGGGCTTCCCGCCGCATCATATTCCCCGAACAGGCGGAAAATGTTCCGTTTACGATAGAAAATTACGCCTCTCGGAATGGATTTGGTCGCGAGACGGTGACGTGGGTGCGGACATTTGAAACCCGGCGGAGGCGGCGCTTCGACGCCTAGAGGATTTCCCGCGAAAGACGCGGTGGCATCGTGGATTATCCGGGCACGCACCAGCATCTCGCGGTGGATCTGGAGTTGGGCGTGGCGGCAAACGGGGGAATCCCGATCCGTTCCGGCGCGCAGCGGTTTACCGAGGGGCCGGTGGCATTTTCGTTTCCGATGATTATTTCGGGAACGGCGGATGTTTGCGAATGGTTCGATGACGCGACGGGCAAGTTCCGAATTTGTGTCACGGTCTCACCCAGGATTTTTGGCCCGCTTTTCGGCTGCGAGGGGGAATTCGAGGCGGAGTGGCGGCAACTCAACCCTGGCACGCGGCCATCCCATCTCAGGCCAAGGCGGGAGGAACACCGCGAGGGAGAAGCCAACTTTTATTTTGTTGATACGGCCCGCCTTCGCTGCCTGCGCAGGGCGCGCATGGGGCCGTAGCCGACGAGTTTGCGCTGTTTCTCGTCCCAGAGGCGGTAGTGGATGGAATCCATGCTGGAACGCAGGGTGACGGGCACGACGGCTTGAAAGAGCGGCTCGGCTTCGTGGCAGCGTTCGAGGTTGTAGTTGGGGATGCGCGGGCTGAGATGGTGGATGTGGTGGAAGCCGATGTTGCCGGTGAACCACTGGAGCACTTTGGGCAGTTTGTAGAAGGAACTGCCCTTGAGGGCGGCATCGACGAAGTCCCAGTCGTCGCCGCGTCCCCAATAGACGTCCTCGAATTGATGCTGGACGTAGAAGAGCCAGGTGCCGACCGACCCGGTGATCATGATGACGGCAACCTGGATGATGAGGTAGGTCCAGAAGCCGAAGAGCAGGCTCATGCCCACGACGAGGGCGAGGATGGCGAAATTGGTCCAATGCACGGAGTGGCGGATCTTCGCGCTGGCTTTGTCGGCCATGGGCAGGCGGTGTTTGATGAAAAACATGAGCAGGGGAATGACGCCGAAGAGGACGACAGGGTTGCGAATGAGGCGGTAGGTCCAGCGTTTGAGGCGGGGAGCGTTGAGGTATTCCTCCACGGTCATGGTGGGGATGTCGCCGATGCCGCGGCGGTCAAGGTCGCCGGCGGCGCTGTGGTGCTGGGCGTGCTCCCAGCGCCAGAGGTGGTAGGGGGTGAAGGTGAGCACTCCACCGATGTAGCCGGTGATGTCGTTGGCGAGGCGGGATTTGAAGAAGGAGCCGTGGCCGCAATCGTGCAGGATGATGAAAACGCGCATGAGCAGCCCGCCGGCCAGCAGCGCGAGGGCGGCGGTGAGCCAATACGAAAGGGAGAGGCTTAGAAAGATGAGCCCCCACGTGGCCACGTAGAAGCCGAAGGAGTTGACGACCTGCCAAGTCGCGCGGAAGGCGCAGGATGTCTGGTAGCGCATCACGACCACGCGCCAACCGGTGGCGTCCGTGGAGGAGTCGTGGGCGTCCGGCGCGGGCGCCTCAGGAGTCATAAATCATGGGGCAATCTCGCAGGTATCGCGGGTAAAGCTACCGAAAAGGCCGCCAGCGGGTCACTTGGAAAATTGTCGCGGTCGGACGCTTACGGGAAAAAGTGCGACGGTTACCGCCGCTACAGCAGAGCCGTCATCACGACGCCGGTGAGGGCGGCGAGGAGCAGCTTGAGCAGGAATACGGACATCGCGGGCAGAAGTTGGAACACGAATCCGCGTGTGGCGAGGAAAACCTTCTCATCCCTCCCACCCTTTGCCTGAGGCTCTTTTTCTCCGGCCTTGCCCCGCAGCAGGAAAGCGGATAGTCACGAATCCCAATTCACATGACGGGACTCGGCATTATCTGCGGCATGATCGTGGGAACGGTGGGATACGTGATCTTCCGCGCCTTGATGCTCGGTTTTTACACCGTGGCGCCGAACGAGCGCGCGGTGATCACAAGCTTCGGCCGGGCCCAGCGCATCCACGGCAACACGCTGGACACGCCGCTGGCTGACGAACTTCCGGCCAGCGACCGCGAGCGCTATAGCTACCCGCAGTTGCAGGTGATCCCTCCCGGCGGCCCATACTTCCGCTGGCCCTGGCAGAAAGTTCACAAAGTGAATGTCGCCATCGCCACCGCCAGCATCGCCTACGATCCCGAGACCCCCGACGCCAACCAGAACGGCCAGGTGCTGGAGGCCGTAACCCAGGACCAGCTCAACATCGGCGTGACCGGTCAGGTGCGCTTCAGCATCTGCGAGAGCAATCTCTACGCGTTTCTCTTCGCGGTGAAGAATCCCATCGCGCACGTGATGGGGTATTTCATTTCCATCCTGCGCGAACGCATCGCCACCTTCAAGGCCCCCCGCACGGATGGCGCGGCCGCCTCGGCTTCCGAGGTGCAGTTTGAGGGAATCTCGATCAACGATCTGCGCAAGAATCTGAACCTGCTCAACGAAGAAATGGACCGCGAGTGCCGCAGTTCCGCCGCCCGCTACGGGATCATTCTCGATGCCTCGCTCATCACCGGCATGGATCCGCCCCAGCAAATCGAGAGCGCCCTGGCCGCCATCAACACCGCCCACAACGAAGTGTCTTCCGAGCTCAGTTTGGCCCAGGCCCTGGCCGACCAGCGCATCGAGGAATCCAAACGCGCGGTCGAAATCCAGACCATGAACGCCCAAGCCGAAGTCGAACCGCTGCGCTGGCTGGCCGAGCAGCTCCGTCTGCTCAAGAAAAGCGGCGTGGACGCCATTCCCGGCTACCTCCGCAACGTGCGCCTCGATCTCTACAAACGCGCCCGGCGCATCATTCTGAACACGCGGTCATGACCTTTCTCGTCACCACGGTCTTCACCTTTTTCGCCTGCCTGATCTTTGTCCCGATCCTGCTGGCACTGACGCGATTCTTCTGCCTGTTCGCCATTGTGCAGGAGTGCGAGGCGCAGATTTTTCTGCTCTTTGGCAAAGTCGTCAGCGTGATTGACCAGTCCGGACTTCATTTCCTGCCGCTTAAAATCGGACCTCACGCGCTGCTCATCCGTTTTTTCGGCACGGTCAAGCGCGTGGATTTGAGACTGGATCAGGAATACCTGCGCAGTCAGCCGGTCAACTCCGAGGAAGGCACTCCGATGGGCATCGGCGTCTGGTATGAAATGAGCGTGTCCAATCCGGTGGATTTTCTTTTCCGTAACACCGACCCGCGCGGTTCCCTCCGCGCCAATGTCCGCAACGTGGCCGTGCGCAGCCTGAGCAACATGCCCCTGCAAAACCTCCTGGAAGACCGCCACGGCATGAGCCGCAAAGTGCGCGAGGAAGTCACTCCGAAGTCCGACGCCTGGGGCTACCGGCTGGGATCCGTTTATATTCGCAAAGTCCACTTCCGCGACAACGAGATGATCCACCAGATTGAGCAAAAAGTGGTCAACCGGCTCCGCCAGGTCACTTCCGCCATCCGGCAGCAGGGTGCCAATCAGGTCGCCGTGATCAAAAGCGGCGCGGAACGCACCGCTGCGGCCGAGTTTGCCCACGCCTCCGCCGTGCGACCCTACCTCGTCGGCACAGCCATTCAGGAAATCGCCAGCGACAAGGAAATCCTCGAGGCAGTCTTCGAGATTCTCGAAACCGAAAAAATGCTCGAAGGCGAGGTTGAACTCACCCTTCTTCCGAAGGACAGCGACGGCCTCCTGGCCAAGTTGCTGGCGGCGGAGAACATTCCGCCCATCCCGCCTCCCCCCTTGCGGCCGTAACCTGAAAGGTGCCCTCCCGTGGCCGCCGTCGTGAGACGGTGGCCTGGTCCCGCAAGTCGGATCTTTCCCTCCACGCCCTCACCGGCACGGCTACCTTTCCGAGGGCCTCTATCCGGCCTCAGCCGGCGGAACCGGCACAGCCAGCGGAGGCTTTCTCCGGCTATCCCATGGCGTGTCGTCCAGATAGCGCATCAGGCAATACGCCAGCATGAACAACGCTCCAACCGGCTGGAAGGCGAGCAACCAGGCGTCCTGCCATTTCGGGAAAAATCCCACGCGCAAAATTGCCAGAAGAAGAAATCCATATCCGATCACCGCGGCGCCCCGGACGGCGGGACGAAGCCCGAGGCTAAGACTCTCCACCACCGCAATGGCCGCGGCGGGAACCAGAATCAAATAAGTCAGCGACTCGCTGGCCGGACCCAGCAGCACCATCCAGACACACGCCAGGGAAAACAGTCCGCCCAGCAGCCGCTCTTTGGGCCAGGATTTCCAGCGTCCGTAAAGACAAAAAACCGCGATGGCCGCACCGCCCGCGAGGCGCAGAATCTGGTAGCCGGTTTCCGCGAGCGGCAGGTGGCCGATTCGGACCAGCAAAAACCAAAGATCCAAGGGTGCGATGGGGATGGGATAGGCCAGACGGTTGTCCACCAGCCGCGTCTCGAACCACTGTTGATACTGCCGCGTCACGTAGTCCGGGTTTTGAAACAGGAACGGCAGCAAGGCCATCACGACTAAAGCCAGCGCCAGCCGCCAACCGAATTTTCCCGGTGCCACCAGAACCAGCAACATCCCGAGTGCCAGGGGATAAATTTTCCAATAAAAAGCCCCCGCCACCGCAACTGCCGCCACCGTCCAGCGTCCGGTAAATGCCGCCGCCACGCCGATCATGAGCAGACCAATGACGATCGGATTGGCCTGACCGCTGTCCAGATTGCCCGCCGCAACCGGCAGGATGAGCAGAAACACCAGACCACGCAGATGTTTGGGTCCATCGCGAAACGGACCGAATTTCAGGATGCTCCAAATCCCGCCCAACAAGATACCGGCCGACAACAGCCGCCAAAGAATATTGGCCACAGCAACAGAAACAAAGGTCAGCGAGGTAAAAAAAACCGCGATGAGCGGACTGTAAACAAAGCCCTTGTTCGGTTTGAAACTGTAAAGCGCGTCACCTTCCAGCCAGTTGTGAGCCCCGCGCAGGTAGGGCGCAAACCCCGTCACCCGCTCGGGCTTGACGAAAAACATAATGATAAAAACCAGCAGCGTGATGCCCCAGGCAAGAAGGGCCAGGGTGTTCCAGCGGCTGAAGCGGTCCAGTCCGTATGGCTTGAGGGCGTCGTCACTCAAATTCATCCCTGATCATGGGCAAATTCAGGCGCAGGCGGAAGTTGCAAGTGAATCGGGGTGCAGGATTCGAATTGCGACACCTTGAAGCCATTCAACCCGAACTCCGAAGTTGGAGATAAAATTCCGGGTTAAAAGCCTCCTTCCGTGACCGCTACACAGGAAGCGGGATCCAGGCATCGGAAAGGTGGAGCACTGGCTTGCGAGCAGCCCGCCCGAGGATGGCTCCGCCGAGAAAGACGGCCATGCGCAGCGTGGCAGGCTGCCGGTATGGGGCGCTCGGTTGAAGTGCCTTTTGGTAAAGGCTCAAGAGGTTGAAGG
>CAMASH010000016.1 GCA_945860745.1 Chthoniobacter flavus | reverse complement strand
GGCTCAAAAACTCCGGTATGTTCTGGTCGGTCAAAGGTGCTCAGAACGTCCTCGACCTCCGCACCGCCCTCCTCAGCAACCGATTTGACGACCTCTGGCTCGCCAGAGACCAGAAGGTCGCCTGATCTTCTGGAACTTTGGCGTCGTGCGCCCTCTTCGACCCGGCGGGCTTTTCCCTCCTCGACAGGCGGGGCGATGCGGATATTGTGCAAGGCGTGAGATTTGAAGACTGGCCGGAGGAGTGGCAGGAGTGGGCCAAGCTCACCCCGATGGAACGCTTCCGGGAGAGTGAAAAAATCTTCGCGCAATATTTAGCCATGGGAGGCAGCCTTGATCCCGACCCCGATCCGACAAGTCCTTTCTACGATCCAGAAACATCAAGTTCAGGCGCTGCTTATGGGCGGCCAGGCTTGCGTGTTTTACGGCGCGGCCCAGTTTAGCAAAGACGTCGATTTTCTCATCCTCGCGGACGAGATCAATTTCGCGGGCCTGCATCGCGCCCTGGCGGAACTCTCGGCCGGGCGGATCGCGGTTCCGCGATTCGACTCCACGGTTCTGGCGAGGGGCCATGCCGTTCATTTTCGCTGCCGGGCCAAGGGGGTTGAGGGACTCCGCATTGATGTGATGACGAAGCTGCGGGATCTTCCGGAGTTTGGGATTCTTTGGGAAAGAAGAACAACGATCACCGAGGAGGGAGGCGCGGAAATTCACCTCTTGTCGATTCCGGACCTGGTGCAGGCCAAAAAGACCCAGCGTCAGAAAGACTGGCCCATGATCAGCGCACTGGTGGAAGGGCATTACGCCGCATTAACAAATGAACCCTCGCCGGAGCGGATTGCGTTTTGGCTGGAGGAATCCCGCGAAGCCGGAAGCCTTGTCGCCCTCGCGCGGCGTTTCCCCGACGAAGCCGCTCAAAAACTGACCTCCCGTCCGCTGCTGGCCAATGCGATTTCCGGCCAACTGACCGAACTGCGCGAGGCCTTGGATGCCGAAGTCCGGGCCGAGCAGGAAATCGACCGGAAGTACTGGGAGCCGCTCAAGCGGGAAATGGAAGCCTTCCGCCGCGCGGAGCGCGAAGGAGGCCAGACGAAATAACTGCGGGGAGTTGCGCTCCCAGTACGGAATCGGCGTCCTGCCGGTGGAACAAATCGCATCGGCAAGATGCCGATGCCACGCTTAGCCGGGACTTTGTTCTTCCAGCCAAGCCAGGGCCTTGGTGTAGCTCTGGCGTTCGAGGTAGTGGCGCAGCATGGGATCGCAAGCGGACGGCAGGCCCGCCACCAAGGTATCCAGGCGGGCGGCCGCCTGTTTGAGTTTTTCCAGATGGGCCGCGGAATCGCGGTCGCGCAGGGCATGATCGGCCACGACGTCGAGACGGGCCCGCACGGCTTCGCGCAAGAGGACAATATCCATCGCGTCACTTCACACCATGGGGCAAGACCCGCAAAGGGAAAAACAACCGGACCGGAAGTTGGCGGACATGGAAACGGCATCCCCGGAAAACTCACGTTTTCCGCTCCGGGGAAAATCGTCTGAGCGTTACGCCGGAACCTTCTCCGTCTCGCTGTGGAGATCGCCGTGTTTGCCGAAGGACTCGGCCACGCTTTTGTTTTCTGCGGCGGCCGCGGACTGTTCCTTGCTGGTGAAACGCACGCTCACCAACTTGCTCACGCCGTGTTCCTCCATGGTCACGCCGTAAAGCATGTCCGCGCGGCTGATGGTGCGCTTGTTGTGGGTGATGACCACGAACTGACTCTGGTCCACAAACCGGTCCAGAATTTTGATGAAACGGCTGATGTTCGACTCGTCCAACGGGGCGTCCATTTCGTCCAGCACGCAGAACGGGCTGGGCTTCACCATGTAGATGGCGAAGAGCAGCGAAACCGCCGTCATGGTGCGTTCGCCGCCGGAGAGCAGCGAGATGCTCTGGAGTTGTTTGCCGGGAGGCTTGGCGATGATTTCGATGCCGCACTCGAGCGGATCGCTTTCGTCCACCAGCATGAGGTTGGCCCGGCCGCCGCCGAACAGCTCGGTGAACATGACTTGAAAGTTGTCGCGGATTTTGACGAAGGTCTCGGAAAAAAGTTCCCGCGTGGTGCGGTTGATCTTGGCGATGACTTCCAGCAATTCCGCCTTGGAGTTGACCAGGTCGGAGTTTTGGCTTTCGAGGAAGATCTGACGCTGTTCGAGTTCGTCGTATTCCTGGATGGCCTCGAGGTTGACCGGCCCCATGGATTCGACGCGCTCGGTCAGTTCGGCCACGATTTCTTCGATGCGATCCCAGTCTATCGCTTGCGCGTCTTCCGACGCGACTGGCTGAGCTTCCTCCGCCACAAGCTCCGGTGCGGACGGCTCCGGGGGCAGTTCGCCATCGGAGCCTTCCAGTGCCGGGGCATCTTGGGGGGAAGCTTTCTTTTTGCTGCGTTCACGGAAAGAGCACATCAGCGCGTACCCGTCAGGCTCGAAAGCCTCCAAGTCTGTCTGATAGCGATGGGAAACGTGGTTGCGCAAGTTTTCCATCCGCATCTCGACCTGGGCGACACGGACTTCCAAGCGGCCCTTTTGTTCCTGAAGCTGGGTCAACTGCTGACGGGCGGCCCTCAGGGCCACATCAATGGCCTCGGCCCTGTCGTAAACCTCGCGCCGGGCATCCAGGATTTCCAGGCCGCGCGCCTCATGGGTCGCCGCCTCGGCCTGCCAGCCTTCGATGGATTCGCGCAGGCCGGCGCTTTCCGCTCCAAGCGTCTCGATGCGGGTTTCGTACGTTCCGATATCCGAGCGGCGCGCCTGGAGAATCTCCGCCAATTCGGCCAGACGGGCGGTCATGGGCCCGCGCTGACGGTTGAGATTTTCCTGCTGCTGGCGTTCGGTGGCAACCCGGACGCGAATTTCATTCAAATCCTCGACGGCGGCGGTTTCCCGGTCGCGAACGGCCAGGGCATTTTGCTCGGCTTCCATCCGGCGGGTGCGGGCCTGGTCGATGGCCTGGGCGGCCTCCGCGATGCCGCTTTCCAGATTTTGCACATGCGTGAGGCTGGCCCGCAGGGATTCCCCCAGCTGCACGGTTTCATGCGCAAACGTGCCGCGGCGGGTTTCGAGGTCGGCCAATTGCCGTTCCGCCAGTTTGCGCTCATTCTCAAGCGAGGCGCTTTCCACCTGGGCGTGCTGATAGGCTTCCCGCGCCGCCAACAGACGTTCCTGCGCGTCGTCCAGCATCTGCAAAGCGCCCGTCCGGGTTCCGGTGTGATGGCCGAGTTTTTCAATAATGCCTGCCAGATCCCGGTCCAGTTCTACAATTTGGGCTTTACGCACGAGTATCGACTGCCCGGCGTTATCCCCCGATTGTCCCCCTCGAACGATTCCCTCGCGGCTGATGAATTCTCCGGAGAGCGTGGCGACTCCCAAGGCGGAGTTCAGCGTCTTCACCCGGAAGGCGGTCTCCAGATTTTCCACCACCGCGATATTGGCGAGCAGAGCCGAGGCGAAATCCCGGCCGGTCCCCTCACCGCCCAGACAATCCGCCGCCCAGGCCAGCGCACCGTCCGGCAGTGCGTAAGATCCCGGCGCGTTCCCTGCGATCCAATCGCGGGGGATGAGGGCCGCCTTGCCGAGTTTTTTCCCGGCCAGCACGAGCGCGGCCGCCTCCGCCACGCTGGTGTCCTTGAATATAATAGCCTGCAAAGACCCGCCCAACGCCGCCTCGATGGCGGGGATGAAACGCGGTTCGACCTGAATGTGATCCGCCAGCGCGCCGTGGATGGCCGGTTTGAAAAACTCCGGATTATCAAGTCCGTGCAAAACAGACTGCGTGCCTTCGTCAAATCCTTCACCCTCTTCTTGCAACTGACGCAACACTTCCAAGCGCGACTCGATGCCCGCCGCCGCCTTGGCCACCGTGTTCAGAGCATTTTCCGCCTCCTGCCGTGCGATTTGAGCCGCCTCGTAGGCCAACTGCGCCTCACCCTGTTCGGCCTGGGAATCCCGCAAAGCCTGCTGCGCCATTTCCAAACGATGGGCGGTCTCTTCCAGCCGCGCCCCGAAGTCCCCCGCCGCCTGCGCGGCCGCATCGGCCTCGCCTTGCAGCAACCGCAACCGGGTTTCTCCGGCCTCGCGCCGCCCGGCCGCCGCCGAAATGTCATTGCGCAGGGCCCCCAGCCGGCTTTCCAGCCGTGCAATCTCCGAGCCCGCTTCCTGGATCATCCGGTCGGCCACGGTGCGTTCCTCCCGGGCCAGGCGGACCTTCTCGCCATGTTCGTTCAGCGAAAACTCATGCACGCCCAACGCGTCAATCATCTGGATGAGGAGTTGATCGGTTTCCTCAATCTGGGTTTCCTGCATGCGGATTTTTTCCTCGGCCGCCGCGATGTCCTGGCGATGACGTTCGATCATCGTGCGCGCCTCCTCGCTGCGCTCCGCGTTCGTCACCACCCGGTTCTCCGCGGAGAAGACGCGGTTTTTCAAATTCTGAATCTCGTCGCGCTCCGCCGCCACCTGGACATCAAGTTCCTGGATGCGGGCGCGAAAGCCTGCGAGTTCCGCCTCCTGCTGCACGATCTCACTTTCATGGATGCCGCGCGCCTCCTCGCCCCGCAAAAGTTCCTGGCGGGCGCTGCCAAGTTCTTCCGATAACTCGCGATAGTTTTTGTGGGAAAGATGCGTGTCAAAAATCCGCAGATCCTGCATCAACGCCTGAAACCGCCGCGCCTTGGCCGCCTGACGCTGCAACGAACCGATCTGCCGCCGCACTTCCTTGATGATGTCCTGCACCCGCAGCAAATTCGCCTCGGTGTATTCCAGCTTGCGCATGGCCTCTTTTTTCTGCGCCTTGTATTTCGTAATGCCCGCGGCCTCCTCGAAAATCGCCCGCCGGTCTTCCGGACGGCTGCTCAGGATCAAATCAATCTTGCCCTGCTCCATAATCGAATACGCGCTGCGGCCCACGCCGGTATCCATGAAAAGCTGATGGATATCGCGCAACCGGCACGGCGTTTTGTTGAGAAAATATTCGCTCTTCCCGTCGCGGTAAACCCGCCGCGTGATGCACACCTCGTTCCACTCCACGCCCAGTTGCTGTTCGCACTCCGCAAACGTCATCGACACCTCCGCCATGCCCAGCGCTTTCCGGCTGTCCGTCCCGCTGAAAATCACGTCCGCCATTTCGCCGCCGCGCAGCGCCTTGGCCGACTGCTCGCCCAGCACCCAACGCATGGCATCAAGCACGTTCGACTTGCCGCACCCGTTGGGACCGACCACGGCCGTCACCCCGCGGTGAAAATTGAGAATCGTCCGCGGCGCAAACGATTTGAAACCGAACATTTCGAGAGATTGAAGATACATGGGAACTCCGCTAGTGGTGAAAACGGGAATTTATCCGGCCTGGAATCGCCCTGACAAGAAAAAACACCATATCTTGTGGTGTCGACCTCTTTCGCTCGCAACCCGTTGAGCTTTTATGAATAATCCCCGCACAAGCGATCTCGTTGAATTCCTGCGTTTTCCGAGCGCTTCGCCCCCCCCTGCGGACACGCCCCCGACTTTGGCCGCCGGCAGTTCCGCCCCGCCTTCTTTATCAATCCCGGCTGGGGCCTTGGCGCGGTCTTTCTTGCGGGGATTAACGCGCTGCGCACGCGGCGCGATAATCCCGGACTCTGGACCGGCATCCCTCTTTTTCTCCCCGCCGGGATCTGGAGTCTGCGCGTGATCACCGTCGCCGCCGGGGCGACCTGGAGGCAACACATCGCGGGCCTGGCCATCGCCCTGGCCGCGCAGGTCATCATCATCACTCCTATTTTCCGGCGCGAAGCGCGGCCAACCATAAAGCGCCGAGCTGGACAGGCCATCGTTCAGCGCGTAGGATCAATCATGCTCTACACCATCGCCGTCGTCCTACTGGTTTTGTGGCTTCTCGGATTGGTGAGTTCCTACACCTTGGGAGGATTCATTCATATCCTCCTGATCATCGCCATCGTGGTGGTCCTGCTTCGGATCATCAGCGGACGCAAGCCCCTCTGAATCGACACCTTGGCTCAGGGGCCGCCACAATCTGATTCATAGCCCTTGACATCCTGCTGAGAATCTCTACCTTCTCCCTTCCGCGCTTCAAAACCGCGCCGTAGGTCCTGGGGTGGGCGTCTTCGATGTCCCGCCAAAAGCGCCCAGGGTAACCCGGCGAATAGAAACACAAAAATCCCATGTCAATCCGTCTCGGAAGATTCGAGATGCCGAAGACCCTCGTTAAAGACGAGGCCACGGCAACCGATACCTACGCCAAGTTCATCGCAGAGCCCTTTGATGCCGGTTACGGCCACACCGTCGGCAACTCCCTGCGCCGTGTGCTCCTCTCCTCTCTGGAAGGTGCCGCCATCACCACCGTGCGCATCGAAGGCGCGCCGCACGAATTCACCAGCCTGCCCGGCGTGGTCGAAGACGTGGTGGACATCATTCTCAACCTCAAGAAGGTCAAATTCAAGGCCCCGGATCACGACACCCGCACCGTCACCATTTCGGTGAACAGGGAAGGTGCCATCACCGCCGCCGACATCCAGACCGTTCAGGGCGTGGAAGTCGTCAATCCCAAGCAACACATCGCCACCCTCGACAAAAAGCAGAAGTTCGAAGTCGAACTCGAAGTCAAGGTCGGCCGCGGTTTTGCCACCGGCGACGAAAACAAGCACGCCGAGCAACCCATCGGCGTGATCGCCATTGACTCCATCTTTTCGCCAGTCACCCGCGTGAAATACGCCGTGGAAGCCACCCGGGTCGGTCAGCGCACCGACTACGACAAGCTCATCCTCGACATCTGGACCGACGGACGCATCACGCCGGACGACGCCTTGCTGCAAGCTTCTGCCATCCTCCGTCACCACTTCGATGTGTTCGTCGGATACGACGACACCAAGGTGGAGTTCGACGAAACGCCGGAAGAAGTCAGCCAGGAAAACACCCGCCTCAAGAAGCTGCTCAACATGAGCGTCAACGAGATCGAGCTTTCCGTCCGCGCCGCCAACTGCCTCAACAACGCCAACATCACCACGGTCGGCCAACTGGCCATGAAGACCGAGGCCGAGATGCTCAAATACCGCAACTTCGGCAAGAAGTCGCTCAACGAAATCAAGGACAAACTCCAACAGCTCCAGCTCGGCCTCGGCTTGAAATTCGAGACCGGCCTGGTGGAAGTTGTGGCCGAAGCCAAGTAACCCCGCCATGCGTCACCGCAACAAAACCGTCAAACTCGGGCGCACCGCCGAGCACCGCAATGCCCTGCTGGCCAATCAGGCCAGCAGCCTCATTGAACACGGGCGGATCAAGACCACTCTGGCTAAGGCCAAGGCGGTCCGTCCCATCGCGGAGAAGTTGGTCACTCTCGCCAAGCGCGGAGATATCCACGCCCGCCGCACCGCCCTGGCCCTCCTCCACAACAACAGCACGCGCACGGCCACAGTGGTCGGGAAGCTGTTCTCGGAGATCGGACCCCGCAGCGCCACCCGCAACGGCGGCTACACCCGCATCATCAAGCTCGGACCCCGCGCCAGCGACTCCGCCCCGATGGCCTACATCGAGTGGGTCGATATCGCCGTGGTCGATGAGACCATTGTCGCACCCGAGACCAAGAAACCCCCGGCCAAAGCCGCCAAGGTGAAGGAAGTTCCCGCTGCCGAAGCCGCCGGGGAAAAACCCAAACGCGCCGCCAAGGCCAAGAAGGAAGAATAACCCTCCTTCAGATCCCCTCCCGAAAAAGGCGGACAGGCAACTGTCCGCCTTTTTTATTTCGGAGGGGTTTTCGGAAAACTCCACGTTTTCCGCTCTCTTGCAGGGAAACGCTTTGTGGCTTCCCGTCAGAAAAGGCCCCAACGAAGCAGCGCCCTCCATTGATGCCGCTACGACGCGACATCCTAGGTGTTGAGTACACCCGTTCCTCATAAACCTACACTTAGAGCGTGTCATGAACTTTTCTTCCTGTAGTCGCCCCAGTCCCTTGGGGCGCAGCTTGGTTAGCTGTTGCCCATCCCTTCCCGCACGGCAACAGAGTGCCGTGGCTACAGGGCTTTTCCTTGGATGTGTCTCTTTCAAAGTTCATGACACGCTCTAAACCTGAACTTACACTCTCCTGCGTTTCCGGGAGAAATGGTTAGTTCAAGTTCAAGTGTAGGTGTAAGTGTAAGTGTAAGTGTGCGCAAACTGGCATCCTTCCCTCTTTGCTCCAAAAAACGCAAAACCAACGGGGGCTCTCCCTCCCCCGCCGGCTTGCTTACCCTCTGTGACCCTGCGAGACGATTTTAGACGGCTTTTTCGCCGGTCTCATCCGTGCGGATGCGGATGGCTTCCTCCACCGGGGAGACGAACACCTTTCCGTCGCCGATTTTCCCGGTTTTGGCCGCTTTGATGATGGCTGCCAGAGCGCTCTCCAACAGAGAGTCACCCAGCACCACTTCGATTTTGATCTTGGGCAGGAAGTCCACCGTATATTCGCTGCCGCGGTAGATTTCCGTGTGCCCTTTTTGCCGTCCGAAGCCCTTGACTTCGCTCACGGTCATTCCCTCGATTCCGAGGTCCGCCAGCGCGTCCTTCACTTCTTCGAGTTTGAACGGCTTGATGATTGCTTCGATTTTTTTCATAGGGTGTTTCCTTTAAGATACCTGTATTGCGGCCTTAGTGGTTGATGATGTAGCCCTCTTCGCCGTGTTCGGTGATATCGAGGCCTTGGGACTCTGCTTCCTCGGTGGGCCGCAGTCCGATGACCACTTTGACGATGAAGGCGATGATGACCGTGCCCACGATGGCCAGGACAAGAGTGAGCCCGATGGCTTTTAATTGCTCGATCCAGAGCGTGCCATCCGTGATAATTTTGGCCAGTCCGTTATCCTTCGCGTAAACGTTGGCGTCGGTGAGGTTGCCGTTGACGCTGCTGGTGGCAAGGAAACCGGTGAGCAAGGCACCCAGGGTTCCGCCCACGGCGTGAACGCCGAAGGTGTCCAGCGCGTCGTCATAACCAAGAACTTTCTTGGCGTAGGTCACCGCGATGAAGGGCACGATACCGGCCAGAACCCCGATGATCACGGCTCCCGTGGCATCCACAAATCCCGCCGCCGGAGTGATTACGACCAGGCCGGCGACAGCCCCGGAGCAGAATCCCAGGATGCTGGGCTTGCCCTTGAAGATGGCTTCCGAGACGGCCCAGACAAAGCTGCCGATGGCCGCCGCGATGGTGGTGGTGAGGAAGGCGTTAGCCGCGATGCCGTCCGCCGCCAGGGCGCTGCCGGCATTGAATCCATACCACCCGACCCAAAGCATTCCGGTGCCGACCATACAGAGCACCATGCTGTGCGGGGGCATGGGCTCCTTGCCGTAGCCGATGCGTTTACCGAGAACCAGGCAGAGGATGAGAGCCGACCAGCCCGAGGACATGTGCACCACGGTGCCGCCGGCGAAGTCGATCGCCTTAATGGCGGCTGTGCCATTCCAAACCCCGTTCATCAGGCCGGAAACACCCCAGACCATGTGGGCGAGCGGGAAGTAGACGAGAAACATCCAGAGGGTTGAAAAGACCATCAGGGAAACGAATTTGAAGCGTTCCGCCGTGGCGCCGAAAATGAGCGCCGGGGTGATGATGGCAAAGGTGAGCTGATAGATGCAGAAAACGCTCTGCGGAACCCACCAGGCGTAATCCGTGTTCGGCGCAGCCGTAACACCCTTGAGGAAAAAGAATTCCGTGCCTCCCAGAAACGGCCCGAGGGGAGTTTCCGCGAAGCTCTTGCCGAAGACCAGGCTGTAGCCGAAGGCCCACCAGAGAATGGTGACCAAACCGGCCAGTCCCAAACAGCTGGCCAAAACGGAGAGCACATTCTTCTCCCGCACCAAGCCGCCGTAGAAGAGCGCCAAGCCGGGCAGGGTCATGAACAAGACCAGCGCGGCCGCTGTCATCATCCACGCGGTGTGACCCGGGCCGGCGATGCCGGAAAGTTTGCTCTCGGCCGTGGGATCCACGTTGTTGAAATAGGCCTCGAGACCCGCCACCCGTCCTTCCAAAGTGGATTCAGCCGGCGCTTCAGCAGCGGCGGGAGCCGGGGCCGCATCTTGAGCGTTGGCCGGACCGGTAAGGGCGAAAAGCCCCGCGGCAAGGGCCGCCGTGACGAGGGCCTTCCATGAGAAATTGCGTTTGCGCATGATTTGTAACTTATGGGTTGTTTGTTGCTGTGATGAGGTTGCCACCCGCCAGAGCGGATAGCGAAAACCGTAGAAGCAATCCCCGTGCCAATTTTTTAAAAAAGAAAATCTCCGTCTGCCTTTCGGAGAGACGAGCCGCCCCGATGCGCTACTGCAAAATTTTCAACAAGCCATTTGTGCTTGTTGACTTTTATGCACTTGGGATGCGGTCGAACCGCGATTCAAGCCGCAGGCTTGCGCCGGTTCTCCAGCCAGGCCTTCGTCATTTCCCAAACCACCGGCAGGGCCGAAACAACGATGATGCCCAGAATGACCACCTTCATGTTTTTCTGCACAAATGGCATGTTGCCGAAGAGGTAGCCGGCTCCGATGAAGAGACCGACCCAGAGAACCGCTCCGGTCACATTGTAAAAGAAGAATTTCGGATAGTTCATGGTGCCGACCCCCGCAACGAAAGGCGCGAAAGTGCGGACAATCGGCATGAATCGGGCCAGGATGATGGCACGTCCGCCGTATTTCTCGTAAAAGCTGTGGGCCTTGAGCAGATGGTTGCGGTTGAAAAAGCGGTTGGACTCATATTGGAAGACCCGTGGTCCAACCCATTTCCCGATGCTGTAATTGACACTATCGCCCAAGATACCCGCCATGAGCAGCAGCGGGGTCACGACTTCCACGCGCAAGCCCATTTCCGGTCGCGCCGCCAGAGCGCCCACGGCAAAAAGCAGGGAATCTCCCGGCAGGAAGGGAGTCACCACAAGGCCCGTCTCGCAAAAAATGATCAGGAAAAGCAGACCGTATATCCAGATGCCGTAGTTCTGGATGAACCAGACCAAATGATTCTCGGCGTGCAGAATGAAATCAATCAGTTGCTTGAGCAGTTCCATGGCAAGGCGGACAGGAAACGCGAGCGTCCGTGGCATGGGAAGCATTTTGTTTCCGCCGGTTGCGCACCGGCCCGGACGCTGCTACTGGTTCCGGTTCATTTCCATGCCACACGAGTCCAACACCCGCGACCAAATCACCCTGGGCAGGTTCATTTTCCTCAGCCGCTGGCAGCAGGCTCCACTGTGTTTCGGGCTGATCGTGGCCCGGGCCGCCTCCCTTCCCACTTTCCGGTGGAGCTCATTCATTAGGACCGGCAGACCTCCGCGTTCAGCCGTCCGATGAATGATGCCTCCGTCTCCGGGCCGCCTGCGGGGGATCATGGCATTGACGAGGCCCTGGCCTACTGCATCAGCCATGCCGAACGCGAAGGCATTAGTCTGCAAGAGACCCTCGGGCGCCTCGGTCCGGCCAGTTTTTGTTTTGTCAGCCTGTTGCTCAGCGTTCCCTTCATCCAGCCCTTCTCGCTGGGACCCTATACCTTCGCCAGCGGTCTAACCTTCATGGTGGCCGGATGGCAGATGCTGCGCGGACATCCGGCCCCAACCCTGCCATCCGCCATGGGAAAAATCCGGATCCACGGACGCGGCTGGCTGGCCGCCCTGTATTTCTGCCAGCGCATCCTGGCCTTCTGCCGCATGTTCACCCGTCCGCGCCTGACCCGCTGGGTCAGCGGAAAGGCCGGCGAAAAGCTGGTCGGCTGGTTCGTTTTCACCGGGGGCGCGCTGCTGACCATCCCGATGGCCAATCTGCCCTTCAACAACACCTTGCCCGCCCTGATGATCCTCTTTGCCGCCATCGCCTGGCTGGAACGCGACGGACTCATGCTCATTGTGTCCCTTTTTTGGGGGCTGTTGACGCTGGTGTACTTTGCCACCGTGGCGAAGCTGGTCTGGTTTCTCTTCGCGCAGGCATTCCACTGGATAAAATCCCTCCTGCCGCCAGGGATTTTCTAACGGGTGCTCTTTGGTATTGACGCTTGCGGGCAGGGAAGCCAGTTCCTAAGAGATGGCCATGCTCCGATCTCTGCTGGTTGCGGGTGCGCTGACCCTGCTAATCCCGAACCCGAACGCCGCCGCCGCTGAGGAGATTCCCATCGGCGAATACGCCTCGCTCACCGGCGGCAGCGCGAGCTTCGGCCAGTCCTCGCACAAAGGCACCGAACTCGCCGTCGAAGAAATCAACGCCGCCGGCGGGGTGCTCGGAAAAAAACTCAAGCTCATCACCGAGGACGACCAGTCCCAGGCCGGCCAACCGGCCACCATCGTGCGCAAACTCATCTCCCAAGATAAAGTCGTGGCCGTTCTCGGTGAAGTCGCCTCATCCAAGTCCCTCGAAGCCGCCCCCATCTGCCAGCAAAACAAAATCCCCATGATCACGCCGGCCTCGACCAATCCCAAGGTCACTGAAGTCGGCGATTACATCTTCCGCATCTGCTTCATCGATCCCTTCCAGGGCACGGTCATGGCGAAGTTTGCCCGCTCCAAAGGCTGGAAGAAAATCGCCGTCCTCACCGACGTCAAACAGGACTACAGCGTCGGTCTGGCCGAATTTTTCGTGAAGGACTTCACTGCCAACGGCGGCGAAATCGTGCGCGACCAGAAGTATTCCACCGGAGACAAGGATTTCAAACCGCAGCTCACTTCGATCAAGGCGGCCAGGCCCGACGCCATCTTCATCCCCGGCTACTACGCCGAAGTCGCGCTCATCGCCAAACAAGCCCGGCTCCTTGGCCTCAAGGTGCCCCTGCTCGGCGGCGACGGCTGGGTCGGCGACTCCTTGCTCAAGGTCGCGGGCCACAGCCTCGATGGCTCGTTTTTCTCCTGCCATTTCTCCGCCGATGAGCAGTCGCCGGACACCCGGAATTTCGTGGCGAAGTTCAAGGCGAAGCACGGCGAAATCCCCGACGACATGGCCGCCCTCGGCTACGACAGCGCCATGATCCTGGCCGATGCCATCAGGCGGGCCGGCACGACCGATTCGGCCAAACTGCGCGACGCCATCGCCGCCACCACGCATCACGACGGCATCACCGGCAACATCACTCTCGACTCCGCCCGCAACGCCTCCAAACCGGCGGTCATTCTCACCGTCGGCAACGGCGGTTTCCAATTTGTCGAGACGGTGGCACCGTGAGGGGAAAATTGAGGCGGTTGGGGAAAGTGGAGCGGTCGTCCCCGCTGCCATTCCTCCCGGAAAGCCATAGCAGGCGGGACGCCTGCTCCCCATGATCGAATTTCTCCAGCAACTCATCAACGGGCTGGCCCAAGGCTCCATCTATGCGCTGATCGCGCTCGGCTACACCATGGTCTTCGGTGTGCTGCGCTTCATCAATTTTGCCCACGGCGATGTGTTCATGCTGGGCGCTTTTGCCGGACTCTACACCGCGCCGTCCTTGCTGAAGCTTTGCGGCGGCGGACCCTCCTTTCCCGGCGCGGCGGCGGTTTTACTGGCGGCCATGCTGATCTGCGCGGTCATCGGCATCCTCATCGAGAAACTCTGCTACCGTCCCCTGCGCGACCGCCCGCGACTCACCGTCCTCATCACCGCCATCGGGGTTTCGCTTTTTCTCGAAAATGCCGGCCAATACGCCTTTGGCGCTGATCCCCAGTCGTTCCCGGAGATCATTACCGACCGCGCCTTGGAAATCCCCGAATCCTGGGGCGCGCTGTCCGCCCTCACCCTCACCGTCGGACAGCTCCTCGTCTTCGGCGTGACCTTTTTTCTCCTCATCGGCCTGCGCGCCATCGTGCGGCACACCCGCACCGGTATGGCCATGCGGGCGCTCTCCTTCAACCCTGTCGCCGCCTCCCTCATGGGCGTGAACACCGATGTCGTCATCTCCTTCACCTTCGGTCTCGGTTCCGCCTTGGCCGGAGCCGCCGGCATCCTCACCTCCATCCAACAACCCAGCATCGATCCCCTCATGGGCATCAACATCGGACTCAAGGCCTTCGTCGCCGCCGTGCTCGGCGGAATCGGCAACATCCCCGGCGCAGCCCTTGGCGGCATTCTCATCGGACTGCTGGAAGCGCTCGTGGTCGGCTATATCAATCCCTCCTACCGCGACGCCATCGTCTTTGGCGTGCTGATTTTGATCCTCCTCGTCAAACCCTCCGGTTTGCTGGGAAAACCCGAACGGGAGAAAGTCTGATGATCGAGCGCACCAAAATCCTTCTTCTGGTCGCCGTGCTGGCCAGCGCCGCCATCTCCCTCTTTGCCGGACAGATCAACCCGTATTACTACGACATCCTCATCAGCATCGGGATCAATATCATCCTCGCCACCAGCCTGAACCTGGTCAACGGCTACACCGGCCAGTTCTCGCTCGGGCACGCCGGCTTCATGGCCGCCGGAGCCTACGGCTCGGCCTGGTTGAGCCTCGCGTTCGGTTATGTCCTCGGCACCAGCGCAGCAGGAACCACCACCATGTTCGTCCTCGCCCTCACGACCGGCGGACTCATCGCCGCCCTGGCCGGTCTGGCCGTGGGTATTCCCTCCCTCCGACTTCGTGGAGACTATCTCGCCATCGTCACCCTCGGCTTCAACGAAATCATCAAGGGCGTGATCCAGAATGCGGAACCCCTGGGAGCCCAGCGCGGACTCGGCGGCATGGGGCAGCACACCAATTTCTTTTGGACCTTCGCGCTCGCCGCCCTCACCGTTTACGTCGTGCTCAATCTGGTCCACTCCACTTACGGGAGCGGATTTCTGGCCGTGCGCGATGATGAGATAGCCGCCGAAGCCATGGGCATCAACACCACCAAATACAAGGTGCTTGCTTTTGTCATTGGAGCCTTCTTCGCCGGGGTGGCCGGTGGCCTCTATGCGCATTTCAAACAATTCATCCACCCGGAGGGCTTCAATTTTCTCCGCTCGGTCGACATCGTGGTGATGGTCATTCTCGGCGGCATGGGCAGCACCGCCGGGGTCATCCTCGCCGCCATCCTTCTCACCATTCTGCCGGAAGGCCTGCGGGCCCTCGCCCACCAGCCCTGGCTGCCGGACTCGCTTCGCCCCATCGCGGAGAACCGCATGATTCTCTATTCCCTCCTACTCATTATCCTCATGATCACCCGTCCGCAGGGATTGTTCGGGGGACCCGGACTCAAACGGCGAAAAGCATGAGCGCACCCTTGCTCCATCTCGAAAATGCCACCATGCAATTCGGCGGACTGAAATGCGTCAGCGATCTCTCCTTCGCCGTCGGCACCGGAGAACTGATCGGCCTGATCGGCCCGAACGGCGCGGGCAAGACCACCGTCTTCAACCTCATCACCGGAGTCTATCGCCCGACCTTGGGGAATATCACCTTTGCCGGAAAATCCGTCGTTGGCCATCGGCCCTATCGCATCACCTCGCGTGGTATTGCCCGGACCTTTCAGAACATCCGGCTCTTCGGCTCCCTCAGCGTCTTCGAAAACGTGCGCACCGCCTGCAACATGCACCTGCGGCACGGCATCTCCCATGCCCTTATGCGCGGCCCGAAATTCGCGGCCGAAAACCGGGAAACCGAATGCTTTGTCGATGAACTGCTGACCATCTTCGGCCTCACCGCCGCACGCGACGAACCCTGCCGCAACCTGCCCTACGGCGATCAACGCCGCCTCGAAATCGTCCGCGCCCTCGCCACCCGCCCCAAACTCCTCCTCCTCGACGAACCCGCCGCGGGCATGAATCCGACGGAGAAAAACGAGTTGATGAAATTGATCCGCTTCACCCAGGAAAAGTTCGGCCTCGCCGTTCTGCTGGTCGAGCATGACATGAAGGTCGTGATGGGCATTTGTCAGCGCATCATCGTGCTCGACTACGGCCGCAAGATCGCCGAGGGCACCCCGGCCCAGATCCGGTCCGACCCCAAAGTGATAGCGGCTTACCTCGGCAAGGAGGCGGCATGAAAACACTTACTCTTACACCTGAACCTACCCCTACTCTGCATACCACTTGGAGCGTAAGTGCAGGATCAAGATTAAGAGTAAGATTAAGATTAAGAGTAAGATTAAGATTAAGAGTAAGACAAAACCCCCGAGCCCGCCTCCCTGCTCGAGACGACCCGAAATTCCGTGCCACCCTGGCTTGACCACCTACCCCTACTCACCCCACCACCCCACCAGCATGCCCACCCGCCAATTCGACCACGAGAAACTCTCCGTCTATCAGCAATCCCTCCATTTTGTCGCATGGGCAGGCGAGTTGCTTGAGCGCCTCCCCAAAACTCTGGCCGCGCATAATCCATTCGACCGTGCCTCGACCTCAATTCCCTTGAACATCGCGGAGGGCACCGCAAAAACCACCACGCCGGATCGTTGCCGCTACTTCGACACTGCCCGTGGTTCCGCGGTAGAATGCGCGGCGTGCCTGGATGTTTTGATCGCGAGGAAAGTCCTGAGGACCGAGGAAATCGAAGCGGGAAAAGACATGCTCATTGCTATTGTTTCTATGCTGATCGGGTTGGTTAAGTCTCATGAATCGGGACGGCTTCGTGAGGATGGTTCACTGTATTTTGGAGAGAGAGAGTCAGGGGAGGTTCACGAGTAAGAGTATGTTGGCAATCACCGAACTCCACGTCAGCTACGGCGCGATCGGCGCACTGCAAGGCCTCACGCTCAAGGTGGAGCGCGGCAGCATCGTCACGCTCATCGGGGCCAATGGCGCGGGAAAGACCACCACGCTCCGCACCATTTCCGGCATCGTCAAAGCCACCTCCGGCACCATCACCTTCGACGGGGAGGATGTTACCAACATCGCGCCGCACAAGATCGTGGCCCGCGGACTGGCCCATTCCCCCGAGGGCCGGATGGTTTTCGCCAATCTCAGCGTGATGGAGAATCTCCGCATGGGAGCCTACCTGCGCCGCGACAAAAGTGAGATCGCCGCCTCGCTCGACTTCGTCTTCGCCATGTTTCCGCGCCTGAAGGAACGCCTCAAACAAACGGCCGGCACTCTCAGCGGCGGCGAACAGCAGATGCTCGCCATCGGTCGCGCCCTCATGGGTAAACCCAAATGCCTCATGCTCGACGAACCCTCTCTCGGCATCGCCCCAATCCTCGTGCAGACGATTTTCGAAAAAATCGTCGAGATCAACCGTTCCCTCGGCCTCACCATCCTGCTGGTCGAACAGAACGCGAATCTCGCGCTGGAAATTTCCCATTACGGCTATGTGCTGGAAACCGGGCGCATCCTGCTGCAGGACACGTCCGCGGCCCTGCGGGAAAATACCGCCATCCAAGCCGCCTATCTTGGCGGGTAGGCCTCGCCACTTCCTCCTACGCTTGAACCTCCTCCTGGGGGAAGAATCGCCACCACCAGCGGCGACCTCCGGTCGCCGGCGAAGCCAACCGATATATCTAAAAACCGAAAGGAACCACGGAGTTCAGGGAGGGCAAACCCAAGAGGGATTGGGGTTTGTGAAATCACGCAAGGCCAAGGGCGGTCTCACCCAAAAGGGGATGGCACTTCCCGCCAGCAAAATCCTGGATCTTCTTCCCCCGGTGCGCTCGGTGTCCTCTGGGGTTGATTCCCGTTTTCCCTTTGAGGATATCCACAAAAGGGTCACCGGAGTCGCTCTTCTCGTTTTGACGATCCCGAAACGTCCCCAACACCTTGCCGGCGCCGGTGTTTTTCAAGACGGAGATCGTGCCTGCACCACCCTTCTGAACGATGTCGAGAGCTGCCGGGGCGGCGGTGAGGGTCAAAAGCCATGTTCCGGCCGTGAGGCCCCGGGTTTTCTTCATCATGTTGGGTTGTGTTGTGGGTTCCGAAGGTCTGTCCGTCCACGCGGCCGGGGCGTAGGACGGCTGATGTTTGCTCGTGACGTCCCTGGTTGCGATGATGCGGCGTGAGCCTGAAAGGCTCATAGAATCTCCAATCGCTCGACAATAAAAAATCGCCGATGGCGTCGTCACTGCCCGCCATCCTGGTGACGACCCGGCAGGTTCCCGCTCTTGAGGCCAACGCGAAAAAATTGGCTGCCGGCGAAGGCGTGCGCGTCCGAACGTTCGAAATTTTCCGGGCCTGTGACTCAGCGCCCACGCCACGATCCCCGGCGCAGAGCTGCGACGTTCTCGCTCAGCCAACGATAAAGCGAAGCCCCGACGAGGGTGCCGAGGGCGATGGATGTCATCACGTAGATAACCGTGATCAGCCCATCGATCCCGGCGGTCCGGTCGCTGAGCAGGCGGGTCACGCTGAGCAGGCCGAGCGCTCCGGGCACCAGCAGCCAGAAGGCGGGGAAAAACGTCACAGCCGCCGGCGGTCCCCGGAAGCGATACTGGATGAGATAGCCGAGCGGCGTCGCCACGAGCATGCCAAAGAATCCGCTCAGCTCGCTGCTGAAAAACCCGGAGGCCAGGCGCTGGACGGCGAAGGCCAAGAGCAGCACAAGGATCATCCACGGCAGCGAATTCCGTGGTGCCGAAAAGTGAAAATACACCCCCAGGCCGAAAACCAGCACGCCGACCCAGGGAGCCCAAAGCACCAGGCCATAGTTGCCCGCCGAGTGGACGAGGTCTGCCGGCACGTAACCGGTAAAGATCGCCCCGAGGGCCAGACCAAAAGCAAGCAACACCAACTGAACGAATCCGGCGATCAGGCGACTGGATCCACTGACCATGTCGCCATAGGCCAGTTCCAGCATTCCGAGGGTCAGCATGCCGCCGGGAAGGAAGGTCACAAGCGGCGGGACCAAAGCCTGAAGCGGATCAACCGGAATCCCATTGCGGATGGCCAAAAAAACGAGAGCGGAAACCACCGCGGCGGCGATCACCGGCAGCGGCACCGACAACAAGGTGCGGCCGACATTGAAAAGTTTGATCAATCCCACGATGAAGCCCAGAACGGCCGCGGCCGCGAGGTTGATCGGCGTCGGCATCAAGACCAGAGCCAGTCCGACCGTGAGGATCACATGACCAACCACATGCCCCACCCGCCCGAAACGCGCCTTCTGCCGCCGGATCGCCGCCAGCCGCTTGAGGCCTTCCAGCGGATCCACTCTCCCACTCTGCGCTTCCTCGCCCAGGGCATAGACTTCGGCCATCTGGTCCAGACGAAGCATCTGCGGCTCGCTTTCGGCCAGAGTGACTCGCTCGCCATGATTGTCGTGCAGCGAAATGAACACCGCGGTCGGGAAGGCCACCACCCGCGACTTCCGCATGCCGTAGGCGGAAGCGATGCTTCTCAAAAGCTTCTCCACCTTGGCCGTCTGCTCGCCGCACCCCAGATAGGCCCGTCCCAGGCGGAAGAGAAACTCAAGCAGGACGGAGGTGTTGGGAGCCGGGGCGGGCGCTTCAGGGGATTGAGATTCCGTGCTCATGATGCGAGGGCCGCGTTGCCAACGAGGCCATCAGCCCCCCTCACAGCCCCCAGGGAAGCCCCAGCAAAAACCAGGCAATGAAAAGCAGCGTCCAGACGACGTAGATGGCAATGACATAGGGGATCATCAGGGCCACGAGCGTTCCGACCCCGGCCTTGGAATCATACTTCTGGGCGAAGACGACGATCAGCGCAAAATAGGCATTCAGCGGAGTGATGACATTCATCGGGGAATCGGCAATCCGGTAAGCCGCCAGCACCGATTCGGGAGCCACGCCCAACTGGAAGAGCAGCGGGACGAAGATCGGAGCGAAGAGAGCCCACTTGGCAATCGCTCCGGAAATAAGGATATCGATCAGGCTCACGACCAGGATAAATCCGAGCAGCAGCAGCAGAGGCGGGACACTGGCCGACTGGAGCACGTCGGCCATCGAAACGGCCAGAATGGTGCCGATGTTGCTGTAGTTGAAGTAGGCAATGAACTGACTGAGAATGAAGAGCAGCAGGATCAGGCTCCCCAGTCCCGCCAGGGCCTTCTCCATCGCCTTGATGATATCGGTGCTGTTCTTCAACGTCCCGGCCCCGAAGCCATAGGCGGCTCCCGCGACCAGAAACACAACCATGATCACGGCGATCAGGCCGTTCATGAAAGGCGAGTTTCCGATCAAGGCTCCCGTCTCCGGATTGCGCAGGGCGGCTCCCGGTCCGATCGTCAGGAAACCCAACACTACGAGGACGGCCACCATTCCGAAGACCGCGAATTTCAACCCACGTGGTTCGTCGCCCTTCACGCCGGCCTCGGCCGAGTCCGGGGTCGCCGACAGATCACCCGCATCCTCCGGTTTGTATTTGCCCAACCTCGGCTCGATCACCCGCTGCGTGATGAGCGTGATCACCACCGTCAAGACAATGACCGAAGCGATGGAAAACCAGAGGTTGGCGGTCAGGTCAATCGAGACGGAGGGGTTGACGAGATGGATGGCGTCATTGGTGAACTCGGTCAGGACGGCATCAAGCGGCTTGATGAGCATGTTCACCGTGAACGCCGCGGCGACTGCGGCGAAGCCCGCGGCCAGGCCGGCGAGCGGGTGACGCCCCACGCTCAGGAACGCGGAGCCGGCCAGGGGAATCAGCACAAGATAGCCCGCGTCGGCCGCGATGCTCGAAACGATGCCGACGAAAACCAAAATGTAGCCGATGGCCCACCCGGGCGAGACGGCCACCAACTTGCGGATAAGGGCCTGGATGAGTCCGGAGGCCTCGGCCACTCCCACCCCGATCATGGCCACAATGATCAGTCCCACCGCGGTGAAGCTCATGAAGTTCGGGATGACCGACGTGTAGATGAAACGAATCCCCTCGGTCGTGAGCAGGCTGCGGGCCGTGACCGTGCTGGTTTGGATCTTGTCCGTGACCGGATCGATCACCTGCTGGGTCACGGACGCCCCGAAAAGATGCAGGACATGCGACAGCACAATCACGAGGACCATGAGGGAAAGAAAAATCATGGCCGGATGCGGGACCTTGTTGCCCACCTTCTCGACACCATCCAGCAGTCGTTTCACCAATCCGCCGCTCTCCGGGGCTGTTTGCGTTGTTTCCATAAAACAGGATCAGGTCCTTGCCTTGTCTCCGGGCGGAATCTCTCCGGGCCGGTAATCCGGCAGCCATCCGCACGGCACGATGGCAAACAAGGCCAGACACGCGAGGACGAAGAAGCCGATCTTGAGGGCCTGCAGGCGGGTCTCCGAGTTGATGAGCACGGCCTCGGCAATTTGTTCGGGCGCGGCCTTGGTGGACTCGAAGCGTTCCTTGAGCCGTTCGTTGTTGAGAAAATTGATGCCCCCGAGATCGACCTCGGCTTTCATCTCGGCCGAGATCAGCGGGTTGTCCGCCACGCGGCTCATCACGCCTGCGCTGAGGACACCGACCACGAGGGTGCCCATGACCGCCGTGCCCACCGCCGCGGCGAGGTTCTGGGTCACGCCCCGCAGCGCGCCCACGTCACCCGCCAGTTCCTTGGGCGAAGCAGTGACGAGGACGTTGAAGAGCAGAGTCACCAACGCACCCTGTCCGAGACCAACCGTGATCAGACCGATGATGACCGGGAAGACACTCCAATCGTTGCTGACCACCAAGGCGAGCCAGAGCGCTCCCGCCGCCACCAAACCGAAGGCCCCTCGGGCAATCGTGCGCGGAGGAAACTTGCCATAGAAGCGAACGATCAAGATCGCGGTGAAAAACACCGTCAGCATGAAGGGCATCATCGCCACCGACGTGGCCGCGCTGCTGCGTCCCTGGATGATCTGGATATAGAGCGGCACGGTAAAGTTGATCGCGGCCTCGGTCGCAACGATGAGGAAGAGCGTGAAGACGGCCGCCCATTCCTTGGGAGAATCGACCACTTCCAGAGCCAGCAACGGGGTTTTCCCTTTCGTCGCCTGCTTGTGGCTCCAGAGGAAGAACGCCATGAAGATGACCAGGCCAAGACCGATCATGAGCGGCGCGGGGGACACGCCGAACAAATCGAAAGGCGCGGCCGGCCGGGCCAGCGTGAGGCCCCAGTTGCGCAGATTGTTAAAGCCAAAGCTGATGAGAATGACGGCCACGGCCGAGAGGATCACGCCGAAGGCATCGATCTTTACGGCGGGATTCGGCACGGACGGTTTGAGTTTGAAACTCAGGAGCAGCAGGACAGACGCGTGAACGATGAGGAGTCCGAAGGCGAGACGCCAATTAATCATGGCCACGTAGCCCACGATGACAAAGGCCAGCACCCCGGCAATGGCCCGGGCCGAGCCCAGCAAGCCCACCGCCTTGGCCTGCTGCGCGCCCTTGTAATGGTTGGCAATCAAGGCCACCAGCGAGGGCACCAGCGAGGCCCCCGCAAATCCGGCCAGAGCCTGTCCCGCCAGCATCACCCCAGCCGTCGGACTCAGCACCATGGTCACCATGGCGGCGAGGAAGAGACCGACCGCCACCTGAAAAAAGATTTTCGAGCCGAACCGCTGACCGAGTTTGCCACCCAACATCACGAACCCCGACACGCCCAGCGAATACATCACGATGGCCGTTCCCACCGTCGTGGGCGGGGTGTGGAAACTATTGACCATGCCGCTCATGGAAACCGGCAGGGCCGCGACGTTGAAGGACATCAACATCTGGCCCATGGCGATGACGATCATCGGAAGCCAGGAGGCGTCCTCTTCGATGTCAGACTTGGTTTTGGAATCGTTCTTTGCGCTCATGGTTTTTCGCTTGGATTCGATTCTCCGGCTCTCGTCCGGTCAGGTTGCGGGTTTTGAAACGAACAGATCCATGCCCAGTTGCCGGGAGAGGAATTTGGCCGCGAGCTGGCCTTTCACGCTGTTGCCCGCCTGGTCGAGCAGCGGAGAAAATGTGCCCAAACCGCCCTTGCCGGGGGAAACGGCGAGGAGGCCGCCCCCGATGCCGCTTTTGCCGGGCAGGCCGATGTCGTAGAGCCAGTCGCCGGAGGTTTCGTACAGTCCGGCGGTGGCCATGACGGCGAGCGCGTAGTGACAGACCGAGGCGTCCACCACGCGTTCCTTCGTGACCGGATTCACCCCGCCGTCGGCCAGCGTGGCGGCCATCACCGCGAGGTCCTTGGCACTGACGTTGAGGGAGCATTGGCGGGTGTAGAGGTCCACCGCTTCCGCCGGGTCCATGTAAATGGCTCCGCAGCTCTGCAGCATGCGGGCGATGCTTTGATTGCGGAAGTTCGTGGCCGAGGCGGAGACCAAAACCTCCTCATTCATCGACAGGGTCCGGCCGGCAAAGCGGGAAAGCCCCTCGTGGAGAAACTTCCATTTCTCCTCATGGGACGCGCCCGGCACGAGGCTGGTTGTGGCGATGGCCCCGGAGTTGACCATGGGATTGGTGAGCCCCTTGGGATTCCTTTCGATGCCGGCCAGCGAGTTGAAGGGATACCCCGTGGCATTGGCCCCGATTTTTGCGCGGGCTTCCTCGACCCCGACGACGCCGCAAATCAAGGCAAACACAAACGGCTTCGAGACACTCATAATGGAGAACTCATAGTCGGAATCGCCGACCTGAGAGACATTCCCGCTGGCACCCACAATGCAGATGCCAAAAAGCTGCGGGGGCACCCGGGCAAGAGCGGGATAAACTTGCGAATTCCGGCCGTCGGTGTCGGGCGAGAAAAGCTGGTGGGCCCGTTCGACCAGTTTTTGAACTTCTGCAGGCGTCGGCAGGCTGCCGGTGGAAATAAACCCGGTTTCCCGCGGGAGCGTCTGAGTGTCCGGAGAACTCACGAGCCGATGACTTAGGGAATCGTCAGATCTCTGTCAAGAGCACGCCCTGGGAAGGGCGGATGGGAACATGACAAAAAAAGGGGGTGGAAGTTTTTCTCTTTTTTATCCCTGAAAGTGTAGTAAGCCATACTACATAAAACCTGCTTCCTCTCCCTCTGCCCAACTCCACGGCCGCCGCCGCCAACTCCTTGCCCGGATCGACGCCCTCGATCAAATCCGACGCGGATCCATCACCGAGCAGTTCGTCGAGACCGTCCGCAAGGATGGTCAGAAGGTTCGCCGCGGCCCCTACACCCTCTACTCCTATAAATCCAGGGGAGGGCGAACCGTTTCCCGCCGCTTGAGCGACCCTGCGCAAATTGCCCATTACCGCGCACAGATCGAAGCTTTCCGCCAATTCCAGCAATGCACCGCAGAGCTTCTCGCCTTGGGCGAGGCTTTGAGTGACCGGTCTATTGAAGACCCCGAAGCGCAAAAAAAACCGCGCGGCACCAAGCCGAAAGCCAAATCGGGATCGGGCGGCTGAGGGCCTCCCTGCCAAAGGCGGGGGATCGAGGAGGCCGCGACTTAGAAGCCTGGGAGAAGGCCATTCGCCACGCCGTCCGCCATTTCATGGTCCGGGCCGGAAGCCGATCCCCAGGCGCCGAAGCCGGCGGGGATCTCTGCGTCCAGGCCCGTCTTGAGGTCACGGCCAAACAGGTTCACCGTGTGGCCGAAGACGTCGGACGCCCGGTGGAGGACTGGACCTTCCGTCAGGTTCCGGCCAAAATCCCAGGGGAGATCCCCGCGCCGGGGCCCATCCTCTAGCCCGGACTCGCGAGGTAAAACCCGGCGGTGTCTTCACCCGAACTGGCACGGACGAAGAGGGCGGCCCCGCCCGCGAACCCCTCACCAATTTGATCAACGTCCCCGGCTGCGATGATGGGCCAATGGCTGCATGGAGCGGACGCCTGGACCCGGGCCGGGTCGAAGACATCCCTGGACAAGCCAACCTGCTCATCGCTCAGTTCGCGCGCAACGCACCGGCTGCTCCGGACGGCCGCACCGTCATCGGCCAGGGCCTCCAGCATTCCGGCATGTTCTGGAGCCTGCGTGGTGCCATTATCGCCTCACGGTGCGGTCAACTCTCCGGTCACTTCGACGCCTTCCGGGACGACGCGGCTGGAAACCCCGCTTTTCTGTCCGGCCCCCGAACCGACCCGTCCCATCGCAAAATCGCCGGACAAGCGGTGTTGCCGCGGAGTCGGACGCGGTCTATGTTGCGGCCATGACTTTCGAGGAACAGATCGCCACCTATCTCGGACGTTCGCCGCGTCTGGCCTCCTCCGCCTACATCGCGCCCGGAGCCTATCTTGTCGGGGATGTGACTGTCGGGGAAAACGCCAGCATCTGGCCGGGATGTTCCCTGCGCGGCGATATCGCCCCGATCTCGATCGGGGCAAATTCCAATGTGCAGGATGGCTCCGTCGTTCATGTGGCGGATGATCTGCCCGCCGTCATCGGCGAATGGGTCACGGTCGGCCACAAGGCCATCGTCCACGCCTGCGAGATCGGCAACGAAGTGCTCGTCGGCATGGGGGCCATCATCCTCGACGGCGCGAAAATCGGCGACCACTGCATCATCGGCGCGAATGCCACCGTCACCATGCATACCGTGATCCCACCGGGTTCGCTCGTCCTGGGCTCACCCGCCAAAATCAAAAAAATCCTCAGCCCCGAAGAGCAAGCCGGCATCCGCGTTTGGGCTGAGCGATACGTCACCCTTTCCCGCGCCTACCTTAAACGTCAGCCGCAGGCCGCCCCATGAGCAATCCGGTCATTCCCGTCCAGGTCAAAGCCCTCATTCCCACCAATGCCGGGGTAGCCGTCTTTGTCGGAAACGAGGAAAAAATCTTCGTCATCTACGTCGATCCCAACGTGGGCAGTGCCATCAATATGTTCCTGAGCGGCGCGAGCAAGGAACGCCCGCTCACCCACGACCTCATGGCCCTCGTGCTCGCCGCGGTCGGCGCCAAAGTCGAGCGCGTCATCATCAATGATCTCAAAAGCGGCACCTATTTCGGCCGTCTCATCATCACCGCCGAGAACGAACTTCAGCAGAAGAAAATCATCGAACTCGACGCGCGTCCCAGCGACTGCATCGCCCTGGCCACCCAGCAAAAAGCGCCCATCTACGTGAGCAGCGAAGTGTGGGACGAAGTCGAGGACATGTCCGACGTGCTCGAAAACATGCAGCAGCAACAAAACGAGCCCTCCCCGGGCGAGGACGACGAGTCGTAATTCCCATCCCCGGGCAGGGTGGGCGTCCCGCCCGCCGTGTTCCGCATCCTGCGGAACACATTCTTCTCCAGCGAACCTATCCCGTCGCCCTGCCCCGCCAGCGCGTGACCGCCACCTCCGCCAGAAACGTCAGCAGCAACACTCCGAGAATCCCGTTCCCCAAATCCGAAAACTCCGCCTCCCGCGGTGCCTGCCACACCTCGCGCAGATCCGCGATCTCCCGCCCGCCGCTCTGCCGGCTCAAGTCGCGCAGCGCCTGCAAACGCTCCGCCGGAAAATTCCATTCCGGATCCACCCCCGACGCCACCGGACCGAACGGCCAGCGCTCCTTTCCCGTCTGCACCACCCCGCGCAGCCAGCCACCGGGCGGGATCGCTGCCCGCGCCGAGTACCGACCCGGCTCGATCTTCTCCCACGCCACCGCGAAGGCCTTCCCCTCCGCCCCGGCCGCCAGCAAGAGCCGCGGCGGATTCTCCGCCAGCCGACGCGTCCATTCCTCGTCGTGCAGCAGATCAATGACCAAATCCTCCCCCACCACCCGCGTGCGCAGCCCGGCGCCGGGCGGCGGCACATCGGGCAGCAGCCATCGCACCAGCGTCTGCTCGAAATCCCCCGCCGCCGCCCACGCCCGGAACGCATCCGAAGACTCCCCGGCCAGCGGAAACGACACCGCCGCCGCCCGCCCGGCTCCGCGTTGCCAGAACGCCACCAACGGAGCCTTGTATTCGTCGCCGGTCACCGCCGCCGCCGCCGCCTCCGGTTTGAGATAACTCAAATTATATCCATCCACCACCGGCGGCCACACCAGCGGACGCGCCGCGATTTCCAGCCAGCCGCCCGCATCGACCACCGGCACCGGATCGGGCAGAAAGGCCGACCGCGCCACCGCCACCGTCTCCTGCGCAAAAATTCCCGGCAATTGCGACGGGTCGGCGTTGAAAAAAATCCGTCCATTCCCCCGCGCCGCCACATCCATGAGAAACGCCGCATCGCGGTCCCCCGCCGTGCCGAGTCCGATCACGCTCACCGTCGCGCCCTTCGCCACCATCTCCGCCAGCAGGGCCTGGTATTCCCCCGGTTCCTCCGCATCGGCCGCATCCGCGAAGAGCACGACGTGCCTCTGCCCCGCCGGAGATTTTTGCAATGCCTCCCACGCCGCGACGAGTCCCTGATAGACAAAAATCCCCCCGCCCGCGCTCTGGATGTGCCGCACCTCCGACCCCATCTTCGCCGCATTCCCGCCCACCTTCGACAGCGGCACGACCACATGCGGCTCGCTATCCACCGCGAAAACCGCCACCGCATCCGATGGACCCAGCAAGTCAATGGCCCGGGCCGCGCCCTCGTTGGCCAGGTCCATCTTCGTGATCCCCGGACCCGCCCCCGCCGCCATGCTGCCCGAACGGTCCAGCACAATCGCCATCGCGATGGCCAGTTTGCGATGTTCTTCCCGCAACTCCATCGAGACCGGCAGCAACGCATCGATGGCCGACTGAAAATATCCCCCCGCGCCGAAACTGAACTTCCCTCCCGCCATCATCAATCCGCCCCCCTGGGCGTTCACAAAAAAGTCCATCGCCGTCAGAAATTCCGCCGGAATCTTGTGGGCCGGCACGTTGTTGATGATCACCGCCCGCGCCCCGCTCAGGCTGCCCGCGTGCAGCCGCAGGGAGTCCGTCACCACCTCCACCGGCATCCCCTGCGCCCGCAAAACCGCCGCCAGCGGATCATCCGTATACGCCGTGATGAGCAGAACACTCTGACCCTCACTCACCTCCACCCAGCTCCATGCCAGGTTGTTTCCCGGACGCGAATCATTGGCCGGCAGCAACCGCACTTCATAGCGCCGCGCCCCCGGCTGCACCGATCGCCCCGCCACCCGCACATTTGCCTTACCCCCGCGAAACGTCATCGTCCCCGTGCCCACCACCGCGCCATCGGCAGAAACCTCATACGGCACCTCCCCGTCTTTCGTCCCGCCGGCCTGCACCTCGATGAGAAAGCCCTCACCCGGACGCACCCGTTCCGGCGTGCGGATGCTTTCCACCCGGTAATCGTCGCCGCTTTTACCCGGCATCAGCCGCAAATCCAGCGGCACCCGCGCCTCGCGCAATTGATTGGCCAGACCGCCCGGATCTTCCGTGCTGAAACCATCGGTCAGGGCCAGCAAACGCGCCGCCCGCCCGGACTCCATCCGCCCCAGCGCAAACTCCGTCGCCAGCCGCAACCGCGTCTGGGCCAGACTCGACTCGAAGGACGCCGCCGTTTCGCGCAGCACCGGCGAGGCCGCGAAATCGACAAAGAAAATCCGGTCCTCCGCCCCCTTGTTCGCCACCAGCAACCGCTCGATTTCCGCCCGGCGCGGCTCCCCCACTTCCGCCGCCGAAGCCGAACGATCGACCAGCACCCACAGATCCAGCCCCGCCCCCGCACGCCGGATTTGCGGCTCGGCCAAAAACAGCACCAGGAGAAACAAACAGCCCGCCCGCAGCGGCAGCCAAAGCCGGACCCGCGGCAGCCGCCAGGCCACCAACGGCAGCAACGGCAGCAGCAGGAACCATTGAGGAGCGGCGAAGCGGAGCATGAGTCGGAGATGCTAGGGAAGGCCCGCCGCGCCTTCCCAACTTTATTTTTCCCGCCGGCTACCTCCAAGGAAATCCGACGGTAGGGCCTGACCTCCGGGCAGGCCGCACGGCCCGCTCGGAGATCGGGCCCTCCCCTTCGCCATTGACCAACTTCCTCCGCTGCGAGACACTTCCCCGGTGGGCATCAAGCCCTCCGGCCGTTCTGCGTTCACTTGGAAGAGAGGCCCTCGTCGCCCTCAGCGGCATCCTCATCGCCGTTATCATCACCAGGGTAACGACTGCCTTGGCTCTGGATCAGATGTCCTCAACTATCTCCAACATGAGACAACTGCACCTCGCCACTCAGCAGAGGGTTTTGGATGGTGAGACAACCAAGGACCCCAACCTCGACTGGCCCGGCGACACCGGTGGAACCTTCTCGAATTGGACGGGACTTCTGGTCCCGACTTACCTCTCCACCAACGATCTTTGCAAACTCCTCTCCGAGCCGGAAAAGGCCGTCCCGCCCGGAAAAATCCCAGCAATGTTCGACCCCGCCGTGCGCGTCGATGCCGTGAGCAAAAACTCCGACGGCAACACCGTTTTCCTCACCTCGGCGAACTTCCCCAACACCCCGACGGGCGGAGATGCCCTCAAGGCCTCCGCCAAGCCATACGGGAACAAAGGTTTCGTCGTTTTCCGCAAAGCCGGCGACAGTGCCATCCTCCTCCCCGAGCAAACCGGCAAAACCAACCTCATCGGCACCTACGGGCCGCTCCTGCGTTAGCCCGGCGCGGAGTGGTGGAGATTTGACAAGCGGGGGATTTCTGGTTTTACCACACTCATGAACTACCTGAGAGGACAACTCTGAACACCGACGTCCCAACAGTCCCCCGCCCCGCGCGGGTCAATCTCCGCACTCCGGATGTGATGTCCCGCGTGCAGGCCGAGGTCGAAAGTCATTATCGCAGCGAGGCGGTCGAACGCATCCGCGCCCAGGGCGGCGTGATGCAGCAGGGCGGAACGGTCATCCGCCTGGCCAAGCAATTCGGGTTTTGCTACGGCGTCGAGCGGGCCATTGATCTGGCCTACGCCGCGCGGAAGGTTTTTCCGGAGCAGCGGATTTTCCTGCTGGGAGAAATCATCCACAACCCCGATGTGAACGCGCAGATCTCCGCCATGGGCATCAGCCATTTCGAGGCGCGGCCGACGGAGGCAGACATCGCCGGTCTCACCCCGGAGGATGTCGTGATTATTCCCGCCTTCGGGGCCGAGGTGGCCACGGTGGATGCGGTCAAGACCCGCGGATGCCAGATCGTGGACACGACCTGCGGCGACGTGATGAGCGTGTGGAAACGCGTGCGGCAAAACGCCACCGAACAGGTCACCAGCGTGATCCACGGCAAGGCCGCCCACGAGGAAACCCGCGCCACCGCCTCACGGGCCCTCGGTCCCAAGACCGGCGGACAATATCTCATCGTGCTCGACACGGCGGAAGCGGACCGGGTTTGTGATTACATCCGGGACGGCGGGGACAAGGCCGCCTTTCTCGCCCATTTCGAAAACGCCCACTCCCCCGGTTTCGATCCCGATCTGCATTTGCGCCAGATCGGAGTCGCGAATCAGACCACCATGCTGCGCAGCGAGACGGAGGAAATCCAGCGCCGCATCCGCGAAGCAATCGTGGCGCGCGATGGCGGCAACTCGGCCAATTTCCGCTACTTCGACACCATTTGCGGCGCGACCCAGGAACGGCAGGATGCCCTTTTTCAACTGCTCGACGAATCCCTCGATCTCCTCATCGTCGTGGGAGGCTATAACAGTTCCAATACCACCCACCTCGTCGAAATCGGCGAAAAGAAACTCCCGACCTGGTTCATCCGCAACGCCGATTGCCTGATTTCCGCGCAGGAGATCCGCCATTATGACATTCATGGAAAATCCGAATCCATCAGCCGGGACTGGCTGCCCGGAAAACCGCTGCTCACCGTCGGCATCACCGCCGGGGCAAGCTGTCCGAACAACCTGATCGAGGACACCATCAACCGCGTGCTCGAATTCCGCGGCGGGAAAGTCAGTTAAGGAATTTTTGCAGCTCCGCCGCCACTGCGGAGAAACTTAATTTCTCCAAGGCCGCGGCGCGGCTTTTCTCAATCTCCGCCGCGTAGGCCTCATCATCCGCCAGCAAGGACCCGGCCAGCGCAGCCAGTTCCGCCGGATCCCGGCCGAGGCCGTTGAGATTTTCAAAAGCGAGCCGTTCGACCGCGCCATCGCCCCCCACACAGGGGATCCGGCAGAGCAGCGCGTCTCCCGCCACCTGTCCCGGCACCGCGCTGCGATCCAACTGAAAGACCAGACGGTGCCGCGCCATCACGCGCAGGTATTCCGCATAGGGGAGCGGACCCCGAACAATGGAGATCTCCCGGGAAATCGAACGCAAGAGGCGGTCACCAGCCCCGTCGGTGCTGATCGCTGTGACCGGCCCACCCAGACGGCAGGCCAAGGCAACCGCGAAGTAATGGTTGCGGGTGGGAATATCGAACTCGCGCGTGCCCACCAAAATTCCGCGCCGCTGTGCGACCGGCACGCTGAAGTCCCATGGCGGCTCTTCCACGGGATAGGGAGTTGGAACGAACCCGCCCGTCCGGCAACCCGCGGATTGATAAAGAGGAACCAACTCCGGCGTGCTGGAAAGAAATCCATCGGCCTCCTGGCAAAGCGCGCGGAAATTTTCATGGTGACGCGAGGAGGCCAGACAATCCGCCACTTGGTGAAGTCCGGATTCCTTCCAGGAAATGAAGACGCGCAGGCCGCGGCGCTGCAATGCTTTCACGGCGGGAAGCGCCGCTGACAGGCCGGTCTTGCGCAGCAGAACGAGAACGGCCCGAACGTCGGACGGGATTTTCTTCGCCGCTTGATAAAAACCACCGCGGCCGCACGCGGCGTAGGCGTGATAGTTGACCGGGGCGTGGCCGGGTTCGGCGGGAGAACCCGCGCCATCGGGGAAAAGCCGCATACGGTCGTTTCCGCCGGGGTTGAGAACCGCCAGGGGTAGGACAGGCGTCCCGCCTGCCGGTTCCGGCGTCTGGCCGGACCCTTCTTCCCGATCAGAAGGCTCCGCGGGGACGCCTAGCCCGGCGGGCGGGACGCCCACCCTACCCTCGGATGGCTTCACGGCTCTCCGCCTTGTGTTTGTCCCAGAGAGCGTTCATCTCCTCCGGCGACGCCTCCTCGATCTTGCGCCCCTGCGCGGTGATCTCCGCCTCGACCGCCCGGAACCGCCGGGTGAACTTTTTGGTCGCAAGCGTCAGGGCCGTCTCGCCGTCCACCTTGAGTTTGCGGGACAGGTTCACCACGGTAAAAAGCAAGTCCCCCAGTTCCTCCTCGATGGGAAGATCGTTCCCGAGGGCCACAGCTTCGCGCAGTTCGCCGATCTCCTCGTCGAGTTTCTCGAAAACCTGCTCCGGCCTGTCCCAGTCGAATCCGACCCGGGCGGCTTTCTTTTGCACATTCTGCGCGCGCAGCAGGGCCGGAAGCGCGGCGGGTAAGCCGTCCATGATGGATGTCCGGTCGCCTTTTTCCTCGCGCTTGATCTGCTCCCACTGCCGCAGCACCTCGGTGGTGTCGCCGGCGGTGGCATCGCCGAAGACGTGGGGGTGACGACGGACCAGTTTCTCGCAGATGCCCTCGATGACCTGATCAAACGAAAAGGCCTTCCGCTCCGCCGCCATATGGGCATGCAGCACGACGTGCAGGAGCAAATCGCCCAGTTCCTCGCGCAGGTTGGCGTCGTCCGCCTTCTCAATGGCCTCAATCACCTCGTAGCACTCCTCGACCAAAGCGGCGCGCAGGCTCTCGTGCGTTTGCTCGCGATCCCACGGACACCCGTCCGGCGCGCGCAGCCGGGCCACAATTTCCTTGAGCCGCGAGACGTCGCTCATAGCCGCCAGAGCGAGTTGTTGACCGCCCCGAATTCGCTGACCTCCTCCGAGGATCTGCGCGAGACGTAAATCATCAGGCTGGTCACGATCAGAATCGTCCCGATGTAAACGACGCAGGCAAACCAGGCCGGCAATTCATGCACGGCCAGAGACTGGTAGAACACGCTCCAGGATGTGATCGGTTCCTTGGCGTGGACAAAAATTTTCAGCGTCCAGGCCAGCATGATGATGGCAAAAATAAAAACGTAGTTCCGCTTCAAGCGCCGTCCGACCGCCTCCAGTTTGCCGATCTTGAAGGAAGGCATGATGAGATCCTCGCAGACCAGCCTCCGCCATTCGCCACCCAGCAGATTCTGGCTTTGGGAAATCATCGGCACGAGAAAGTGCGCTTCCAGCATGCGCACCCGTCCCCGGAAGGCATCGTAAAACCGATACCGCCGCGATTCGATCCAGAGCATGATCCAAACCAGGGCCAGATTGAAAAAAAACACAATGTGCGGCACCTGCGGATAGGTGAAGGCCACCGTGATGATGGCGGTCGAACTGGTGATCGCCCACGTCGTGGTCACATCGAGGCGCTGACGCCAGACCATGATGCGACCGAGTTCGCCCCGATAAAAATGAATCATCGCGTTGACGTAACACGGATCCTGTAAGGACGGCAGGGGCATGCCCGACGTGTCGTTCGCAGGCGTTTCCTCGGGCGGGACGGACATCAATTTTGCCGCTCCTTCTCCAACAGAGCGGTGCGGGCCCGTTCCAGCTTCTCCCGCTCGTTGCGGGTGAGGCTGCCAATGCCCTGACGGGCGATTTTTTCCAGAATCGGATCGATGGAATCATGCACCGCGAATTCTTCCCCGGGCTTATCCGGAAGCACCCGCAGTTTCCGGGCGGAGTTTTTCTGGCGAAAATACGCCGCCGGCGAAGGCAGGGAAAAATTGCCGACCCCTTCAAAGGCCAGCCACAACGCCGCCACGGCAAATCCCCACCACAGCATCAGCAGGGAGGGCCAGGCATTGTAGGCCAGATCCTGCAGCGAATAGACCGCCAGAAAAATGGCCGCGATGAGACGCGCCTCCAGGCCAAAGAAGATTTCCGCCCGCGGATAGATCATGGCAAAGGCGAGGAAGACGGCAAAATTCAGCGGTCCGGCCCCGTGATAAATCCAGGCCACCCCGAAGGCGGACAAGACCGAAAGCAGCCCCGGCATCGCCAGCACCAGCAGGCCGCACAGCCAGGCAAACGAACGCCGTCCGAGGAACTTCTCCACCTCGCAACCAAACCAGGCAAACATGAAGAGCTGGATGACAAAGAAAATGCTCGGCGGATTGACCAAAGCGTAGGTGAAATACTGCCAGATGCTCCAGTTTCCCACGACGCGGGAAAACGAAAACGCCAGCGGCGCGAGCAGGTGATTCGACTCCACCATCGGTCCCGCCACGCTCATGGCCAGCGAAGTCAGGATCATGGCAATGCCCTGCCCTCCGGCCAAGATCGTCGCCAGATAGACCGGAACCCGGCCCACCCAGGTGATCGGCTCGCAATGCTCGTAGTTCCGGTTCTCTCTCATCGCCTTTCAGGACTTTAATCTCTACAATCCTTGAAACAAGGAGGAAACTTCTTCCGACCCGACCGCAACGAGCATCTTGCCAAAATTTGCAGATATAAGCAAATCTAATACCAGCAAAAAAAACCTTATGAAAGCATCCACCGCGCTTGGAACCAACCAACCCTCCAATCCCGCCGTTCTCGATTGGGTCAACTCCCTCGCCGCCCTCACCACCCCGGACAGCATTTTCTGGTGCGACGGATCGGAAGCCGAGGATCAGCTCATGCGCCAGCGCATCGTGGACTCCGGCGCCGGCCTCTGGCTCGATCCGAAAAAGCGTCCGAACTCCCTGCTCGTCCGCAGCGACCCGCGCGACGTCGCCCGGGTCGAACAACGCACCTTCATTTGCTCGCACTCGAAAAAGGACGCCGGTCCCACCAACAATTGGGAAGATCCGAAAACGATGAAAGTGCGGCTCGAAGGCCTTTTCCAAGGCTGCATGAAAGGCCGCACGCTTTACGTCATTCCCTTCAGCATGGGCCCGGTCGGTTCGCCCATCGCCCAATACGGCATCGAGATTTCCGACAGTCCCTACGTGGTGGCCAACATGCGGATCATGACCCGCATGGGCACGAAAATCTACGAGCAACTCGACCGGGGAAAACCCTTCGTCAAGTGCCTCCATTCCGTGGGCTATCCGCTGGACGGCCGGGCTGACGTCCCCTGGCCATGCGACCCGGAGAACACCTACATCACGCACTTCCCCGACGAACGCCTCATCATGAGCTTCGGTTCCGGCTACGGCGGCAACGCCCTGCTCGGAAAAAAATGTTTCGCCCTCCGTATCGCTTCCGCCATGGGACGCGACGAAGGCTGGATGGCCGAACACATGCTCATCCTCGCGGTCAAGGATCCCTCCGGCCACAAAACCTGCGTCACCGCCGCGTTCCCCAGCGCCTGCGGCAAGACGAACTTTGCCATGCTCATGCCGCCCAAGGAACTCAAGGAACAGGGCTGGGAGGTCACCTGCGTCGGCGATGATATCGCCTGGATCAAACCCGGCCCCGACGGCTGGCTGCACGCCATCAATCCCGAGGCCGGTTTCTTCGGCGTCGCCCCCGGCACGTCCTACGACAGCAACGCCATGGCGATGGACTCCGCCCGCAAGGACACCATCTTCACCAACGTCGGCCTGACCGATGACGGCGACGTGTGGTGGGAAGGCATGACCAAGGAGCCGCCCGCGCACTTGATTGATTGGAAAGGCCAGGATTGGAAACCCGGGCAAAAGGACGCGGAGGGCAAACCCATCCTCTCCAGCCACCCCAACAGCCGCTTCACCGCCCCGGCCCAGAACTGTCCCATCATCGACGAGGATTGGGAAAACCCCGACGGCGTGCGCGTGAGCGCCATGATCTTCGGCGGCCGCCGTGCCACCACCATGCCGCTGATTTTCCAGGCCTTCAATTGGATCCACGGGGTGTACCTCGGCGCGACCGTCGGTTCGGAAATGACCGCCGCCGCGGCCGGCACCATCGGCCAGGTGCGCCGCGACCCCATGGCCATGCTGCCCTTCTGCGGTTACAACATGGGCGACTACTTTGCCCACTGGCTGGAAATGCGCGGCAAAGTGAAACACCTGCCCCGCATTTTCCACGTGAACTGGTTCCGCAAAGGCCCGGACGGAAAATTCCTCTGGCCCGGTTTCGGCGAAAACATGCGCGTGCTGAAATGGATCGTGCAGCGCTGCGGCTTAGGAGCCCATGCCTTGGAAACTTCCATCGGCTGGGTGCCTCAGTACGAAGATCTCGACATGAAGGGCCTCGCGAAGGAAATCACGCCGGAAAAATTCGCCGAAATGCAGAAGATCGATCCCGAGGAGTGGCAGCGCGAACTGCTCATGCAGGACGAGTTGTTTTTTAAACTCTACTCCAGCCTGCCCAAGGAGTTGATCTTCCAGCGCGAATTGCTGATTTCGCGGTTGTAAGCGATGGACAAGTGAGTTTCAGACCGCAGTCTGACTCCTCACAATCTCCAGTCAAACACCGCCGTAGGGGTAGGCAGGGATTGGTCAAGCAAACCGGAATATACCTCCTGAGCCCGCTCTGGGGAATAAAGGCCGCCCAGCCCATCCACTTTCAACCGGCCCTCAGCCAGCCAGGCCTGACCGGTCCGAAGATTGTCCATGATGGAATTCATCGCAAAATCCCGCGGTCGGACCGGTACCTGCCATTCCCATCCGCTACGCACGGAAACATAGCGGTGAAAAATTTCGCGAAGCAATTCGAAGGAATAAGCCTCTGTTTTGCGCCGCCAGGGAACACCAACAAGAAAGATCTCTCCGCCTTTTCGAACGCACCGGCATCCCTCGAGCACGGCTTGTTCATGGCCGCTGCACTCAATTTGGAGATGAATTCGATCCCGTAATTCTTCTACTTCCACAGTGCCGCGGGTGTTCCCCAGTCCGAGCGCGGATGCTGCCTGTTGCCGGGAAGGCATCGGATCCACCGCAACCACATCGTAACCCGCCGCCCCGAAAATCTGACCAGCTAGAATCCCCACAGGTCCCAGCCCGGTAATAAGTACCGTCGCAGGCGGACGCACAATCGTGGTATTCAGCGAACTCATGCTCACTCCCGCGAGGCGGGCAAAAACGGCAACCTCGGGTGGCAATCCCGCCGGCAACCTGATCACGTCACCCTGATCAGCCTGCTGGCAGGCGGCGTGATTTCCGGAGCCAAATACAAGATCACCGATACGGAAGTCACGAACTTCCGAACCGGCATCTTCGATCTGAAAAACGCTGGCATAACCCGGATGACTCGGAAAATCCGATCCGAGATACCCCGAGTTCAGCTCCGTTCCCGGGCTCACCAGTGTCACCAGCGTGCGTCCGCGAATTTCCGTCGGTTGCAAGCGTCCTGAAAAATCCGGGGTTTCGATCACCCCGGCCATCTTGTGCGCAGTAAAAGCGATGCGTTTCATTTCATCAGCCCGCGGATGTAGTTCGCCGCTGCGTTGTATTCCGACTCCGTCTCCAAATGTTCCAGCCCGAGGGAAATGTCGGGATCCAGTTTCGCCAACTCATCGAGAAAAGCGCGGTAATCGAGCGTGCCCAGGCCCGGCCGGCACTCATCGAGATGCACCGTCAGATTTTCACGCAGGATAATGTCCTTCGCATGGCAGCTTCGAATATACGGTCCGAGCTTCGCAAAGCAGTCGCGGATGAAATCCCCCGACCGATACGCCCGTTCCGGGCAGTTGATCATGTTCACGGGGTCCAGATGCACCCCGAATCCCTCACGGTCAATCGCCCGGATCAACGCGAGATATTCATCGGGTGACGAAGGAAAAATCCAAGGCATTGTCTCGAGGGTGTACTTCGTCCGGCCCGGTTTCACCGCATCGATGATTTCCCTGGTCGTTTGCACAATAAGATCGAAAGTGTCCGTGGAAAAATTGTCCGGATGCGGCCCGTCCCATTTTTGCGGGTTGCGCGAACCCGCGATGTTCACACAGCACCGTGCGCCTGTCTTTTCCGCCCAAGCCAGGCTCTGCTGGCAATGGACGAGGGCCCTTTTTGCTTTTTCAGGATCGGGATCGATGGGGTTCGACCACGCCCCGACCTCCGCCACCACGATGTCCGCCGCTAGCGCCGCATCGAGATACTCTTGCACCGTTCGGTCGTCCGCCTCCCTGCCAAACGGCAGGTTGGCCGCCGAGTATCCGGCGTTTTTCACCGCCATCACCCAGGAGGCGGCGTCAGGGGTTGGAGCATAGAGGGGGCCGGAGAGTCTCATCTAATCCGGTTTATCAAGCGGATTGTAAAAATTCACGACATTCGTTTTGCCTGCTTCGGGTTGGTCCCCTTCGCGTGGCAATCGAATTTCGTTCATCATCCTGCGGGAAGCTGCGACCTTTCGCTATCGCGAAAAGTGGTGGGCAGGACAGGATTATCCCCGCTCTGGCAGCGGGGCTCTGCTTTTTGGCTGCGCCTTAACCGTTGGGCGCTTCGCGCCGGGCAGTCGAACTCCGTTCTTCATCCTGTCGGAGATCGGCAAGCTTTTCGCTTTCGCGAAAAGTGGTGGGCAGGACAGGATTATCCCCGCTGTGGCAGCGGGGCTCTGCTTTTTGGCTGCGCCTTAACCGTTGGGCGCTTCGCGCCGGGCAGTCGAACTCCGTGTTGCCTGTGCTCCGCCCAGGCTCCGGTGCGTCCCTTCGGCATAAGGAAATGTTTCGCTCGCGCGAAACGCCAGCCGGTCATCCTGTCGGAGGTCTGCAAGCTTTTCGCTTTCGCGAAAAGTGGTGGGCAGGACAGGATTCGAACCTGTGAAGGCAATGCCAGTGGATTTACAGTCCACCCCGTTTGGCCACTCCGGAACCTACCCGTTCACTCTTGGCAACCCGCGCGTGAACTACTGCCTCGCCGGCTCGGCGAAACGCGGTTGTATGGTGATAGATTTAATCACGATCTTTGCCAATGGAAAATCGTTGCTGTCCGTCCGCTCATTACTGATGGCATCGAGCACATCAAGTCCCTCCAGCACTTCACCGAAGACGGTGTATTTTCCGTCCAGCTTGGGTGTGGGTGTAAGCGTGATGTAAAACTGGCTGCCGTTCGAGGCTTTGGCGGGATTGATATTGTCGCCCAGCCGCGACATGGCGACGGTGCCGCGGACGTGCTTGCGTCCGATTTCGGCCGGGATGGTGTAGCCCGGTCCGCCCGTGCCGGAACGCTCGGTGTCACCCAACCCGAGCGGCAGTCCCATCCAGCGGGTCTTGGGATCGCCGGTTTGCACCAGCGAGCTAGGGAAAACACGGTGAAAACGCAGTCCATTGTAGAATTTTTTCCCGACGAGTTCCTTGAAATTGGCCACGGTCAGAGGAGCGGCGGTGTCGTGGAGTCCGATCACCACCTGCTGGGTTTTCTTTTCCTTGCCAAACTGAATCTCCATCACGGCCACCTCGGGTCCAATCGGGGCCGCAGGGGAAACGGGCAGGAAGGCCAGCAAAAGGGCAAAGGCGGTGAGACAGATTTTCATTCAGGAAAAGAGCGGAAATTCAGAACGTTCTGCGCGGCCAAGGCAAGCACCACTTTCATCCAGGACGGAGAAAGATGTCTCGGTGCAGCGGGCGAGCAGGTAGCCGAGCGCAACGGTTTTGTCCAATTCCGGATGGCGGGCGGCGCGGGTGAGCCAGCCGGCTTTTTCTCCGGCGGCGGTCAGGAGATTCGCGGAAGGCGATTTCTCCGGGTCGAAATCACCGAGAAATCCGCAGAGATGACGGTTCACGCGTCCGACACTTTCGATGCGGGAGACCACTTCCTGGCCGACGTAACAGCCTTTGTGGAAATCCACCGACATCTGCTCAAGTCCCGCTTCCTGCGGCAAAATCTCCCCGGTCAATTCCCAACCCCATTGCGGCAAACCCCGCTCGATGGCAAGCAGCGTGACGTCATGCGCCGAGGCCTCAAGAAGCCCGAATGGCGCGGAGAGAAGATCGACTCCGTCCACACCAAGACGTTGGACCCGAATGCCCGCAAGCGGCGCGGCGGCAGGACCAAAGGCATGACAAAGGGTTGTGTCCGGCAGCAGAATTTCAAAATTCACGTCATCGGCCACCGCATAACGCTCCAGCCGCCCAGGAAGGCTGTCCGCCAGCGAGGCATCCGCATCGATGAGAAGGGCTTCATCTTCCGACCAGACCAGAATATCCGCGCACAGCCGGCCTTTGGCCGTGAGAACGAGGGCGCGCATGGCCTGGCCGGGGATCAGACGCCGCAGATCATTGGTAACCTGTCCGTTGAGGTAGCGCACGCGATCAGCACCCGTGAGTCGGAGGCGGGTGCGCGGGCCCAGGAAAAAAAATCCGCCCTCCCGGCGGAGTTGACGCAACCGGCTGGCCTCGGACGACACGGCCGTTTAGTCCTTCCGCCCGAAGAGAGGGAAAATTTTCTTTTTCTCCTTGGCCGGTAGGGGCGTGTCGCCGTTGGGGGAAGCCGCCGCGGCCGGGGCAAAAACCGTCTCCGGGATTTCATTCTCCTCGTTGGGATAGCCGTAATGCCGCGCGATGCTGGAGAAATCGGAGTCCCCCCACCCGCTTTGCAATCCGGCCATGGCCGAGCCGGCATAGGCTGCAGTTTCGGGGAGTTCGACCCCGTGCTCCTCCGCCATGGCCAAGGCAATCTGGATATCCTTGAACATGTGCTTAAGCGAAAAGCGCGGATCGAAATCCGCCGCGATCATAGCCGGCACTTTGAGGTCCACCAACGGGGAATGAACCGCATGGTGTTCCAAGGCTTCGCCGATCTTGTAAAGCGGGATGCCGCTTTTTTCCAGCAGGCACATGGCCTCGGCGTAGGCTCCGACCGAAACGGCCACAATGAGGTTGGTGGCGATTTTCATGGCCGTGGCCTGGCCGATCTCGCCCATGGGCAAAATGGCCTTGGCCGCGACTTCCAGCTGCGGGCGGACTCTTTCCAGCACGGCGGCGTCCCCGCCGATGTAGTAAACAATCTGCCCCGCGGCGGCGGCGTCACGGCTTCCGGTGAACGGAGCATCGAGAAAGGCGGCATTCCGTTCCTGCACGATGCGGGCGGCTTCCAATGTTTCCTTGGGCGAGGTGGTGGCGTGGTTCAGCACGACATGCCCGGGCCCGAGCGCGGGGGCCATGGCCTGAACCGTTTGAATGAGGGCCGGACCATCCGAGACAAAAATCTGAATGATCTTGGCCGACTCCGCCACCTCCGCGGGCGAGGAAAGGAAGTTCGGTTCCGGGCGGGGCGAACGGTTCCAGACCCAGACCTGATAGCCCCCCTTGCGCAAATTGGCGGCGACCCGGCTGCCGATGAGGCCGAGGCCGATGACGCCGGCGTTGGATTTGGCAGGTCGCGCCATGCGGCCTAGGCGCCTGGTTTATCGCTCACCGGAGGCTGGGGCATCGCCGGAGCGGCCGGGGCGGGAATGGTGTTCTCGATCTTGGCCGAGTCCCGCATCGACTTCAGCAATTCCTGCACCGCCTTGCGCTGCTTGTCCGCTTTGAGGTAAGCCAGCAATTGCTTTTTGACCTGCTCGTAAGGCACGACCCCGGCAGGCTTCTTTTCGGTGACCTTGATCACGTGCCAGCCGAACTGGGTGCGAACGGGCTCGCTGATTTGTCCGACCTTCTGATTAAAGGCCGCCTCGGAAAATTCCGGCACCATCTGATCCTTGGGAAAGAAACCCAGGTCCCCGCCGGATTCCTTGGCCCCGGGCTCCTCCGAGAGTTCCTTGGCCAGCTTGGGGAAATCCTCACCCTTCTTGGCGCGGGCCGCGGCCTTTTTCGCAACTTCCAATTTTTGTTTGGCCACGTCTTCCGAATCGTCCTTCCCGACCAGAATGAGGATGTGGCTCGCCTTCACCGTTTCGGGTTCCTCAAACTCCTTGGTGTTGGAATCATAGAATTTCTTCGCGTCGGCGTCCGCCACCGCCGTTTTGTCCCCCACCTGGCCCTCCATCCACTTTTGCTGCTGGAGCATTTTCTTGAGCGCGTCAGTGAACTTGTCGGGGGACTGACCGGCGGCGATGATTTGCTTGTTGAACTCCTCCTCGGACGGAAACTGCCCCTTGATCTTGGCCACCTCGGCGTCAATCTCGGTCTGGGGAACGGTCACGCCCTCGGCCGCCTTGCTCACCAACTTGTCCAGGATGAGTTCGTCGAGCAACTGGCGGTATCCCTCCAGCTTTTGATCGGGGGTCAGGTCGTCCACTTTGGCTCCGGAGGCCTGGACCGCGCTATTGAAGGCTTCCTCCAACTCGGACTTGGAAATTTTTTCCCCGTTGACCACCGCGACAGGATCTTTCAATTCCGGGGCGGCGGCAACCGGCGCGGGAGCATCCGGAGTCGTGGAGGCCGTGCCGGGAGTTGCGACCGGGGTCGCGACCGGAGTTGCGGCGGGCGCAGCGGCCTGCGGCGACGGAGATGCCGCCGGAGTCGCGCCCGCAGGCTGGGATGGTTTGCAAGCGGAGAGCATGGCCGCAACCGCGGACAGGGAGAGGGCAAGGGAGAGAATTTTTTTCATTGGTTCACAGAAGGATGGTTTTTTCGCATGAGCCGGAAGGCAAAGCCAGTGGAATTTTGCATTTTCCGATTTACACCTTTAGACAGCGGGGTGATGGTGACCGTTCCAATTGCTCACGTGGCGAAACTGGCAGACGCGTACGCCTCAGGAGCGTATGGGGCAACCCTTGGAGGTTCAAATCCTCTCGTGAGCACCACTTGATTGCGGACAGAGTGATCGATCGAGTAAAGGCATCGTTCGCCGCCTGTGGAGGATTTGAACAGGTTCAACTGCCACGCGGGCCACTGCGAATCGTGAGGGCGAAGCCAAAACGCAGAGCCCCGCGCCAGCGGGGATCATCCTCTCGTGAGCACCACGTGATTGCGGATTGCAGATTGCGGATTGCGGAATTAATTGTCCGCCATCGAAACTTCGCTGAAACAACAAAACCCCGGCTTCGTCTGCCGCACCTTCGCCGCCATCGCGGGGCGCTACGATCTGGCCAATCATCTGCTCAGCGGCGGATTTGATTTTCTTTGGCGGGCCAAAGCCGCCCGGCTCATCGCGCAGGCCAGGCCGGCCCGGGTGCTCGATCTGGCTACCGGGAGCGGGGATCTGGCCCGGGCTTTGGGCAAACACTGCCCTGACGCGCAGATTGTGGGCGCGGATTTCTGTCTGCCCATGTTGCAGGTGGCCCGCAAGAAAAGCGTGCCCTCGTTGGTGCAGGCCGATGGATTGCGGCTGCCCTTTCGCGACCGATCCTTCGATGCGCTTACCGTTGCCTTCGGGCTCCGCAACATGGCGGCGTGGGATGGAGCGCTCCGCGAAATGCACCGCGTGCTGCGTCCGGGCGGGATGCTGCTGGTCATGGATTTTTCCCTGCCGGAGTTTCTGCCGCTCCGCGCGATTTACCGCCGGTATCTCCATCATGTCCTGCCGGCCTTCGCGGCAGCCGTCACTGGAAACAAGGAGGCCTACGAGTATCTTGGAGAGTCCATCGAGTCATTTCCGAGAGGCGCGGAGATGCGGACTTTGATCGAGGGATGCGGCTTTTCCGGATTTCAAGCACGCCCGCTTTGCCTCGGCGTGGCCTGCATTTACACGGCGCGGCGAGTCGAGAACAGGGGGTAGGGCGGGCGTCTCGCCCGCCGATTCGGGCATCGTGCCTGAATCTGATCTTGTCAGCGAAGAGAAGGGCGCAAGATGCACCCTGCGGCAGGCGGGACGCCCACCCTACCAGTGGTGTTGGTGCGACTGCGCCGCGGCGAGGTCACACATAAACATCCCGCCCGTTCTCGCGTCCGGCCCGGCGGAGGATACGGAAGATGTGGGCGGGGCGGGTGGGGGGATTCAGCGAGATGAAATTGCGTTCGCCGGTCCAGGCGAAGCGTTCGCCGGTGAGGAGATCTTCCACCTGATAGGTCTCATTCCCGGCGATGCCGAAATCAGCCAACGGCACATGGACGAAGGCGGTTTGCGCATTGAAGGGATCGACGGTGATGGCAATGAGCAGCAGATTATCACCGGCCGGGGTGGTCTTGCTGAAGAAAAGGATGTTGTCGTTTTCGGCCGTATGAAAACGCAGGTTGGCGTATTGCTGGAGGGCGCGGTTTTCGCGGCGGATGCGGTTGAGCCGGGTGAGGGTCTCCTTGATGTGACCGGGGGCGTTCCAGTCGCGGCCTTTGAACTGGTATTTCTCGGAGTCGAGATACTCCTCCTTTCCCGGAATGGGCGTGGCCTCGCACAACTCGAAGCCGCTGGAGATGCCGTACACGGGCGAGAGCGTGGCGGCGAGGATGGCGCGGATGAGGAAACCCGGGCGTCCGCTTTGCTGCAGCATGACGGGAAGGATGTCGGGCGTGTTGGTGAAAAAATTCGCCCGGAAATAGTCCTTCATTTCCGTCCCGGTCAACTCGGTGAGATATTCGGTCAGTTCGTGCTTCGCGTTGCGCCAGGTGAAGTAGGTATAGCTCTGGGTGAAGCCGGCCTTGGCCAGGGTCTGCATCATCTTGGGCCGGGTGAAGGCTTCGCCGAGAAAGATGGCGTCGGGATAGGTTTCGTGGATATCCGCGATGAGCCATTCCCAGAAAGAGACCGGCTTGGTATGCGGATTATCGACGCGGAAGATGCGCACGCCAAGCTGACACCAAAACGCGATGACGTCGCGCATCTCGTGCCAAAGGCCGCGCCAGTCGGGGTTGTGGAAATTCAGCGGGTAAACGTCCTGGTATTTTTTCGGCGGATTCTCGGCATATTTGATGGAGCCGTCCGGGCGCTTGAAGAACCAGTCGGGGTGGGCCTTGACGTAGGGGTGGTCGGGGGAGCAGTTAATGGCGAAATCGAGGGCAATTTCGAGGCCGCGTTTCTTCACTTCGCCGACGAGCCAGGCGAAATCCTCAAGGGTGCCGAGTTCGGGCGCGACGTCCTTGTGACCGCCGCCGTTCACGCCCTGGCGGGAATTGCCAATGGCGTAGGGAACGCCGGGTTCGCCGGGTTCGCATGTGAGGGAGTTATTGCGGCCCTTGCGGTTGGTTTCGCCGATGGGATGGATGGGCGGGAAATAGATCACGTCGAAGCCCATGGCTTTGGCGTCGTCAATCCGGCCCAGGCAATCCCGGAAGGTGGAGCCGCTGTCGGGTTTGCCCTGGGCGGAGCGGGGGAAAAATTCATACCAGGCGGCGAAGACGGCACGCTCGCGATCGACCCAAAGCGGCAGGGCCGGGGTGTATTCGGTGGAGAGGGATCGGTCGGGCCACACGCGCAGGAGGGCGGTGAGTTCCGGCGAGGCGGCCAGCTGACTGATGGCATCGGCGTCGGCTTCCTGAAGCTTCGCGGCAAAGGCCTTAAGCTTCCTGGCATCGGGCGACTTGCCCGCCCGGGCCGCGGCGCCCGCAACAAGGGCCGCTCCTTCGAGCGTTTCGCTGCGGAGGTCACGGATACCGCCGGCGAATTTTTTGTGAATCTCTTCCTGCCAGGAGGCGAAAGCGTCGCCCCAGGCCTCGATGGTATACTCCCATTTGCCCTCGCCCGAAACGGGAAGCACTCCGCGCCAGTGGTCGTTGATCAGGGGCCGCAGGGGCGTCTCATTCCAGCGCGTTGCGCCGACAGGCCGGTATTTCAAGAGAGCGAGAACCACGTCGTGGCCTTCCTTGAAAATGTCCGCCTCGACCACGAGGTCCTCTCCGGCAGCGCGCTTCACGGCATAGCGTCCGTGATCGAGCTGCGGGGCTATGTTCTGAATGATAACCGTCTCCGCGTCGCTCAGGTTCATGGCAGCACATCGAGCAGCGCGACGAAGTCATCCAACCCGTCAATGCGGGCCGCCACCTCGCGCAGGGAACGGCGGGCGGCGGGGATGTGGGCGAGGAAATCGGCGCGGCCTTTTTGGATTCCAAGAAATCCATACGCACCCAGAGCCTGCATGAGCCGCTGGAGGGCGCATTGATAAAAAACCGCATCGAAATCCGGCGCGATTTCCATTCCGGCCCGCCGGGCCACGCGTTTGTAATGCTCGAGCAAAACGCTCCGTTCTTCACCGGATAGCTCGACGTAGGGATCGTAGAGCAGCGAGGCCACATCGTATTGGGCCAGTCCCGGACGCATGCCCTGAAAGTCAATAAGCCAGGCGGCGCCGTCACGAACCATGATATTCTGCGACTGGAAATCGCGGTGAACCAGCACGCGCGGCAGAGCGGACAATCCCGCGGCGAGGGTTTGCAGCGCCGGTAGGGCGGCGTAGCGGCGCACGGTTGGCTCATCAAGCCCGAAGTGCGCCCGCAGACAGTTCTCGAAAAAGTAATTCTGCTCCCAGAGATAAAGCTGTTCACTGAACTCGCGCTCGAGACTCAGCCGCGAACCGTCCAGCCGCCGGGTGGCCGCGGTGTGAAGCTTGGCGACCTCGAGCAAAGCCGACTCGTAGAGCGGGCGGCGTTGCTCCCACGGGGCCTGCCGGAAGAGCCACAAGTCGTCCTCACCCAGATCCTGCATCCAGATCAATCCCTCGCCCGCGTCGTACAAATAAATTCGGGGCACATTGACCCCGGCGCCCGCCAAAAATTGCGCGATGGCCACATAGTGCCGGTTCTCTTCTTTTTGCCCGGAGTATTTCACCACGATCATGGAACGATCCCCTCCGCAGCGGATGCGGTAGAATGTGCGTTCGGATCCGCCTTTCTCCAAGGCCTGAACCTCGAATTCGTCCACTGCATAGGCAGGGAAACGCTCGCGGGTCTGGTCGATGACGTTGCTGGGCAGCATGTTTAAATATCGGCGGCGCGCAGAATCCCTTCCGCGCGCCGTCCATCCCTCACGATACAGCTCTCCAGGCGTGAACGGGAAGCGATTTTCGCATCCTCCCACAGGATCGTGTCCGTCAGCGCGCTCCCCTCCCCGACCTCCGCGCGCTCTCCCACGGCGCACACGCCCGCCAGCACAGCCCCGTCTCCGATCTTCGCCCCGGGATGAACCGCAAGCGGCCACGGACGGTCGAGCGGATAGGACAACGCGGTCCCGGAAGCGAAAAGCTCATGCACTTGCAAATAGGATTCGCGGGTGCCCAGATCGAACCAGAGGCCGTCGTCCAGCACGATGCCTCCGATGCGTTCGCCCGCCTGGATCAGTTTCAGAAACACGGGAATGATCGAGCAAATCTCCCCTGCCGGAATGTGGCCGAAAATCGCGGGCGACAGAACATAAATCCCGGTGAAGAGATAGGCCGGTTCGTTCCGTCCTCCCAGGCGGGCCCGGATATCCGTGATCAGCCCGGACTGCGGATCGCATTGCACCTGAGCCGGCCCGCCCGCACTGCGCAAAAGTAGAGTCGCCACATTGTCCTCCGCAAAATGCCGCTCGATCAGCCGCTCCAGGGGCAGATCCGCCAGCACGTCGCCGTTGTGGACCAAAAACGGCTCGTCCCCCACGAGATCGCGGACATTGGCAAGGCCTCCCGCCGTGTCGAGGAGCACGGATTCGTGCCGGTAATGAATGGGATTTTCGCCATAGTTGGCCCCGAGCAAACGGGCGTAAGCCTCCGGCCGGTGATGGGTGTTGACCACGAAGTTGTCCACGCCGAACGCGCGCAGGTGATCAAAGGCAAAGGTGATGAGCGGCTTGTGGAAGACCGGCACCAGCGGCTTCGGCCGTTCCGCGGTGAGCGGGCGCAGTCGCGTGCCCAAGCCGGCGCCGAGGACGAATGCCGTCCCGATCTTTGCGCTCACACTCAGGGTCTCTCGACGAGTTTCACCTCGTCGAAATACACATCGCCTCCGGGTGGAACGGTGAAACTCAACTGCAGGAGGGACGTGGTCGCCTCCTTCAAGTCTTGCAACTCCTTGTTCTCGAAAACGACGCGGAAATCTTTCTTCACCTCGGCCCATTGAGGGCCGGCGGAAAAGCGGATTGTTTCGAATTGCTCTTCCCTGGCTTCGTTGGTCTGCACGATGACGGCATTACGATCCAGCCCCCTGGTCACTTTGGCCTCGCTGAGCTTTTTGAAACCCTTCCATCCAATGAAGACAGCACCGTCATTAGCCCGCCCCTTAACCTTGAAGGTCAGGGTATAATTTATGTTCGTCTTGAGACGGAAGCGTCCGACTTGGCGAAGCATGAAGTACCGGGCCGGGGCACCGGAGAGCACCTGTTCCGACGTCCCCCCGAAATTCGGCAACTTGAGATCAAAGCCCGGGAAGGCGGGCGTGAAATTCGCAGGCGCGGGCATGTACTTGTTTGGCGAAGGGAGATAGCCGGCCTTTAAACACCCGAGACCCTCCGAGGGTTGGGCCGTCTTGTCGTCCGCCTCTTTGACCACGGTGACATATCCGTAGAAGTTCCCCCGCTTGAGCCCGTAATCCACATCCCACCCCGAGGGGACGGCCAGCGGAGGCGTTCCCGCGTCCCCCTTCAGTTCCACCGGAGCGCCGAATTTCGGCTCGGTCTTGCTTCCGGTGTTGAGCACGGAAGCAATACGACCATTGGTCTTACCGACCACAAGATCAAAGAGACCGTCCCCATTGAGATCCCCGGTCGCAACCGTGCTGATTCCGCCGAAACTCAATGGGGTGCTCCCCCCGCTGATGAATGAAGTGAACGGCACCTCGGCCGGGCGCTCTCCCAGTTTGGGCGCCGCGCCCTTGTTCAAATAGACCGCAATCTTCCCGGTGCGCTCTGCCACCAGCAGATCCGGCTGGCCGTCCCCATTGTAATCCACCACGGTGGGGGTGAGCTGTTCAAGGCCGTCACCGAAAGCGAGAACCGAGCGATTCCCCTCATCGAAAGTCGGCTTGGCGCCTGCTCCCATGTTTAGCAACAGGTGGATATTGTTGGCGGAATAGGAGCCTTCCCCCAGCAGCAAGTCTTCCTTGCCGTCCTTGTTCCAATCCCATGTGGCGGGGGCGAAGACATTGCCCCAGCGTTTATTGGAATCCTTCATGGTCGGAATCGTCACCGCCCCGATGGTGGCGGGCTGCTTGAAATCCGGAGCCTGGCCCGAACCGGCATTCGGCACGAGAAGGATTTCCCCGATGTAGTTTCCGATGAGGAGGTCCTTCTTGCCGGACTTGAGAATCTCGGTCGGGAAAAGGCGGGGCGCCAGTCTGGCATGCTCCGCCGATTGCCCCGCCCCGCTGAGAATCGGATCCCGCCCGTCGGTCCGGGTCAGAAAAATCCCCCCCAGTTCTCCGCTGGTGAACTTCGTCTCCTGGGGAGTGCCGCTATTGAAGAAGATGCGCAGGTAGCCGAGAACATCCATGGACACAATATCGGGCTTGCCATCCCCGTTCATGTCCGCGACCGAGACCGAGATCGGCATCGAACTTTCACTGATCACGCCGCTGGTCGTGAGAACCGGGACCGCGCCGCGTTCCCCCGTGAGATACCCGGCATTGTCCGTGCCGTCCCAAAGGTTTTCCCGCTTGAAGGAGGATTCGAAACCCCCGTTGCTCACAAGATTCTTGGGAGCGGCCGGGGCGGCGGGAGCGGCGGAGGGCTTCGGAGGAGTCTGGGCCGGCAGGCTGGTCACGCCCGACCCGATCACCAAGGCCGCCAGAAAGGGGGAAATACGCATGTTCATTTCAAATACAAACAATCCATCGCTTAGGGAAATGAAAATAGCCGCAAACCCCTGCCTCGCTCAACCTGAATCGAAGTGTGCCGGGCGCAAAGCGGAAATTTTTCCCGACGTGGCTGGATTCCGGCTTGCCGTTGGAAACCGGGCGACAACGATGAAGCGACCGATGCAAAACCCTTTTCCTTTTCTCCGCTGCCTGACGGTCGTCGCTTGCTGGGCGGCGGCCGGAGCAGGCCAGGGACTGACCGCCACTCCCGCCGAAGCCCAGAAAGCGCGCCTGCAAAAAGAATCGCCGGACTCCCCGGAGCGAATGGAACTGGCCCGCGTGCAGATCCTGCTTGACCGCGCTTTTTTCCGGCCGGGCAAAATCGATGGCCTCGGCGGGGAGTTCACGCAAAAGGCAGCCGACCGCTATTGCCTGGCCCACAACCTGCCGGCCGGCACCCGCTTCGATGTCTCCGGCATTCCCTCGCCCTATCGCGACTACACCATCACGGCGGACGATGAGGCCGGGATCGGTCCGCAGGCTTCCGGCCCGCAGGCCCAGGAAAAACTCCAGGCCATGTTGTACGGGGATCTATGGGAACTGGTGGCGGAACGGTTCCATTGCGATTTGGATTTCCTGCACGAACTCAACCCCTCGGTGCCGGAAAACGGTCTCGCCGCCGGGACGGTTCTGCGCGTGCCCGATGTGACGGAGTTTCAACTGTCCGAAGTGGCCGCGCTGGAAAAGCAACGCCGGGACGAGGAGAAGGCGCGCAAAGCGGCGGCCGCGCCGTCTCCCGGAGCCACCCCGCCGATTGCCCCGGCGCCGCCCGCATCCCGCCTGGTTTTGCTTCGCCCGGAACGGCTGATCGAAGTGTGGGAAGGAGACCGCATGGTCGCCTGCTTCCCCTGCACGCCGGGTTCGCGGGAAGTGCCGGTTCCCGCCGGCAGGTGGAAAGTCACGGCCAATATTCTCCTGCCCTATTTTCGCTGGGATAAGTCCGTGCTGGAGACCGGCGTGCGCAGCGAGACGGCTTTCAATCTGCCGCCGGGTCCGAACAATCCGGTCGGAATCGTCTGGATCGCGATCAACCGCCCCAGTGTGGGCATGCACGGGACACCCACTCCGGACCAGATCGGCCGCAATGAAAGCCACGGCTGCATTCGCCTCGCCAACTGGGACGCGTTTATCCTGAGCCAACTCGTGGCCAAGGGAACTCCCGTCGAGGTGCGGTAACCCTATCCCCCTGGCCCGAATGGCACTAACCCGGAAAAATCCCAGAGGAGTGGTTCAGATTGCGTAATGCTTTGGCCGCCAGAGTCGGCGGATGACCGAGGCCTATCCACTGTGATATGGTGAGGGAAGCCGACGGATCTGGCGGCCAAATGGTTAGCAAGATGGAGTGCGTCACTGTGATTTGTCCGGGTTAAGTTCAGCGGTGTGGAGCAGGCGGGACGCCAATAGTGTTCGGCATGGGAAATGCTGAAAGGGGTGAAGTAAGGCGCAGGCCGTGAGCCGAGAGCGCCAGGAGGATGAACTCGGAGTTGCTTTCTTTAGGTGAGGCCTTGCAGGCAGGCGGAGCCCCGGGAAGAGCCCGCGCCAAATCAGTCGGCCGGTCGTCCTACGACTTTTTTGTTTTGGCGCGTTTTTCGATGCGCCACATTTCCCGCTCGATGCCCGCCTCGAGTTCCTGGAAGATGCGATAATCCTCCCCAAAGTAGCGGTCGCCGATAGAGCCGGCTCCTCGCTCCCATTTTTCCCGCCAGGCCTTGCGCTCGCGGACCTCAAAACGCCTCAACTTGATTGTCCGCGCCGGAGCCTTCTTTGTCACTCGAGCCAAAGACAACCTGCGCCTCTTCCGGCAGCAGTTCCGGCCCGTGGATCACGCCACAGGAGTGCGCGCAGCGATCAGATCGGCAAGCCAACTCTGACCAAGGCTCGGGAGGCCTTCCCTTCGCTCTTGCGCAAGGCGCGTTACTTCGACCAGGATACGCAGCGCGAACTGATCTTTCTAACCAATCATCTCGATAACCCGGCTCTTACCGTGGCCCATATCTATCGTCTGCGCTGGCGCATCGAGTTGTTCTTTCGCTGGATCAAAAGTCATCGGCGCATCAAGCATTACCATGGAACGAGTCCCAATGCGGTGAAGACTCAAATCTGGATTGCCATGGCCGTTTACCTGATGGTGGCGATCCTTCACAAGAAACTGAGCCTGCCTGGCACTTTATGCAGAACCTTGCCGCTTTTAAGTGTTCACCCCTTTGAGAAAACTTTTCTCCATGAACTACTTGCAGAGACTCACTTTAAAACGCCGGATGACTTATCCGGCAACCAACTGATGCTGTGAAACTTATCACCGGACACCCGTGATCAAGAAAATTGAAAGTTAAAACAATTTTTTTTCATATCCATATATGTTTGATTTCCAGAAGTGATATTGTAATCATAACCAATCGCATCTGTTATTTCAACACCATCTTTTATTAAATCTTTTACTTTTCTAGGATGTCTAGTAATAGTTTTACAAATCGGAGGGATTCCAATTATTTTCATCGCTTCTGGTATCCATTTGTAAGTTCTTGCGTCCCATACTCCGACAGGTATATTTAAAATATCTGGCATACACATTCCTTCCATTCGTAATTTTTTTTGTTTCAGTTTTATTATTCCACTCTGATTCTTACCATCATCGTTTAATATGAATAATATACCACCATTTGGTAACTGCGCTAAGTATTGTTGAGAATATACTAAATTCTGTCTGCAATCGCATTCTGTATCTCCTAATATTATACCCATAATACATTGTGATTGAAATCTAATAGTAGGGATAAAATCTTTATTAAAATCTGCCGATTTATAAACATATGCGTAATTTTCTTTCCCCTCTACTATAAAAACATAGACAGTTCCTATCGCATCGCAGTTTTCCACCTCCATAGGACAACTTTCCCATTCTGTTATTTTACTCATTGAATAATATAATGTTAGATATCTAAACTCACCGTATTTCTATCGGATTTTTCTGATAGGGAATCGCTTTCTGGTCCTCCGAGGCGTTGGCCCGGAGTTTGAGGCTGAAAGCGGGGATTTCCATGGGCAGAGGCTGGCATAGCGAGGATTGGGAGTCAAGCGCCCGCCTCTTCGGTGTGGCGCTGCAATCAAACCTGGACAAAAGTGCGCGATCAAAGCTGGACAGGTCTGGAAGTTGGGAAATGGAGGATTACGAGAGGGAGCGAACCGTGTTCGGGAGGGCGATGGAGGAGGGAGAAGTCGCCGTTTGAGTGTTGGCAGCGAGTGAGTTTTGAGCCGTGGGGAGACTGGACAGGGAGACGCAAGGAGCCGATGGGAACGCAACCGTCTGAAGCGACGGAGACCTGGGATCGAATGCTCCAGACATAGGGCCACCAAGGGCAGGCCGACGAGGAGCGCACCACAGAGCGACCTTGGGCGATGGCCAGCTCATGGGCGAGGAGCGGGGTCATGCGCAGTTCGCGGTGGATTTCCTTGGAGTTGTGGTGGATTCGGAGAAGGCCGATGAGGGGATTGGCACGGGAGATGCGCGAGATATTTTCTGCGGCGAAAAGGGCCGGGAGACGTTTTTGCCAGAAGAGATGGAGACGCTCGATCTTGCCTTTGGCCTGAGGGGTCGGAGCAGAATGGCACTAAGTTCAGACATCCTGATCTCGTCCTGACGGGATTGCGGCGATCGGAAAGTAACTTGGCGTATTTTTTCTAATTTGGCGGAATGGAAGTTGAGGCTTTTTGGGTGGTGAGGGAGGGTAGATCGGGGGAGTACGACTTCTCCGAGACCACACT
>CAMASH010000015.1 GCA_945860745.1 Chthoniobacter flavus | reverse complement strand
GAGCGATACGTGTGGGACTGAGGCAACCCGTTGCTTCGCTTCGCTCACCCCTGCGGGGCTGCCATGCAGCAGGCTGTCTCCGCTTCGCTCCGGCTCAGGGTTGATATATGGTCTACCATATACCCAGGGTAGTCCGGCAGCTGCCGGACAACCCTGGGCTCCAAGATCCAGCCACGTTGTGGCTGAATGTCTTGCGCTCTTCCAAACAATTTTCCGGGCAATCATCTCTCCTGGGTCATCAGAAATTTGTCCTGCACCCTCCATCACCCTTGCCTCAGACGACTCCGTCCTCGGGCGGCTAAGTTGAAATCCCCAGTCAGACGCCGACGGCGGCCGGGAGGGTGAGGGGATCGGTTCCGACGCTGTGGAAGGTTGCGTCCTTCGGCAGGATGACCCGATCGCAGAAATCGCCAAAGCCTTCGCCTTCCGCGCGCTCGACGGCGTAACGCTTGATCACGGGTTCCAGCAACGTCACGGCGTCATTAATCGTGATGCTGGGCGTGACCAGGCGGTTCAGGCGGGTGCCGTTGTAGCTGGCTCCGAGATAGAGCGCGTATTTGCCGGGAGCGCGGCCGACGAAGCCGATTTCGGCCAGATAGGGACGCGCACAGCCGTTCGGGCAGCCGGTCACCCGCAGGCTGATGGCATCGTCACGCAATCCGGCGGCATCGAGGACGGTTTCGAATTTTTCCAGGATGTCGGGCAGGATGCGTTCGCTTTCGGCCAGGGCCAGGCCGCAGGTGGGCAGGGCGACGCAGGAGAGGGCGTTGAGGCGCAGGCCGGAGCGGTTGTTTTCGCCGGTGAGGCCGTGTTTGGCCAGGAGGCCTTCGATGACGGGTTTTTGTTCGGGCGTCACGCCGGAGATGCTGAGATTTTGCGACGGCGTGAGACGGAAGTCGCCGGTGTGAATGGCGGCAATCTCGCGCAGGGCGGTTTTCATGGGCCAACCGGGGATGTCCTTGATCCGGCCGCTGAGAATGTGCAGTCCGTAAAACCAGGTGCCATCGGCGCATTCCTGCCAGCCGTGCGGATCCTCGATGGTGGTGAAGTGGTAGGGCCGGGCTTCCGCGAGGGCAAAGCCGGTGCGTTTTTCCACCTCGGCCTTGAACCAGGAGATGCCGCGGTCCTCGATGGTGTATTTGAGGCGGGCGTGTTTGCGGTTGGTGCGGTCGCCGAAATCGCGCTGGGTGGTGAGGACGGCTTCGCCAACGGCATTGACCTTGTCGGGCGGGATGAAACCCAGCACGTCGGCCAGGCGAGGAAACGTTTCGGCATTGCCATGGCTCATGCCCAGCCCGCCGCCGACCGTGACGTTGTAGCCCGCCAGTTTTCCGCCTTCGATGATGGCGATAAACCCGAGGTCCTGGCTGAAGACATCGATGTCGTTGGACGGCGGCACGGCAAATCCGGTTTTGAATTTCCGCGGCAGATAGGTCGGCCCGTACAGGGGTTCGTCCTCGCCGCCGGCCACGAGTTCCTCGTCGAGATAGATCTCGTGATAGGCGCGGGTTTTCGGCAGGGCAAATTCGCTCCAGGCGCGGGCGTGATCATAGACCTGCTGGACGATGGCGTTGCGCTCCGGGTTGGGCGGGGCCATGACGTTGCGGTTGACGTCGCCGCAGGCGGCGATGGAGTCGAGCAGGGCCTGATGCATGCCCTGGACGAGTTTTTTGACGTTGCCCTTGAGCACACCGTGAAATTGAAACGTCTGCCGCGTGGTCAGACGCAGTGAGGGCGAGGCCACCTCGTCGGCCAACCGGTCGAGCACAAGCCATTGGTGCGGCGTGGCGGCGCCGCCCGGCAGGCGCACCCGCAGCATGAAGGCGAAGGCCTTTTCCTTGCCCTCTTTTTTAAGGATGTTGCGCTGGTCGCGGTCATCCTGAATATACAAGCCGTGGAATTTGCTGAGCTGGTTGCTGGCTTCGCTGATTCCCCCGGTCGAGGTGTCGGCCAGATCCTGGGCGATGCTGCCGCGCAGATGGTGCGACGCCTCCTTGAGGATTTCGTTGGCGTTCGGCGGTTTGGGTGCTTGGGATTCTGAACTCATGAGATTGGATGAAAAATTGACGAATGGAGCCTTCCGGGGATCGGGCCTCAGGACTCAAACGGCCTGCTCCAGCGTGTTGAACCTCTATTTTGGCTTTTTTTTGATGATGCTCAACTGGTTTTCCCCGCAAATGAATGACATTTCCTGATTATTTTATAGAAAGAAATTAGCGTCGTCCAATAAAGGACCTGATTTTCAATTTCGGGATCGGCTGCTAGCCCAAAGCAAATTTTGCCAGCAGGCCCGCGACGCCACCCGCCATCACGACGGGAACCACGCCCCAGCGGCCTTTCCACAGGCCGAGAAAAAAGACGACGGACATCGCCAGGACGAAATAATCCGGTTTTCCCGGCGCGGGAAAAAAGACATGCAGTCCGAACCAAACGGCAAGGTTGAGAATCACACCCGCCACTGCGGCAGTAATCCCGGAAAGCGCGAACGACAAAGCCCGCACGTGGCGCAGGCGTTCCATGTGGGGTGCTCCGGCCAGAATGAAAAGGAAGCTGGGCAGGAAGGTCACCCAGGTGGTGATGCCGGCGGCGAGCGTCCCCGCCAGCAGCGGCGGCAGGGTTCCGGGATTCTGCCAGGCGCCGGCGAATCCGACAAATTGCAGCACCATGATCAGCGGGCCGGGCGTGGTTTCGGCCAGCGCGAGACCGGACATCATTTGATTCGTGCTCAGCCAGCCGTAGTTTTCCACGGCCTGTTGGGCCACATAAGGGAGAACGGCATAGGCCCCGCCGAAGGTGATGAGTGCCGCCTTGCCGAAAAAAATTCCCTGCTGGACAAAGAGGGATCCCCAGCCGAACGCCAGCCCGGCCAGCACGACCGGAGCGGCCCACAGAAATGCGCAGAACAGCACGGTTTTCAGCGTCTGACCTTTGGGAATCCGCGGTGCCTGAGGTTCGTCTGCAACAGCGGATGCGCCGGACGGCAGCAGGCCCCGGCGTCCCCCCAGCCAGCCCAGTCCTGCGGCGGACAGAATGATCCAAACAAAGGAAATTTTCAGAAAGAAAATGGCGGCGAAGGCGAGTCCAGCCAGAGTCCAAAGAAACGGAGTCTTCAGCGCCGTGCTGCCGATACGCAAACCGGCTGCCGCCACAATGGCTACCACCACGGGCTGCAATCCGTAAAAAATGGCGGCGACCCAAGGCGCGTTTCCTCCCGCCAAATAGAGCCAGCTCAAGGCCCAAAGCAACAGCGCGGCCGGCAGCACAAACAAGGCCCCGGCAATGACGCCTCCCCGCGTGCCATGCAGCAACCAGCCGATGTAGGTGGCCAGTTGCTGCGCCTCGGGTCCCGGCAGCACCATGCAGAAATTCAGCGCATGCAAAAACCGCTCCTCGCTGACCCACTGCCGCTTCTCCACCAGCTCCCGGTGCATGATCGCAATCTGCCCGGCCGGTCCGCCGAAACTGACGAAACCCAGCTTGAGCCAAAAACGCGTCGCTTCGACCAGGGTGGGGGTGGTTTTGATCGGCATGGATTTCGGTAAACAAAATGATTCCCCTGCGCTTGACAAAGAAATATAAGACGACTACTAAGGTCGCATATTAGATTAGAGAGCATTTTTCCGCCGACGAAGCGCAAGGCAATGGAGAGTGATTTTGCGCACGCGTTACGCTCCACTTTGCGGGGCCTGCGTTCCGGTAACCGCCGCATGGCTTCCCGAGTGATGGCGGAATCCCCTAATCCGGACCGTGGTCTGGCCGCGGCGCGGAGTGCGGTGGAGGCAAAGAGCTGGCTCGAAGTCGTCGGACGACAGGTGGCAGAGTTGGAATTCGGTTCGGTCCAAATCACCGTGTATGGGGGCCGCGTGGTTCAGATCGAGACCAGCGTGAAGGTGCGATTCGACAAGCCCTGAGAGATGTCCCACTGCTTGACCGCCCGGGCGCGCCCGGGCACTGTGCTGCTGATGAAAACCCGCGCCCTCACCCCGCTGTTTGCCTTGTTTCTTTCCGCCGCCAGCCTGCTGGCCGATCGTCCCGGCTGGAGTGACGATTACGAGAAAAGTCTGACCCAGGCGAAAACGGAAAAAAAGCTCACCCTGCTTGACTTCACCGGTTCGGACTGGTGCGGGTGGTGCATCAAGTTGGACAACGAGGTTTTCGCGAAGCCGAAGTTCAAATCCTACGCCAAGGACAATCTCGTCCTGGTCGAACTCGATTTTCCGCAAGGCAAAAGCCAGGCCAAAAAACTCAAGGAGCAGAATGCCAAACTGGCCGAGCAGTACAAAATCGAGGGATATCCCACCGTCATTGTCCTGAATTCCGAAGGCAAGAAAGTCGGCGAACTCGGCTACCTCGAGGGCGGGCCGGATGCCTTCATTGCCGAATTGGAAAAACTCAAGGACAAGTAATTCCGCAGCCGGCGCGACGCCGGTTCAGACGGCGGTAAGCGATTCCGCCGGCTTATCCGGCGTGCTGGTCGGAACCACCGGTTCGCCTTCGGTATCGATGGTGCGCACCCACTCGCGCCAGATGGCCACCAACAGGGCCATCAGCACCGGGCCGACGAAGATGCCAACGATGCCCATGGTTTTCACTCCGCCGATCAGGCCGAAAAACGTCGGGAGGAAGGGGAGGCGGATGGGGCCGCCCACCAGTTTCGGGCGGATGGTTTTGTCCACGATGAAAAGTTCGACCGAGCCCCAAATCAAGAGGCCCAGTCCGGCCATGGGGCTGCCGCTGAGCATGAGATAAATCGAAACGAGGGTGAAGGACAGCGGCGCGCCGCCGGGAATCATGGCCATGCAGCCGGTGACCACGCCGAGCAAAAACGCGGACGGTACGCCGGCGATTTTATAGGCCAGGCCGAGGACAATGCCCTCGCCCACGGCAATGATGGTCATGCCGGTGACGGTGGCGCTGACCGTGGCCGGAACGACGCGGGAGAAACGGTGCCAGCGCAGGGGCAGGATGCGTTCGCCCACGCGATCCAATTGCGCCACCATGGCCGAGCCGTCCTTGTAGATGAAAAACAGCGTGATCATCATAAAGACGACCGCGAGGAGAAAGTTGACCGCGCCGGTGCCGGTGGCCAGGACCCAGCGGGAGATGTTGCCGATGTGGTCGCCGCTGACGAGCTGGACGAGTTCGCCCAGGGCCTTGGGTTGACCCAGGTATTGCCGCCACCATTCCTCCGCCTGCTTGCCGACAAAGGGCAGCGTGGCGACGGAAGCGGGCACGGGAATGCCGGTCTTGTTGGCCTCGACCAGCCAGGCCACCCAGTCCCGGATTTCGTTCACGCCGTACGTGACGAGCGCGGCCAGAGGAATGACCAGCACGAGCAAAATGACGGCCAGGGCGATACTGGCGGCGAGCGCGGTGCGGCCGTGGCACGCGCGCACCAAACGCTCATACAGCGGCCAGCTGGCAAAGCCGATGATCAAGGCGGCCAGGACCGGAACCAGAAAGCCGTGGAAAAAATACACTCCGGCCAGCACGACGAAAGCGACGAGCCAACGGGCGATGGGATGTTCCGGCAGAATGGTGGTCATGGTGAATCAGTGCGTTCGCTCAGGCAGATCTTGTCCCTAGCAGATGGAGAATTCCCGGGCCAACCTTTTGATTCGTGGCACGAGCATCCTGCTCATGCGTGTTTCGCATCAGCTGGAAGCAGATGCCACTTGATCATGGTGCGCTACAACTTGCCTTCCTGACGGGCTTCGCGCATGGCATGCAGCAGGCTCAGGATGATGCCCAGCGCCTCGCCCGATTGTTCGGCGGCGTTGAGGGCCCCGGGTAGGGCGATGATGATTTCGGCCGGTTGCTTTTCCGTTTCCGGCATCGGCGTGAAGGTGCGGGCGTAGGTGGGGCGGACGGGATTGGGTTTCCAGCGGAACTTCGGCGCGGCCTCGGCATGGCGGGCCAGGGTTTCACTGATGACAATTTTCTGCGCGTCGGTGGTGAGCCAGGCTTCGACCTCGGGTTCGCGGGCGTGCGGATTCTGACGCAGAAGAATCACCAGGTCGTAGGGGTAGCGGCGGAGTTCTTTTTCCAACACCTGCACGTGCGTGCTGGGCGAGTCGGCCCAGCAACGGACATCGGGCAGCTGCTGCCGGTCCATCAGAAAAACATTCCCGCGATGCGCTTCAAGATTGGCCACGGGGTAGGCGGTGACCTCGATGCCTTCCGCCAGTTGCAGGCGCGATTCCATGGCGGCCAGGAGACGGGCAATGGCCAGGGGGGTCACGGTCTCCGTGCCGACCCAGCCGCCGATGAGGAGCGCATGCAAGGGGGTCTCGCCCTCGCGCGTGCCGCAGACATGAAAGTAGGGAATCATTTCCTCCCGGATCCCGGCCTGGCCGAGGCCGTAGCCAAGCATGAGCGTGGAGGAATCGTTGGAAAGTTCCACCAGCGGCGCGATGAGGCTTTCCACATCCTGGTTGCCGGCTTCGAAGGTGGTCTTGATCTGAAGGTCGGTAAAAGGGTTCATGCGGGCTCCTTTTCTTGGTGGAGGATCATGGCAAGGTTAAAAGCCGAACCCCGATGCGCAAGTTGTTTTCCGGCGCGTCCCGCGGCCGCGTAGCTGCCGACGTGAGTCGGTGGCGGCCGCACCCTGCGGCTGAGGGGATTAGTCCTTCTTGGGAGAGGTGATTGGCAGGATGCCCGCCGCGCGGGCTTCCGCCAGATCAATCCATTGATAACTGAGGTCGTCGCTGGCAATCTTCCCGGCCGCTGCCTCCAGCGCCTCGGTGCCCACGGAAAGGGCGGACTCGAAGGAACTCCATGATTTTTCGGCCCGGCGGGTTTCGATTTTTTTCAACTGGGCGGCGGTGCGGTCCTTGACCGGACGCAGGTCGGTTTCGCCCAGCAGGGTGGTTTCGAGTCCGATGGTGGTTTCGTCGTCGAGGTCCACCGCCAGGAACATGTGGCCCGGCACGAGCACAAGGGCGGGATGGAGGCCGATTTTCCGCAGGATGGCGGCGAGAAGGACCGTGCCATCCACGCAGTTGGCCTGCGAGGCCTTGACCGATTCGTCGAAGAGCCGGACGTATTGGCTGTAGACGCCATCGTCCTCGGCCGCGGTGGTGGTGACGTTGCTGTATTTCAAGCCGTGCCGCTGCATCACATTCCAGATGGCGAAAATCTGGAGCAGGACCTGTTCGGAGTCACCGCCTTGATAGCCGTCGAAGGACGAAACGATCCCGGTGTCGAGGGCCTCTTTCAAGATCGTATCGACCAGGGGGTGGTTCTCGTTGACGTAGGCGGCAAAGAGCCAGCTGTAATCCGAAGTGCGGGCCTCCCCGTCGTCCTCGGCCGCTTCCTCGACACCGAAGAGACAATCGTTGATCGAACGCATGGTGGTGGTGATCACTTTTTCGCCTTCGCTCTTTCCGTCGATGCCGAGGGCGATGGTGATGGTGAGGGGAACGGCCTGGGTGACCTTGGAGAGTGCGTCGAATTTGTAGGCGATCTTCGGATGGATGAGCAGACCGGTCCTGTCTTCCTTCACGGTCTGGACCAGACGGCTTTCGGCCATGAATTCGTTGGCCTTCACCGTCACCTCAATTTTGGATCCGGCTTTGACTTCAGCCAACGTGATGCCGATGACGCCTTGCGGATCGCCGAGGTGATTGCCTTCCCAGACGGCAAACAGTTCCTCCGGCAGATCCACCCGTGCAGTGCCGATGAGGAAAGAGGGGAAGATGTTGCCCTGCGGATAGACATCGGGTTCCCACTCCCCCTCGGCCTCTGCGGCCCGCAGCAGCGGAGGCAGGGAAACGACGGCGAGCAAGGCGAGGAAAAACGTGCGGGCTTTCACAGTGCGATGGATTGACGGTAGGCAACGCAACGTGACCGATCTCGTCAATTGCGAAAGGGAGCTGGATCAATCGCCAATCCGCCCGGGAACGTGGCAAGAGATACGTGACCCGAGAGTCAGGCCGGCAGGTAGAGAACTCGCCCGCACTGGGGGCAATGGACGATGTCCTTTGCGGATTTCACCTGCACGCCGGTCTGAGTGGTGACCTTCATGTGGCAGCCCATGCAGACCTCATGTTCGAGGGGGGAGAGGGCGGTGCCATTTTTGGTTTGAAAGAGCCGCTCGTAGCGCTCCAGCACGTCTTCATCCACGCCCTCGGTGAAGCGGGCGCGATCAGCTTTCAGTTCGGCGGTGCGGGCGTCGAGATTGGTTTTCCTGGCGTCCAGACCGGCCAGGACCTGTTCGATTTTGGCTTTTTCTCCGGCGTGGATTTTTTCGGCGGCGGAGATCTGGGGTTTGAGCTGCTCGACCTCCTCCATCAGATCGAGTTCCTTGTCCTCGATGGCGCGGATGGCTTTTTCCGCGGCCTCGACCTCGTGGGCCAGCGCGGTGTATTCCTCGTTTTTGCGGGTCTGGAGTTGCTGGGTTTTGTAGCGGCCGACGGCGTCGCGTTTGCTTTGGGCCTCGAGTTCGAGGGTTTTCTTCTCCACCTCGATCTCCTTCACGCGGGTTTTGGCCTGTTCCAGGCGCGCGGCGGAATTGGCAATTTGCTTTTCCCGCGCCTTGCGCTCGTCGGGCAGGTGGGCGAGTTCGCTTTGAAAAGCGCGCAGGCGTTGGTCGCGGTCCTGCAGGGCAAGCAGCTTTTCAATCACATCCAGCATCGGCGGATGATGAACGGCCTGCGAAAAATAATCCAGAGGTTCTCTCGGAAAAACTCAGGTTCCGGTCCAGGAGCGAAAGGTCGCGAGGCAAAGACGCGCACTTTCCAGGGGTTCGTGGTTGTACTTTTCCTGCTCGATGATGACAATTTCCGCCGCGCCCATGCTTTCCACGGCTTGCAAAACTCCGGGAAAATCCACCTTGCCGCTGGCCCCCAGTTCTTCGACATCCTGGAGGTGAATCTGGGTCGTGCGGCGTCCGGCCTGCCGCAGCCACGCCGGGGTGTCGGCCCCCGCGACGGGGCTCCAATACACGATTTCCAGATTCTGCGGTTCGGCCGCATCGAGGATCCAATCCAGGACGAACCGGCCATCGACTTTCTGGAATTCGCCATCGTGGGTGTGGTAGGCAAAGCGGCGTCCCCCTTGGCGCACGGCGGCGCCGATGCGGTTGAGAGTTTCGCCCAGAGCCGTGCAGTCCCCGGCGGTTTGCCATTTGGTTTTATCGAAGAGGGGGCAGGTGATGCAGGGACTTCCGAGCAATGCGGCTTCGGACCGCACCGTGTCCAAATCTGCTTGCAGGCGGGGTCCAGGCCGACAGGCATGCCCGCGACGCGCACTCCGGCCTCGCGCAGGGCGGCGGCGGCATCCTGCGCGGAGAGATTGCCGTAGCCGGCCAGTTCGACGGCGGGGTCGCCGGTGGCGGCGAAGTCCTTGGGGAAATCCTCGCGGACGGACCCCATTTGCAGGGCGACAGGAAGGGAGTTCATGGGATGGGCCGTTCACCCTGCTGCGGGGGGGGCATGGCAAGTCGTGGTTCTTCAGCCCAGGAACTGCTTCCAGAACATCGCAATCGAAATGGCCAGGCCGATGCCCATGATGATCTGCCGCACGCGTTGCTGGGGGATCCTTTGGGCAAAGCGGGCGCCCGTGAAGTACCCCACGGTGGATCCGACGGTCATGACGATGGCCTGCGGCCACTCGATCAATCCGGCGAAGATGAAATACGCCGCCGCCACCAGATTGATGAGCGTGGCCAGAACGGTCTTGAGCGCGTTCATCTCGTGGATGTGGTGCAGTCCCATCAGCCCGAAGGCGGCCAGCATCAGGATGCCGATGCCGGCTCCGAAATAGCCGCCGTAGAGTGCGACGAAAAACTGCAGCACCAAGGCGAGGGTGCCGTGCCGCGTTCCCCGCGCAGCCGCCGCGGCTTCGCCCGCCGCCAGCCGGCGGAAGGCGTTTTGCGCCATGAAAAGCACCGTGGCGAACAGGAGTAAAAACGGTACCAGTTTTTCGAACGCGTCGTTGGGCGTGCGGGTCAGCAGAACCGCGCCGAGAAATCCGCCGACCACGCTGACCACGCCGAATTTTTTGATCCAGACCCGCGCGGCGGGCATGTGTTCGCGGTAGCCGTAGGTGCTGCCGACGATGCCGATGAGCAAAGCGAGCGTGCTGGTGGCGTTGGCCTGAATGGCCGGCATGCCGAAGGCAAGGAGGGCCGGAAAGGTCAGGATGGTGCCGCCGCCGGCGATGGCATTGATCGCGCCGGCCAGGAGCGAGGCGACGGACAGGACCGTGATCTCGAGCGAGGACATCAGGCGGGTAGGGGGGGCGTCCCGCCCGCCGGGTTTCGCGTCCCGCGGAACCCTTTTCGGGATTGAGGTGTGAAGGGTGTGGAGAAAGCGCCAGGCGGGACGCCTGACGCGGCGGGCGGGACGCCCACCCTACCCTTCCCTCCACCGGCAGGCGTTGGGAGCATCAATCCCAATCTGGTCGAGGATGCGCCAGACCACGGTGTCCGCCAGTTCGTCGAACGTTTTCGGCAGACTGTAAAACGACGGCGAGGCCGGCAGCAAAATCGCGCCTGCCTCAATCACGGCGGCGGCATTGCGGGCGTGGATGAGATTCCACGGGGTTTCGCGCGGGACCAGAATGAGTTTGCGGCGTTCTTTGAGGAAAACGTCGGCCGCCCGCAGAATCAGGCTCTCGCTGGTGCCGTGGGCGATGCGGGCCATCGTCCCCATCGAGCAGGGCACGACAATCATGGCGTCAAATTTCGCGCTCCCGCTGGCGAAGGGTGCGTTCATGCTTTTGTCGGAATGCTCGACCGCTCCAGCGGGAATTTTCAACTCGCCGATCTCCTCATGGATAACCTGCTTGGCATACCCGCTGTATACGAGGTGCAGTTCGTGCTCGGGCTGGTCGAGGTAATGCAGAAGCCGTTGGAGATAAATCGCTCCACTGGCTCCGGTGGCGGCAAGGACGAGGCGCATCTAAAGGAGATCAACGCCATGCAAGGCGTGGCGGATGCGGGTGGTTTTTTCCAGGGCGGCGGCATAGAGCTCCCTGTTTTTTAAATCCGGTCCCGTGCGGGTGGCTTCGTCCACCTGAATGAGCCGTTCGCAAATCTCGGCCAGGGTCGAGTCGGAGCCGTTTTCCTTGTTCCAGACCCAGCCGGCCTGGACGGCCGCGCCGAGTCCCGCGCCCTCGCTGCTTTCCAGACAAACGGTGGGCACGCCGAAAATGTCGGCGCAGATCTGCCGCCAAATTTTGCTCTTGCTGCCGCCGCCGGTCAGGCGGATCTCGGCGGGGGCCAGACCAAGTTCGCGGAAGCGCGTCAGGCCGTAGCCGAGGCCGAGCGTTACGCCTTCCATGGCCGCGCGGGCCATATGCGCCGGGGTAAAGTTCTCCGTGGTGATGCCGTAAAACACCCCTGCGCTGTCGGGCAGGTCCGGGGTGCGTTCGCCGGTCAGATAGGGCAGCAACAACAGGCCGCCGCTGCCGGCGGGGACGGAGCGGATTTGTTCCTCCAGGGCGGCGTAGTCCCAGGAAAAAATCTTGCGGATGTGTTCGGTCACGAGCGTGACATTCATGGTGCAGACGAGCGGGAGCCAGTTGTCCGTGCTGTCACAAAAGGCCGCGACTTCGCCCTGCGGATCGATGACCGGCGTGGCCGAAAAGGCAAACAATGTTCCCGAGGTGCCGAGGCTGGCTGTGACGACGCCCGGGTGAATATTGCCGGTGCCGATGGCGGCCATCATGTTGTCGCCGCCACCGGCGCTGACCCCGGGAGCCTTGGCCAGGCCCCATTTTTTGCGCAGTTCCTCGCGCAGCGTGCCGTGGGATTTTTCAGAGGATTTGAGCGGCGGCAGCTTGTCGGGCAGATCGTCGGCGATGAAGTCCACCACCTTGGCGGACCATTGACGCGTCTCGACATCAAGCAGCGCCGTGCCCGAGGCGTCGCCGAATTCCATGCGCTTCACGCCTGTGAGCCAGAAATTCAGATAATCGTGCGGCAAAAGGACGGACGCGGTTTTCTTCCAGTGGGCCGGTTCGTTTTGCCGCAGCCAGAGAATTTTGGGCGCGGTGTAACCCGGCCGCATGGTGTTCCCGACGAGGGCCATGAGAGCGTTGGCTCCGCCGAAGTGGGTCGTGATCTCCGCGCATTGGGAGGTGGTCGAGGTGTCGCACCAGAGTTTGGCCGGGCGAATGACATCATCGTTTTCGTCGAGAACGACCAGTCCGTGTTGCTGGCCGCTGACGCCGATGGCGCGGACTTCGTCTTTGCGGTCGCCGAGTTTCGCCAGCACCTCGCTGATGGTTGCGTCGGCCGCATTGGTCCAGTCCTGCGGATTTTGTTCCATCGCGCCCGGCGGCAGGCCTGCAACAAAGTCGTAGGACTGCTGCGCGCTGGCCAGAATCCGCCTCGACTCCCAATCAAGGGCAATGGTTTTTGTGCTCTGGGTGCCGCAGTCGATGCCGAGGAAGATCATGGCGAGGGATGGATGGTGGCCTTATACCATCGCCCATCACCGATAGACCATCAACCTTTTCAGGGGTGCAGGACAAAAATCTTCCAGAAATCCCCGAAGGGGATCAATCCGACAGCCCAAGATTGCGAAGAATGAGCGACCTTGGGCGGCGGGATGCAGCCACGGTGTGGCACAGAAGCTTACAGGTTCCCAAAAAACGCCGATCGGGAGATCCCTCAGAAATTTGTCCGGCACCCCATTTTCAGCAGGCAGTCGAAAGGGTTTTGACAGATTATTCGAGACCTCGCATATTCGTATTAACGAATATACTTGATTCCGTAAGGAAGTCTGCCGGTGCAAAATTGCCTATGAATACAGGAAAGAAACTCGATTTTTTTGAACGCTACCTCTCCGTGTGGGTTTTGCTTTGCATGGTGTTTGGCGTGGCGTGGGGAAAACTTATGCCGGACTTGGTGGACAAGATCAGCGCATGGGAGTTTGGCAAGGACTCTCATGTGAACATCGCCATCGCCATCCTGATCTGGCTGATGATCTATCCCATGATGCTCAAGATCGACTTTGGGGGAATCCGGGGAATTCTCCGCAAACCGGGCGGATTGTTTGTCACTCTCTTCGTCAACTGGCTCGTCAAGCCGTTTAGCATGGCGCTTTTGGGGTGGTTCTTTGTGCAATGGCTGTTTTCGTCCGTTTTGCACTGGATCGAGCCTGGCACCGCGGCAAACTACGTGGCCGGGCTTATCATTCTGGCCGCAGCCCCCTGCACCGCCATGGTGTTTGTTTGGAGCTACCTCACAGACGGCGACGGGGCCTACACTCTCGCGCAGGTGGCGGTTAACGATCTCATTATGATCTTTGCCTTTGCTCCCATTGTGATGTTTCTGGCGGGTGTGAGCGGGGTCCACATTCCGGCCGCCGTTCTCATCACATCCGTGATGGTTTTTATTGTTATTCCCCTGGCGGCCGGTTGTCTCAGCCGGATGCTTCTTGTGAAGGTGAAAGGGGTTGCGTGGTTTGAGGGAGCCTTTCTCCCCCTCTTCCGGCCTGTCGCGATTCTTTCATTGCTTGCCACCTTGACCCTGATTTTCGCGTTTCAGGCCGAGAACATCACGAGGAATTGGACGGCAGTGCTTCTGCTGGCTGTTCCGATTGTGATCCAGGTCTATTTCAATTCAGGTCTCGCTTACGGACTGATGAAACTTTTTGGGGTCAAACACAATGTGGCCGCCCCGGGAGCCTTGATCGGCGCCAGCAATTTTTTTGAATTGGCGGTGGCGGTGGCGATCACCTTGTTCGGGGCCACGAGTCCGGCCGCGCTGGCGACCGTGGTTGGTGTTCTGGTCGAAGTTCCTGTCATGCTTTCGGTCTGCCGGATTTGCACAGATTCCAAGGCATGGTATGAGGGAAAGAAGGCCTGAATACAGGCCCGTCATCGAATGGGAAATTATCAGCGCTCATCGCGGCGCCCGGCAGCATAGGCCTCGAAGACGCGGCGGATCTCGTCGCGCACCCGGCGGAAGACGGCCAGCTTTTCCTCTTCCGTCCCCTCCGCATGAGCCGGATCGTCGAAGCCCCAATGATGCCGGTTCACCTGTCCGGGAAACATCGGACAGGCGGCGTCCGCATTTCCACACACCGTGATGACGGTTTCGATCGGCTGGTTTTTAAATTCGTCGAGGGGCTTCGAGTGGTGGTTCGAAATATCGAGGCCGATTTCGTTCATGACCCGGATGGCGAGCGGGTGGACATATCCGGCGGGTTTGGATCCCGCGCTGTGAACTTCGAGCAAATCGCCCGCCGCCGCGCGCAGGATGCCTTCCGCGAGGTGACTGCGGCACGAGTTGCCGGTGCAGAGAATCAGAACGGCCGGTTTCACAACGCGCTTTCCTTCGTGCCGATCTCGCGGGTGGCGGACTCAAGGCGCAGAGCATCCAGTTTGTCGAAAGGCAGCGCGGCGAAGAGCTCCAGCCGCCGCTGAATCTGCTGCGCGACCAGCCAGAAAAACTTCCGCTGCTCCTCCGTGCTGCCTTCCTGCCCGGCCGGATCGGGTGAAGGCCAGTGCGCAATGACCGGCTGACCCGGCCAGATCGGACAGGTTTCCTTCGCATTGTCGCAGAGGGTAATGACAAAATCGAACTCCCCGCCCTCGAACTCACTCCACGATTTGCTCCGCGCGCCCGTCGTGTCGATGCCGTAGTGTCCGCGCAAGGTGTCGAGGGCCAGGGGATGCGGAGCGGGTTTCGGGCTGGACCCGGCGCTGACCGCTTCGAATTTTTCGGACGCGATCTTGCGCACCAGAAATTCGGCCAGGATGCTGCGGGCGGAGTTGCCCGTGCAGAGGAAGAGCAGTCGGAAACGGTCTTTGTGGGGATTCATGATTGGCAGCACGCTGGAGCGTCCTTGAGGGCCGCCGCGATCCAGCCGCAGCCGGACTGGATTTTGGCGAGTTTCTTGAGATCGGCGCGGAAACGTTTGTCTTCCGCCGTGCAATCCTGGAGGCATTTCAAATTGGCTTCCAGTTCCCGCGGGGGATGGGCCGGCAGGCGGTAGATCATCCAGTTGGCATGGCGCGTCACTTCGACCAGTCCGCGTTTCCGCAGATAGGAAAGGTGCTGCGAAACCTTGGTCTGGGGCACGTTCAGGATGTCCTGGAAATGGCAGACGCAGAGGGGTCCGCGGGTCAGCAGGTGCAAAATCCGCAGCCGCGTGGCGTCGCACAGGCACTGGTAAATCTCGATCAAATCCATGGTCGCGCAGGCTCGGATTCCGTCTGCAAAAAATCAAGATCTATATTCGTCGTTGCGAATATTCGTATTGCTGTATAGTGATGGACTTATGACCTTCACCGAATTCCAATCCGCCCTGGCCGCTCATCCCGAAAAGAATGTCCGTTTTGCTTTTCCCGACGGAGGGCTTATTGCCGCGCATTCCCACGTGACCGAGGTGGGCCAGGTGCGGAAGGATTTTATGGATTGCGGCGGCACGCTTCGTTCGACGGCCGCCTGTGTGCTGCAAACCTGGGTGGCCACGGATGAGGACCATCGGCTCGACGCCCGCAAGTTGCACGGCATCCTCCAACTGGCCGCGACCCATTTTCCTCTCGGCGCATTGGAGGTGGAGGTCGAATACGAGGAGGATGTCGTCTCGCAGTTTCCGGTCACCGGAGCAGCGGCCGAGGGCGGGGAGTTGTTCTTTCATCTCACGACCAAGCACACCGATTGTCTGGCCAAGGAAAGCTGCGGCGTGGAGGAAGGGTGCGGCTGCGGGCCGGAGGGGTGTTGAATTGAGTTTGTGAAAAACAGCCGCCGACTCACGTCGGCGGCCACGGAGATGCGCCGCCACGTAGCCGCATTCGTAAAAAAATGGGCGGCGAGGGATTAATTCGTCCGGCAGCTGCCGGACTCAGATCTCCGGCCTGTGGCCTCCGGTTGCCGCCCTCCATTGGGCTAGGACTTTTTGAAAACGAGGTGACCGTCTTTCGCGTCGGCGGTGATCTGGTCGCCCTCGTGGAATTTGCCGTCGAGGATCTCCAGGGAGAGCGGATCGAGGATTTCGCGCTGGATCACGCGCTTGAGCGGCCGGGCACCGTAAGCGGGATCGTAGCCTTCCTGGCCGAGAAGTTTTTTGGCCGGCTCGGTCAGGGTGAGGGTGATGTTTTGCTTTTGCAGGCGCTCGAGCAGGCGCTGGAGCTGGATGTCCACGATCCGGGTGATCTGGTGGTGATCGAGGCGGTCAAAGATGATGATCTCGTCAATGCGGTTGAGGAACTCCGGGCGGAAGTGTCCGCGCAGGGCTTCCATGACCCGCTTATTGCGTTCCTCTTTGGGCAGATCCTCCATGATGTATTGGCTGCCGATGTTGCTGGTGAGGATGATGACGGTGTTCTTGAAGTTGACCGTGCGGCCTTGTCCGTCGGTGATGCGTCCGTCGTCGAGAACCTGGAGCAGGACGTTGAAGACATCGTGATGGGCCTTCTCGATCTCGTCGAACAGCACGACCGCATAGGGCTTGCGGCGCACGGCTTCGCTGAGTTGTCCGCCTTCCTCGTAGCCGACGTATCCGGGAGGGGCGCCGATGAGCCGGGCCACGGTGTGTTTTTCCATGTATTCGCTCATGTCGAGGCGGATGATGGCGTGTTCGTCGTCGAAGAGAAACTGGGCCAGGGCCTTGGAGAGTTCGGTCTTGCCCACGCCGGTCGGGCCGAGGAAGAGGAAGGAACCGATGGGGCGGTTTTCATCCTGCAGGCCCGCGCGGGCGCGGCGGACGGCGTTTGAGACGGCCTTGATGGCTTGTTCCTGGCCGATGACACGTTCCATCAGGCGTTCTTCCATTTTGACCAGTTTTTGCCGTTCGCCTTCCTGCAGGCTGGAGACGGGAACGCCGGTCCAGGCGGAAACGACTTTGGCGATGTCTTCTTCGGTCACTTCCTCGGTTAGCAAAGTCGGACGGCTCGGAGAGCCATCCTTACCATGTTTGATGGCGGTGGCTTCTTCGAGGTGCTGTTGCAGCTCGGGCAGTTTGCCGTATTGGATTTCCGAGGCGCGCTGGAGGTCGCCTTTGCGCTGGGCTTGTTCGAGTTCGGTTTTGAGTTGCTCGATTTGTCCGGCGACTTTTTGCGATTTGCCGATTTCCTGTTTTTCCTTTTGCCACTGGGCCTTGAGGTGGCCGGCTTTTTCCTTGAGGTCGGCCAGTTCCTTTTCCAGCTTGCCGAGGCGGTCCTTGCTGGCGGCGTCTTTTTCTTTTTTCAGGGCCTGCTTTTCCATTTCGAGCTGCATGACCTGGCGTTCGAGTTGGTCGATCTCGGTCGGCATGGAATCGAGTTCCATTTTGAGGCGGGAGGCGGCTTCATCAATGAGATCGACGGCTTTGTCGGGCAGGAAGCGGTCGCTGATGTAGCGGTCGGAGAGCGTGGCCGCGGCGATGATGGCGGCGTCCTGAATGCGCACGCCGTGGTGGACTTCGTAGCGTTCCTTCAGTCCGCGCAGGATGGCGATGGTGTCCTCCACGCTGGGTTCGTCCACCTGGACGGGTTGGAATCGGCGTTCGAGGGCGGCGTCCTTCTCGATGTATTTGCGGTATTCGTCGAGGGTGGTCGCGCCGATGGTGCGGAGTTCGCCGCGGGCCAGTTGCGGCTTGAGCATGTTGGAGGCGTCGGCGGAACCCTCGGCCGCGCCCGCGCCGACGATGGTGTGGAGTTCGTCAATAAAGAGAATGATTTCGCCTTCGCTCGAGGTGACTTCCTTGAGGAAAGCCTTGAGCCGGTCCTCGAACTCGCCGCGGAATTTTGCGCCCGCGATCATGGCCCCGATATCCATGGCGATGATGCGTTTGTTTTTCAGCGACTCCGGCACGTCGCCGCTGACGATGCGGCGGGCCAGGCCCTCGACGATGGCGGTCTTGCCGACGCCGGGTTCACCGATGAGAACGGGATTGTTTTTCGTGCGGCGGGACAGCACCTGCATGGTGCGGCGGATTTCGTCGTCGCGGCCGATGACGGGGTCGATCTTGCCCTTGCGGGCGAGGGCGGTCAGGTCGCGGCCGTATTTTTCCAGGGTTTGGTATTTGCCCTCGGGGTCCTGGTCGGTCACGCGCTGGTTGCCGCGCAGTCCGGCCAGGGCGTGCATGAGTTTGGCGCGATCGAGTCCGGAGCTTTTGAGGAGCTTGGAGGCCGGCGTTTTCGAATCGGCCAGGGCGAGGAGGAAATGCTCGGCGCTGAGGTATTCGTCCTTGAGTTTGGCCATCTCGCCCTCGGCAGCATCGAGGGTCTTGCGCAGATCCGCTCCGAGTTGGGGCGAGGAACCGCCGTGGACGCTGGAACGGTGCGAGAGCTCGGTTTCGAGTTGCTGTTCGAGCGTGGCGGGAGCGATGCCGAGTTTTTCCAGGAGGGGACGGACCAGTCCGTCCGATTGCTGGAGCAGGGCGAGGAGAAAGTGCTCGGGGGAAATTTCCGAGTGGTTCTGTTTGGAGGCAAGATCAACGGAAGCATTCAAGGCCTCCTGCATTTTGGCGGTGAATTTGTCGGGGCGCATGACCCGAGACTAGCAGAATCTCTGCAATTTCCAGCGGAAGAAATATTCCGGGCTTGGCGAACGAAGGGGGCTGCGAGAAATTCGGTGGGCTCGATGAACAACCTGCAACTCGCCGTCCATTTTTTTCTTCAGTTGGCGGTCATTCTCGCCGTCTGCCGCATGGTCGGGGCCGTCGCCGCGCGCTTGGGCCAGCCGCAGGTGGTGGCGGAAATGATCGCCGGGGTGTTGCTCGGACCCTCCCTCTTCGGACTGGTGCTGCCGGAGTGGCAGCGCTGGCTTTTTCCGTGGGATCCCACCCAGGCCGGGCGCGACACCCAGAGCTATTTGTTTCCCGTCTCGCAGCTCGGGTTGGCCCTTTACATGTTCGTGGTGGGCCTGGAATTTCGCTTCGATATTCTGCAGCGGCGGCTGGCCAGTTCCGTGGCGGTGTCGGTGGCGGGGATGGTGGCGCCTTTCGTGCTGGGGGGGGGGCTGGCTTGGATTTTTTTTCATCAGACCAGCCTCTTTCCGGCCCGGACTTCGCTTTTTGAGGCGGTGCTGTTTCTCGGGGCCTCGATGTGTATCACGGCCTTTCCCATGCTGGCGCGCATCATTCATTTCAAAAAACTCACCGGCACCATCATGGGCACGGTGGCGCTGGGCGCGGGAGCGATTGACGATGCGGCGGCTTGGTGTCTGCTGGCTGTGGTGCTAGCCAGTTTCGACAATGATCCAGGCCGTGCCATGCTCAACATCGGAGGCGGGGTTGCGTATGTGGCCTTCACCCTTGCGCTGGTCCGTCCCCTGCTCGCGCGCGGGCAGGGAGGGTTGATCAAGGAGGGCGGACTGACCGAGGCCGGCCTGGTCGTCGGCTTGGCTCTGATGGCTCTGGGTGCATGGTTCACGGACTTGATCGGGTTGCATGCCGTGTTTGGGGCCTTCGTTATGGGAGTGGCCATGCCGCGGGGAGTGGTGTCGCGGGACCTGATTGGACGGATTCAACCCCTGACCGTGGCGTTGTTGCTGCCGCTATTCTTCGCTTTTTCGGGACTCAACACCAAGATCACGTTGCTCAATTCCGCCTTCCTCTGGCTGATGTGCGGGGCGGTTTTGGTCGCGGCAATTCTGGGCAAAGGAGTGGCCTGTTGGCTTGCCGCGCGGGCCACGGGCATCTCCCATCGGGAGGCGCTGGGCATCGGGACCTTGATGAATGCGCGAGGCTTGATGGAACTCATCATCATCAATATCGGCCTGCAGCGCGGGGTCATTTCCGCGGAGCTTTTTTCCGTTCTCGTCATCATGGCGGTGGTTACCACTTTGATGGCATCGCCCCTCTTCGATCGCCTGGTGGGGGCGGGCGAGGCTTCCCGCGAACACCGTCCTTATCCCCCGCCGGACTGAGGCGGCGTGAGCGGAATGAAATGCGACCACTGGTCAGGGTGGCAGCGGATGACCGGGGTGAAGATGTCCGCGAGGTGTTGGCTGTGGCGTTGGAGCAGCCCGGCGCGATCACCATCACCACCCCGCTCGACAAAGAAGGGTCCGTGCACTTCGATCCGGTAGGTTCCGTCCGCCAGCCGCGCGGTTGTCACGGGAAGCACCGGACAGCGGCGGGCCTGGGCGAGGAGCAGGATGGAGCCGGCGAATCCGATGGTTCCCCCCGGCAGGTTCACCGGCGTCGCCTTGGGGGAATCCGGCCGATCCACCAGAGCGGCCACGAAGCGGCCCGCTTCGAGGTGGCGGACGGCATCGATGAAGGCGAACGGATCGTCCGTGCCGCCGACCTCGACCGTCTCCACTCCCCACCGCGCGCGGTAGGCTGCGCGCCATTTGGTCAGAGCGGGGGTGCTCTCCGAACGGGTCAGCGCGATTATGGGGAATCCGTTGGCCTGGGCCGCCGCACCACCCAATTCGAAAAAACTGAGATGGGGCGTGAGGAGTAAACCGCCCCGACCAAGACGGCGGGCGGTCTCGAAGTGCTCGAAGCCGATGTGCTGGGAAACCAAAGCCATGGCCTCCTCTCGCGAACGGCTGGCGAGATGGAAATAGTCGCCCATAGTCCGGCCGAATTCGCGGAACACATTGAGCACCCGCCCGGTGGGGACGCCGTTTGGCTCAAGCAACGCCAGGTTGTGGCGAACGGCGGCTTGGCGCTTGGGTTGAAGGTGAGCGTAGAGCAGCGAAATTGAACTCCCCATGGCCTGCGCGACGCGCCGGGGCACCAATCGCCCGACCAAGGCGCCGAAGGCATATCCGGTGCAATCATGAAAGAAGGGGTAACGTCCTCGTTTGCCCGCACCGTTCCCGATCCGGGATGACTCCTGACTCACGGGGGCGAGGACTGCGTTTGGGGGCCCGGGGCCAGCAGGGGAATACGGGGCGCGACAGGCAGCCAGCGCTGGAGCCAGGCCAGAAAATAAAAGGCCTCGAGCCGCCACCGATGACGAAACGCGAGATCGGTGTTTCCGCCGACGACAGCGGCGACGGCGCCGGGAATCTTCAAAATGGGTTGGGGGTTCATGAGCAGTTCGAACCCGGCCTTGTCGTAGAACGTGTCGATGATGCGAAGATAGAGGTCCATCATGCGCTTGATCTCGCGGGTGTATTTTTTTTGCGCGCCCGGCGAAAGTCCGCGATCAGGCTGGCGGGCAATCCAGTCGGCGGCGGCCCGGCCGGATTTGAGGGCGAGCATCACCCCGGAGGAAAAAATCGGATCCACAAAACCGGCGGCGTCCCCGGCCAGGAGGATGCGCGGATGCGGCGCAAAACTCCCGAAGCAATAGCTGTAATCGCCCTCGGTGCGAAACGCTCCCTCCCGTTCGGCAAAACGCATGCGTTCGGCCAGGTAGGTATTCCGTGCCACCGCGCCGGCGAAGCTGGCCTCGGGGGAGAGACCGGCGGCGCGAAATTCGGCCGCCCGCTGCACAAATCCGACCGAGGTCATATCCCCCTGCAGCGGGATGAACCAAAACCAGCCCTCGCGCAGCCGGGCGATGGTGATATTGCCGGCGGTCGCGGCGCAATTGCGGACCACGCCCCGAAAATGGGCATGGGTGGCCAGTCGCACGGAGCGTTGGGTGGGAAGTTTGGGCACGCGGAGCAATCGTCCTGCGATGGCGTCGCGGCCGCTGGCGTCCACCAGCCATCCGGCTCGCACCCGCTGGGTGGCTTTACCGTTGGAGTACTCGACGACGACATGGTCCGGTTGTGGATCGATGCGCGTGACGGCGCAATGCTGGCGCACGGTGCAGCCGGTCTCGGCGGCGTGATGGAAAAGCAACTCATCGAATTTCGCCCGCTCGACCTGGAAAGAGGACGCATATTTCGGACCAAGCTGCCTCGCGAACTCGAACTGCGTGCTGTCCGATCCGTCGGCCACCCAGAATTCAGCTCCCGGTTTGGGCAGAAAATTTCCGGAGGCGACGATCTTGTCCCACACTCCCATCTCGCGCAGCAGGTCGTTGCCGTGGGGCAGGAGCGATTCGCCGATGTGGAAGCGCGGATGCTGGTCTTTCTCGAGAAGGAGGGTTTTCAATCCGGAGCGGGCCAGAAAAGTGCCGGCCGCGCTGCCTCCGGGGCCTCCCCCTGCGATAATGACGTCAAATGTTTCCATGGCCATCGGAGGGCAGGTTGCGCTCAGGGCTGCCGGCCGATCCAGTCGCGCAGTGCGCCCAGGCTCTGCAGCGCCTCGCGGGCCACCTCGGCATTTTTGATCGAAAAGCCATACTTTTTCTCGACCGCTACTGCGAGTTGCAAGGCGTCGATCGAGTCCAGACCCAATCCCGCCGGCTCAAACAGTGGCATGGTTTCGGAAATTTGCTCGGGGGCCAGGCGGAGACTGCAGTTCTCGATGAGGAGCTGCTTGAGATCGTTGAGGTTGGCGTCCATGGCAAAGGCTAGGCAGTTTCCTACCGTTCCTCGGGGGCGACGGCAAGCTGCGGGCGGCCGGTTTTCCGCAGACGCAGGGCGGCGACTTGATGGTGCAACCCCCACACCGGCACCCACAGGCTGTCCTCCTCCGATTGTCCTAGAAGCCAGCGCGCTCCCTGCAGCGTGTGCCAGCCTGCGCTGGCGGTGAAAGCATGGCCCAGGCCGGCGGGTGGCAACGGGATCATCGAGTGACCGATCGCCATTCGGCCCACCGGGGCCCGCAGCCACGTGCGGTCGGCTGTCCGGGCAATCGGGGCACCGCTCATCGCCGCAAAACACTGCCCGACCGCGCGAAGGACCGAGGCCCGCGAGCGGTACGCGAAGCCCGGCGTGAGGCCGGAAATGGTCAGGACGGAGTCGGCGCCCGCGCGGCTGAGTAAAACCGCGGCGGCACCTTCGGCCGGGAGGAAGCCGTTTTTGAGCCAGCCGGCGGCACGATAAGCCTCGAGCGCCGAGACATCCAATTCCTCGCCCCCGACCACGAGGACGGCATCGACCGTCTTGAGATCAAGCCACAACGACGCGACTTCCAACGCCGAGATCCAGGCCGAGTCGTCCCCGACCATCGCGTAACACGAACCGCCCACCCCGAGCAGATGCGCGATGTGGCCGAGCGAGGAATTGTAAAGCGTTTCGGGAAACAAGGCCGGGCTGGCGAAGGAGGGGCCGCGTTCCAACACCGGCGCGTAGAAGCGGCGCGAAAAATGACAGGCCCCGGTGAAGAACGCGCCGACGAGCCCGAGGCGTTGCGGAGTCCGGTCGCCCAAGGCCTGCCGGGCGGCGGCGGCCATCATGAGGGTGATGCGGCTGGCGCGGCGCAGACGGGGCTCGTGGGTGAGGTCTTGGAGAAACCCGTCCCCGACCTGCTGAACCGGAAAGGTCGTGTCGGGGCGGCGCAGCGAGGGAAGTCCGGTCGCGACGGGGGGCGCGTCAGGTTCCAGCCCCGGCCAACCGCCCCCCGACGGGGTCAGACTGCCGGTTCCGATGATGGCAAGGTCGTTCATGGCGCGGCAAAGATGAGGGCGGCATTCGAACCGCCGAAACCTAGATTCGTGCTGGCGACGTAACGCGCTCCCGCAGCGGGGAGGCGTCCGGTCAGCGCATGCTCGAGGCCGGCCAGCGGGCGCTCGACACCGAGCTGGGGCGGGAGCTGGCCGGTGCGGAGACTTTGGATGGCCAGGAGGGCTTCGACCGCGCCCGCGGCGCCGAGGGTGTGGCCGATGGCGGCTTTGGTGGAGCGAATTTGCGGGTGTCCTTCCGCCAGCGCGGGACCGAAGACTTCCGCGTACGCATGGTGCTCGGCGGGGTCGTTGGCCGGGGTGGCCGTGCCATGGGCATTGACATAATCAATCTCGGCGGGCGAAAGGCCGGCGTGGGCGCAGGCGGCGCGCAAGGCCCGGACCAAGGCGGTCCCGTTTGGCGCCGGCTGGGTCAGGTGGTGGTTGTCGGTCGAGTGTCCGTAACCGGCCAGCCGGGCCAGCGGCGTGGCCCCGCGGCGGGCGGCATGGGCCTCGGTCTCCAGCACCAGGCAGGCGGCGGCTTCACCGAGCAGCAGGCCGGACCGACCTTCATCAAAGGGGCGGCAGTGCGTGGTCGTTTGGGCCTGGAGGCAATCGAAACCGGCGAAGACCAATTCACAAAGCGCCTCGAACCCCCCTGCCAGCGCGACTTCGCCGCGCCCGGCTTGCAGCCAGTCCGCGGCGTGGCCGACCGCATTGGCCCCGCTGGCGCAGGAGTTGGCCACCAGAAATGTCGGACCGCTTTGAAAGCCGAGCGCCTCCTGGAGATCCAGCAATTGTTGCTGGGGATGATAGCGGGCAATGCGGCGAAAAAGCACCCGCCGGGAAGTCGTGATTTCGCGCAGGAAATCCTGGCCGAATTCCATCCCTCCGGCGGTCGAACTAAAGCTCAGCGGCAGGCCGTCGAACGCGGACAAGCCGGCCATGCGCAGCGCCTCCGTTGCGGCCGGAATCAAAAGGCGTGAGGCGCGGGGCGGGCGAAACTTTTCCGCCAGCGCGGGAGAGAGCGGCGGGAGCGGGCACTCCCCTGCGAGGCGGGTGCGATAGCCGTCGCTGGCAAAGAGGGTCACTTCGCGAAAGCCATTCTCACCGCGGACCAGCCGCTCCCACGTTTCCCCGAGGTCGGAACCGAGCGGCGTGACGCAGCCCATGCCCGTGACCACGATGTGCGGAGGTTCACTCATTGCCCGGCTCCATCCACGATCAATTCCGGGTCGGACGGCAGCACGCAGCGCATGGAACGCTTCTCCAACCGGGCCAACAGCGGAGCGAGACTGCGCACGCCCGCAGCCGGACCGCGTTCGTGCAGCAGAATAATGGTGCCCGGACGGCAGTTTTTCATAACCGACCCTACGACGGCGGCGGGCGTCCGGGCACGGGTATCGAAACCGCGGGCCGACCAGCCAATGCGCAGAAGACCGCGGGCGGCGAGGGCGGGAGCGACAAAAAGATTGGTCATGCCCACCGGCGCACGGAAATAGCGCGGTGGCGGCAGGCCTGCCGCAGCCACGGCCGCCGCGGCTTCGTCAATCTCCCGGGCGATGCGCCGCGGACCCGCCGTCCAAAAGCTGGCCGTGCAATGGTGATGGGTGTGATTGCCCAGCGTGTGGCCCGCCCCGGCGATGTCCTGCAAAAGTCCGGGATGGCGGGCGGCGTTCCGGCCGATCACGAAAAACGTGGCCCGGGCGTTGTGCTGGTGGAGGAGTTCCAAAATGGCGGGAGTTGATTCGGGATGCGGGCCGTCGTCAATCGTGAGCCAAACGTCCGGAGCTTCCGGGCGGAACCGCCGGACCAAGGGGCCGCTGAGCGGGTGGTTGGGGATCGCGGCGGTGGCGCAAAAGGTGGCATGGGCCGCCCCGGCCAGGAGCCCCCCGGCGCGCCATCGACCGGTGCCGAGCAGGAGACCCGCCCCGGCCAGGGCCAGTCCGAGCAGCGCGGTCAATCCCTCCGCCGGAGAAATTCTGGATCTAGGCATGATGGGGTTCCGCAATCTGCCCGGGGTTGCGGGCGGCTGGGGTTTCGGCGAACGGGCGGCGCGTCACGGTCCGGACGTTCTCGTGAGGATGAGAGCACCCTCCGCGACGGGGAGGCCGGCGACTTCGGCTTTGACGTCGAATTGAATCAAGGGCCCCAGATTGCCCGTCCGCCGGGCACTGAGATCCAGGATCTGTCCGGGGCGCACCGGATGAAAAAACTTCATCTGGCGGATGGCGGAGAGCAACCACATGCCGCCGGACTCCGCCGCCGCGATGCCGGACAATTGGGCCAGCGCCTCGGTCAGGATCACCCCCGGCACGATGGGGTTGCCGGGAAAATGACCGGCAAAAAACGCCTCGTCTCCGGCGAAGGTTTTCCGGCCCCGGGCCGCCACGCCGGGCGCGATTTCCGATACGGCATCGAGGAAACAAAATGGCTCCCGATGCGGGAGTCCGTAGAACGAGGGATCCATCTCCCGCAACTTACAGGATCACCTCGGGACGGCGAAACGAAAAAAAGTATCCGTTGAAGGGCGTCCGCCCCCACATCGGTTGCACGTCCACCGCGAAGCCCGCCTCCCGGAACGGTGCGCTGACCTCGTCGCGGGTGGGAAAATTTGAGCCCATCCAGGGAATCCAGCGGACCTGGTGAATCAGCCATTCCTCGGCGCGGGTGAGGGCAAAGCGCCAGGTTGGCTCCTGCAATGTGACGCGCACGAGCGCCAGGCCACCCGGAGCGACGCTGGCCGCGATGCGGCGGAGAAGAGCGCCTTGGGCCGCGTCATCGAAGTAGTGGAGCACATCGAGCATGACGACGTGGCCCGACTGTTCGGGAAATTCGCGCGCGTCGCCCGCCCGGAAGCGGACATTTGTGTCGGCCAACGCTTGGCGCGCGATCCCTATTTTCTTTTCGTCGGCATCAACCCCGAGGATCGGCGCCTCGTAACCGTGCGCGCGCAGATAGGCGGCGAGCAGGCCCATGCCGCAGCCGAGGTCCAAGAGCGGGAGGGGCGAATCTTTCAGCGCCGCCACCACCGCCGGATAGGCGGGATCAAGCGCGGTCTTGCCCTCCGCATAGAAAAACAACGGCGGCCAGCGCCGGAAACGGGAGACGGCGTGCCGCCGCGGGGAGAGCGGGCCGGAGCTCATACGGCCTCCGGGGATCGGGCGATCCGGCGATACGAGGGCAGAAAGACCAGGCCGGCCAGTCCGCTCAGCAGCGTGATGACGGCGCCACCCAGGGATATCGAGACGGCCTGCGCCGCGGGAAGGTCGCCCAACTCGCCCAGCGCTGTGACAAAAAATTGCTCCCGCACCCCGAGGCCGCCCAGACTGACCGGCAAGGCTGACAGAATATCCACCGCCGGCATCAAGGCCAGAAAGTCGGGCACCGGGATGACGACATCGAAGGCGAGTGCGCTGAAGTAGAAGGTGAAAAAATAGGCGAGGAGAACGACCACGGAAAGGGCCGCGGCCACCAGCGTCTGCCGCCATTCCTGGACGAACTTGAGGTAGGCCAGTGAGGATTCGCGGATCAATTGCCGCGTGGGTGGATGACGCGGAAATTTTGGGATCCGGCCGTGATGGGCCAGGAAAAACGTGGACGACAACAGCCCAATGACCACCCCGAGATAGAGAAAGACAAACGCGATGGCTCCGGCCATGGCCGGACTGCGGCAAAGCCACTCCCAGCGCCAGAGGATAAACGTGACCGAGCATAAAATCAGGGCTCCCAGCCCGCTCATGCGATCCATCAAAACCGAAAGGAGGGCGTGCGACTTGCGATGGCCCTTCGCGCCCAGCCACACGACTTTCACCGCATCACCGCCCACGGCGCCGAGCAGAAAGTTGTTGCAGAACAGCCCGGCGAACGACAAACGCAGCACCTCGCCGCGACTGAGCGGAATGTCGAGCACGCGCAGGAAGATGCCCCAACGAAACGCCGCCACGACGTTGCCCAGGCTGGCCACCGCCAGGCCCACCGCAAGCCAGGCCGGCCGGGCCGAGGTCACCACCTCCCAGACCTGGAGGCGAAAGGTTTCGCTGCGGAAAATCCATGCGAGCAGAGCCAGGCTGAAGAGGGTCTGCAGGACCAGCGGAAACCATCGTTTGACAAAAGCGGTCATGGAGCGAAGGCGCTCATACGCGATGGAGAATCCAGGACTGGCAAGCCCAAAAAAGTCTCGTCTCCCGTGCGAGCGGCCGGCCGTCTCGGAGGTTCTTGACTCGCAAGCCCGCGGAATGCATTACAACCCGCAATGTGTTCGCCGCCGATCCCTGATCTCGCCAGCCTTGAGGAGAGAATCCTGGCCGCCATCCGGGAGCGGATTCTCGAGGTGCCGGCCGGATTCAACGCCGGCAGCGACCTTTACGCGGCGGGACTGGACTCCATGGCCCTGATGCAGCTTGTCCTGCTGCTGGAAGAGGGCTTTGGCGTGGTGGTGCCCGATTCCGACATCTGCCGGGCAAATTTCCAGAGTGTCCGGCAGCTCGCGCATTTAGTCCGGGAGCGTCTCACCCTTGTCGCCTGATGGGTCCGGCGAAGGCAGTCCTGGTTTGCCGTGGTCATGGGGGTTGACGTTCTGGTGGCCGGGGGCGGACCGGCAGGTCTGGCTGCGGCGATTTCCTCCGCGCGTTCCGGGGCTCGCACGCTGCTGGTCGAGCGGCACGGCGCGCTCGGCGGCATGGGCACGGCCGCCTTGGTCCATTCGTTTTGCGGGCTCTATGAACTCGCCGGTGACAGCGGTCCGCAGTGGGCGAACCCTGGCTTCGCCTCCGAATTTGCCACCCGGCTGATTGCCGGGGGCGGGTCGGCGGGGCCGCAACGCATGGGCCGGGTGTGGGTGCTGCCGCATCAGCCGGCGGCCTGCGCCTGGCTGGCCGACGAAATGGTGGGTGCCGCCGGAAACCTCGAGATGCTCCTGCACAGCGAGATTATCGCCGTGAGCCCGGATCTGACCGCCGTCGAATTGGTTACGCGCGGAGTCCGTCGGCGGGTCGCGGCCCGCTCCGTGGTGGATGCGAGCGGAGACGGCGAGATTTTGGGCCTGGCCGGGGCAGCCTTCGACCAGGCTCCGCCGGAGCATCTCCAGCGCCCGGCTTTTATCTTTGGTCTGCAGGGAGTGGAGGAGTCGGCCTGGCAGGACGATGAGCGCTTGAAAATCGCGGCCCGCATCGCGCGGGCGGTTGCCGGGGGGGGGCTGCCCGCCGGTGCTCTGGGGGCTTCGCTGCGTGGCACCGGGCGGGGCGGGGAAGTCTATGTGACCATCGATCTGACGGGTCCGTCGGATTACGACCCGACCCGCGCGGCCGATTTGACCGCGCTGGAGGTCGAGGGCCGCTCTCTCGCCTGGAGCCTGGCGGAATTTTTTCGGACCTCCACGCCCGGCTTTTCCACCAGCACGATTTCGGTTTTTCCAGCCCGGGTGGGGATTCGCGAGAGTCGCCGCGTGGTGGGTCGCTACCGGCTTGAGACCGCTGATGTGGAGAAGGGCGCGCAATTTCCCGACGCCGTGGCGCGGGCGACCTGGCCGATGGAATTGCGCGAGTCGAACCGCGGACCGCGTTTGCGGTTTCCCCTCCACGGGCAGCCCGCGGACATTCCCTTGCGCTCGCTGCGCGCGCGGGATCACAAGACGCTTTTTGTGGCCGGCCGCTGTCTCTCCTGCAGTCACGAAGCGCAGGCCTCGGTGCGGGTCATGGGCACTTGTCTGGCCACGGGGGAGGCGGCGGGCCTTGCCGCCGCCCTCCAGGCCACGGGGCGGGGGGGCGAGGCCTCGGATGTCCTTTCCGAACGCGCGCGCATCCGCCGTTCGTGAATATCGTCGAGCACATCATGGCCGGGGCGGATCGCCGGACCATCGCCGTGATTTGCGGAGAGGAGGAAATTTCCTACGGGCGTCTCTTCGAAATGGTTGACGCCGCCGCGCGTCGCTTCGAGACCCTGCGGGCCTCCCGCATCGGGCTGCGGTGTCCGAATGGTGTCCAACATATCGTGCAGGCGCTGGCCATTGTGCGGGCGGGAAAATGTCTGGTGCCGATTGCGGACGAGTTGTGCGCGCGCGAGCAGGAAGAAGTCATCCGGCGCACGGTCACGGGTGCCATCGTTGAGGCCGACGGTGCGGTGCGGGAGGTGGTGCGGGAGGGCGAGCCGGCCTTTGCCGAGGCCGCTCTGGCCGCGTTAAATCCGGCGTTGATTCGCTTCAGTTCCGGCACGACGGCGCGCAGCAAAGGCGTGGTGATTTCCCATGAGACCCTGCTGGCGCGGATCGCCGCCGCCAATCGGGGATTGCAAATCGGGCCCGCGGATCGCGTGGTGTGGATGCTGCCCATGGCCCATCACTTTGCGGTGTCGATCATGCTGTATCTCTTGCAGGGAGCGACGACGGTGGTGGTGACCTCGCATCTCGCCGAGGATGTGCTGGCGGCGGCGAGAGCGCGGGGCGGCACGGTGCTCTACGGTGCGCCATTTCATCACGGCCTGCTCGGGGTGGAAGGTTCGGGTCTGCCGTGGCCAACCCTGCGACTGGCGGTTTCCACCGCGGCGGCGCTGCCGGTGGCCACGGCGCGGGCTTTCGAAACGCGCTACCACGTTCCGCTTTCGCAGGGCTTCGGTATCATTGAGGCCGGTTTGCCGATCCTCAATCTCGACGCGGGACGGGAGAAGCCGGAGTCGATTGGCAAACCGCTGCCGGATTTCGCAGTGGATCTGCGTGACGGGGAGTTGTTCCTGCGCGGACCCGGTCTTTTCGACGCTTATCTCGATCCGTGGCGGCCCCGGGCCGCGGTCCTTGAGGACGGATGGTTCCGCACGGGCGATTTGGGCCGGGTGGATAGCAACGGCTATCTCTACCTTAGGGGCCGGAGTCACTCGGTCATCAACGTCGCGGGATTGAAATGCTTCCCCGAGGAAGTCGAGGCCGTCCTCTGCGAGCACCCGGAGATTCGCGCGGCGCGGGTGAGCGGCCGGCCCCATCCCAGGGTTGGCGCGGTGCCGGTGGCGGAACTGGTGGCGGTCGATCCTTCCCGGCCCCCGTCGATTGCCTCGCTCGTGGCCTGCTGCCGCGCGGCCCTGGCCCGCTACAAAATTCCGGGGGATTTTCGTTTCGTGGAGGCGATTCCCCTGACGGCCAGCGGAAAAATTAAACGGGGCGATCGGACGTGATCGCCGATTGGCGCGGGTGACAGATGCGCCAGAAGACGGGGAGGAGGAAGATCGAGATGAGGGCGTCGAGGGCCAGGCCGATGGCACAGGTGATGCCGAGGCTGGCCAGGCCACGGTTGTTGGCCCAGCCGATGGAGCCAAATCCGGCCGCCGCGGCGGAAGCGCAGAGGAAAATAACCAGGCCAATCGAACGCTGGGCCTCCGGGATGTTCCCGCCGTTGCGGCGCAGGGCCAGGAGCATGAGGATGCCGTAGTCAATCCCGGTGCCGAGAAGCAGTAGCAGAGCGGCCAGATTGAAGAGATTCCAACTCAGGCCAAAAAGGCTCATCGCGCCGACCAGTGCGAGAAACACCAGCGCCATGGTGAAAACCAGCAGCCCGACGTCGCGGACGCTGCGGAAGCCGATGAGAAGAAGCACGATCACGATCAGGAGGAGGCCGCCGACGAGTTTGAAGAACTCGTCCGGCACGACCCGCCGCAACTCCGCGCCGAGCTGATCCCAACTGACGAGGTAGACTCCGGTGGTCTGAATCTCGCGCACGAGTTGATCCGCGCGGCCGGGTTCCGGGCGGACCACACCCAGCGCGACCACTTCCGCGCCGGTGCGGCTGGCGGTGCGGCGGAGAATCCACTCGCTCGCGCTGTTGCCCGGCCAGAGGGGTGGCGGGAGATTTTTCCAGGCGGCCCATTGTTCGAACACGGCGCGGGTCAGGCCGGAGGCTTCCGGGGCGAATCCGGACTCGCCGAGCGTGCGTTCGAGGCGGGGTATCTCGCCGGCCAGAGCGCCCAACACCGGGAGATTTGCGCGCTGATTGCCGAGGTTCGGCCAGAGGGGGAGGGCGGAGTGAAAGCTCCGGAGTTCGCCGCGGTTTCGGGCGGACTGCAGTTGGGCGTCCGCTTTTTGCAGACGGGTGAAAACTTCCTCCTCGTTTGACCCGGTCACGAGGAGGCTGAGCAGGCCCCGGTCGTCGGCGATTTTGAGATAGAGTTGATCCATCGCGTCGTAGGCCCCGCTCTGCCGCGGACGCAGCATGTTGGCCGAGAAGTCGATGGGGGGAGGTCCCTTGATCGCGAAGGTGGCGGTCAAGGCGGCCAGAACCGAGGCTGACACCCAGGTTCCCCCCCGGATGAAGGCGGACGAGCGGAAGGCGCGCTCGATGACGGTCGGCCCGGCCGGCGGAATATTCCGGATTCGGGTCAGCGGGGCGAAGAGGATGAGCATGACGGCTGCCCCCACGATCATGCCGATGCCGACGAGGTTGCCCAGTTGGGAGAGTCCGGGAAGGCTGCTGAGATTGAGCGCGAAAAAGGCCGCCGCCGTCGTGCCGGCGGTCCAGAGAATATTTCGCAGCGCGTCCCGCTGGAGGTCGCGCAGGCTGCCCTGCTCGTGCCGGGACTTTTGATAGATGAGGTATCCGTAGTCCACACTCAGTCCAATCATGATCGAGGCGAAGCCCACCCCGAAGATGGTGAGTTGTTTGAGGAAAAGCCCGGCCAGCCCCATCGAAATGAGGAAAATGATGACGAGCATGGCGAGTAAAATAATCAGCGGTTTTACGCGGCGGTAGCACAGCCAGAATATCAGCCCGATCACGATGAGGGTGACGGCGGACGACGAGATCATGTCCTTCTTCATCGTGCCGGAGATGTCGGCGACGAAGGCGGGCTGTCCGGTGAATCCGAGTTGGACAGGCTGGCCGGCGACGGCCTCCCCGGCCAAATGTCGGATGCGGGCGATCCAGGCGATGGCTGTTTCGTAATTGTGAATCGGCTCGGCCGCCTCCAGGTAGATCACGCGGAACAACCCGTCGGCGGAGGAGAACCCGGACGGCATGTCCTCGGGAATGACGTTGGAGTCGAGGATCGAGGCCGCAAGGCCGAAGGGGTCGTAGCCGAGCAGGGCAATTTCCCGCGGGTTGAGGGATTCGCCCAACGTTTCCACCGCCGCCCGGGCCGCCGCCGGGGCTTCCTCAGGCGAGAGCCCCCGGGTCAGAGCGGCAATTTTTTCCGGCGGCTGGTTTAGCACGAGATAAGCAATGAGTTCGGTGAGATCGGCCGGGCGTGAGTCCCACGGGGCGGTGTCCGTCACGCTGCGCACGAGGGTTGGTTGGGCGCGCAGTTGACCGGCGATCGCGCCCGTCGCCTTCTCCACCGCCGCGGCCTCGTCACCTTCGATGGTGATGAGGAGTTCGTCCGGCAGCGCGAAGTGTGCGAGGAAGAGCGAGAGTCCGCGAACCTGCGTGAGGTGGGTGGGCAGAAGCTGGAGAATATCGACGTTGAAACTGATGCGCGAGAGGCCGAGGCCAGCCATCGCCACCAGGACCACGACAAAGCCAACCTTAATCTTTCCCACGAATCTCGGTGTAGCCGGTGAGGTCGGGGTCAAACGTGGCCGGGTCGATCTCACGATTCACCCGCACGTTGGAAAACTCGTTGCGAAGGGCCGAGCCGTCGCGAAAGGCGATTTCGAATGCCGACAGAATGCCGGTCGCGGTGTCGAAAACGATCTCGATCTTTTCCAGATACTTCCGCGCTTGTTGATCGAGCGGCAGGATGTTGGCGGTGCAGAGATTTCCGTCCACCTTGACGTGACGGACTTCGAAGCGCCGGGCGAAGTCCGGGTAGTCCCGCGCCATGGGGAACTCCATCCCAGGCAGATCGCGGAAGCCGCCCCGCGCGGCCCGTGCGCTGATTTCCTGCCGGGTGAATTTTTTCGTCTTGGTCGTGAGGAGAAAAAGCGCGTCCTTCCCGCGCAGGGCGATGGTTTCGGGCGGCACGCCCAGTTCCCAGCGGAAGCTCCCTGGCGCACGAAACCAAAAGCGGCCCGGCCGCGAGACCGGGTCGCGCAGCATCCGCAGACGCCGCGTCTGCACGAAGTCGGCGGAGAGGGTGTGGGCCAGGGCTTGTTGCGCAATCCACGTCTTGATCGGTTCCAGCGAGGCGGCCGGAATCTCTTCCGCCATGGCGCTCACCCCCGGCACGAGGAGCGTAAGGAGCAGGATGGAAGGGCGCATGGGGCGAGGGGTAAAATGCCGGATTTGACCGGCGACGCAACGGATTCTTTTCCCCGCAACGGCTTCAGTTTTTTGTCCGGCGCGCGTGAATAAAACTTGAGGCAAGTGGGCGGCGTGCGACGATTCGTCGTATGCCGTTCGATGTGATCGTGATGGGAGGCGCGTTGTCGGGAAGTGCCTCGGCCCTGCTGCTTTTGCGCGAGAATCCGAAACTGCGCGTCCTGGTGGTCGAGCAGTCATCGCGCTTCACCCGCAAAGTCGGCGAGGCCACGGTGGAAGTCAGCGCTTTCTTTCTCACCCGGGTGCTCGGGCTGACCCATTTTCTCAATGAGACCCAACTGGCCAAACAAGGATTGCGGTTTTGGTTTTCCAACGAGGAAGTGACCTCATTGCCCGAGGCCAGCGAGATCGGGCCGCGCTACCAAGTGAGGCTGCCTTCCTTTCAAGTGGATCGTTCGGTGCTCGATGAGGAAGTTCTGCGCCGGGCGGAGGCCGCGGGGGCCAGGGTCCTGCGGCCGGCCACGGTGAGCGATGTGACCCTGGGTGCGGGGGGCCTGCAAACTGTGACGGTGCGCCAGGGTGAAACGACGGAAATTTTCCAGGCCCGATGGCTCATCGACGCGTCCGGCCCGGCCTGCCTTCTGGCCCGCAAGGAGGGTTGGTGGAAATCCAACACGGAACACCCCACCGCGGCGGCTTGGGGGCGGTGGAAGGGCGTGAAGGATTGGGACGGACTCGAATTGGCGGAAAAGTTCCCGGCCTGGGCCGCGGCCCCTCATGGCACGCGCAATACGGCGACCAATCACGTGGTCGGCGACGGCTGGTGGAGTTGGTGGATTCCGCTCAAGGGCGGCGACGTGAGTGTGGGCGTGGTTTTTGATCAGCGTCTGGTGGACTGGCCGCGGGACGGGGGGACCCTGGCCGAACGGTTGAAAACGTTTCTTCTTCGCCATCCGGTAGCCCGCGAGATGCTGGCCGGGGCTGAGCCCGTCGAGGGGGACATGCATTGGCGCCGGAATCTCGCCTACGCGAGCGAGGTCTTTGCGGGGGATGGCTTCGTACTGGTCGGCGACGCGGCGGCATTTCTCGATCCGTTTTACAGTCCGGGCATGGATTGGATTGCCTACACCTCCACCAGCGCGGTCGAATTGATCGGGAAGCAAATGCGGGGCGAGCCCATGGAGGCCGCGGTGCAACGCCACAATCGTGATTTCTCGGTCAGCTACCGGCGGTGGTTCGAGGCTCTCTACAAGGACAAGTACGAATACATGGGCGAGTTCGACCTGGTGAAGCTGGCCTTTCTCTTCGACCTTGGTCTCTACTACATCGGAGTCGTGGCCAAGCCATTTCAAAAGGGACTCGCCGCCCTTCATTGCCCCCCTTTTGCCGAGGCCGGTTCCGGCCTGGTCTTCCGATTTATGCGGGCCTACAACCGGCGCTTTGCGGCCATGGCCCGCAGCCGGCGCGCACGCGGCCAGCTCGGTCGGAAAAATTCCGGCCGGCGTTTTCTGATCGCCGGCTACACCTTGAGTGGCGGTGATATGCGGAAGTTGCTGGTGCCCTTGCTGGGATGGGCCCGGCTGGAAATCACGGAAGGTTGGCGGACCTGGTGGCGCCGTCCGGAGGTTGCCCCCGAGGCCGCGATGCGCTCGGTCGTTCCGGCCAAAATGGCGGCCTGATCCGAACCGTTATGATCCTTTTCCGCGTTGTAACCCCCCCCCCGTGTTTTCGCCAGGATGCCTCCGGTCCGCGTTGAATCATCCCCTCCGCTGTTTCGAGGCCGCAACGCCGCGCCGCAGTTCGTCTGGTGGCAGGTGGCGAGTGATTATCTCCGGCAGCTTCTGACGCTGGGGTTCGTTTTTTTGACGAACGTCGTCCTGAGTCCGCCGGCTTTGGTGCTTTCCTGGTTTCCCGGGCTGCGGATTCCTCCCGATTCCGCCCAGCGGATGATCACATGGCTCATCCGGTGCTGGCTCGGCTTCGCGCGAGTCATCAGGACCATCCAGGTGGAACTGCCTGACGGGAAAAATTTGCGGGATCTGCGTGGGGTGGTCGTCGTGTCGAATCACCCGAGCCTTATTGACGCTTTCCTCCTCCTTGCCGTGCTGCCCCGCACCGTCTGCGTCATGCGGGCCGATCTGGCCAGCAATCTCATCTTCGGCGGGCTGTCGCGTCTGGCGGGATTTGTGCCCAATGATCGCGGACTGGCCCTGGTGCGGGGCGGATTGGAGAAGATCCGCGACGGGGAGAATCTGCTCATTTTTCCGGAAGGAACGCGCACCCGCTGCAGTTCGCTCAATCCCTTCACAAAAAGTTTCGCCGTGATCGCGAGAAAGGCCGGCGCCCCGATCCAGACCATCCTCATCGAACGCGAGGGCCTCTACCTCTCCAAGCACCTCCCGCTCCTGGCCCGCGCCGCGCTCCCGGTCCGCTTCCGCGTTTCCCTCGGTGAGATCATCCATCCCCGGGCCGGTGAAAGCGCGGCCGGGCTCTCGCAACGGGTTGAGAGCTATTTTCTCGAACGCTTGGAGAACGACGGCGAGAACATCCGGCTTGTGCAGCGCCCCCGCCCCTGACGCTCGGCCCGGTGAGTTATACCATCTCTTTGATTTGTTTGGATCATTGGCTGGAAGCCAATGCCACGTGGCATCGGCATCCTGCCGATGTTCTGAGTCCATTTACTTGGCAGAGATGGTATTATTTCAGTGTCCCGGGCTGAACCTCACGCCTGCGCGCGCCCCGGTTTTTAAAAACTCCGGGGTCGAACCTGGCCAGGAACTCATCCCGGGAGAAAAGGCGTTTGGTGATGGCGAGGATTTCCGCATCGCTGCCGTCGAAGGGTCCGAAGGAGATAAACCTGTCCTTCGGCCAGACTTCCAACCCGCCGCCGCCGAAACCCAAAATCATTGCCGCCTTGCGGTCCGGCGGGGCTTGGAAGCCGTAGCGCACGTGGGCGCGGAACTCGCAGGTCTTACGAACCCGTCCGCACCGGCGACATCCGTCACTCCCCATCCGATGCGTCCGAATTGCGCAAGGCGGGAAGGACCCCGCATTTTGATGTTTTTACGGGCTTGAGTCAGCTTATTTGAGCGGACGGACTGCTTTTTTGCTGTCAATCAGCCGGGTTGTTGATTATTCGGGGGGTTCGTTGCGCCATGAAAATCCGTCATTTCCTCAAAGCCTCCCTTTTCACCGTCCTGCTTGCAGCCCCAGCCCTTCGGGCCGCGGAAACTCCCTCCGCCCTTGATCCCAAGGCGCTCGAACCGCTCAAGCGCATGAGCGCGACCCTGGCGGGCGCGAAGAAGTTCACCTGCCGGTCCCACAGCATTTTGGAAATTCCGGCGGTCACCGGACAATTTTTGACGCTATTTTCGACCGGTGAGATCGCGGTCCAGCGCCCGGACAAACTCCGCGCCCGTCTTGGCGGTGATGCGCCGGCTTTCGATTTCTATTACGACGGGGCAACCGCCTCGGCTTTCGCTCCCGGCACCAAGGTCTTCTCCGTAGCCAAAGCCCCGGCGACGATTGATGCCATGCTGGCCGGCCTCCGGGACGAGACCGGCATCCGTTTCGCTTCGGCGCCCCTGCTGTACAGCGATCCCTACCGCATCCTCACGCGCGGACTCACCAGTGCGGTGGTGGTTGGCCCGTCCATGGTGGATGGCACGGCTTGCGAACATCTGGCCTTCCGCTCTCCGGGTGTGAATTGGGAAATCTGGATCGAGACGGCCGCGCGGACACTGCCCCGGCGTATCGCGATGACTTTTACCGACCAGCCAAACTTCCCGCGCACGGTGGTGGAATTTTCAGGTTGGAATCTTAATCCCTGGCTGGGTGCGGGAGATTTCGTTTTTCGCAAACCGGCCGGGGCAAAGGAAATCCCGTTTGCCTCTGTCTTGAAATCAGCGGGGCGCTAACCTTCGCCATCGAGATTATCTTATGAAAACATCCCTCTCACTCCTCGGCCTGACGGCTCTCTGCGCGGTTCTTTCTCTCAGCCAGATCGGCTGCTCCAGCGTCTATCCTGTCTATCCCGCCCCGGTTGTTTACGCCCCATCGCCAGTCGTCCCGGAGGTCGTTTGGGGTGGTGCTGGTTTCTACGGTGGCACGTATTACGGCAGCCGCAACGTGTACTACAACAGTGCCTATTATCGCGGCGGCGGATATTACCATGGCGGCGGATATTACGGCGGTGGATCGGGCAGTGCCTATGGGTCCCGGGGGGGGTCGGCTTCGTGGAACAACGGTTCCGGCAGCGCCACCGGCTGGCGGGGAAGCTCCGCCTCGTGGAACAACGGTTCCGGCAGCGCCAGTGGATACCGCGGCGGTTCTGCGTCCTGGGGCGGCGGGTCGGGCAGTGCCACCGGCTGGCGCGGCAACAGCGCATCGTGGCACCGCTGAGATCATTTATCCGGGGATTTCCCTCCCTGCTTCCGGTCGGAAAGTTAGATTTTCAGGGTGGCGTCCTTCCCATCGAGCCTCCCGAGCCTCATAGAAGCGTTCCTTCTTCTTTCCGTGCTGCCCCGCACCGTCTGCGTCATGCGGGCCGATCTGGCCCGCAATCCCATCTTTGGCGGGCTGTCGCGTCTGGCGCGATTTGTGCCCAATGATCGCGGACTGGCCCTGGGGGGGGGCGGATTAGAGAAGATCCGCGACGGGGAGAATCCGCTCATTTTTCCGGGAGGAACGCGCACCCGCCGCAGTTCGCTTAATCCCTTCACAAAACATTCTCATCGAACGCGAGGGCACCTCCCTCTTGTTCGGCGCACCCGGCCCTGGCTCCGGGCCGGTTGAATTATTTCGGCGTGCCGGGCAGAAATTCCCTCATCCGCGCGGCCCGTTCTTGAAAAACTCCGGGGTCGAATCTGGCCAGAAAATCATCCTGAGGAAACAGGCGTTTGGTGATGGCGAGGATTTCCGCATAGCCGCCGTCGAACGGTCCGAAGGAGACAAATTTGTCCTTCTGCCAGACTTCCAACTCGCCGCAGCCGAAGCAGAGGATCATTTCCACTTTGCGGTCCGGCGGGGCCTCGAAACCGTAACGCACATTGGCGCGGAACGCGCAGGTCTTCGAGGGGGAAAGGAACGTGGAGCTCTGGGAAAAGACGTGTTTCAGCTCCGCGGCCTCCTCCTTCGAAACCGCGAAGGGCTGGCCGAGAATGAGAATCTTCGGATGATCGACGGCCTTCTCCGGGCTTTCGGCCAGTTCGGAATCGATCCGCTGGGCCGTGACCGTCTGCGCGTTCTTGACGATGTCCAGAACTTCCGGTCCGCCCAGCGCGTTGCCGGCGGAAAGGTCGTTTAAATCCGGCTCAGCGGCCCACACCAGCGACAGCGGCAGGAGAAAAAGCAGAAACCTCATGGCGGGGGAGACTCTCAGTTCGCCGCCGCCGTGCCGAGAGAGATTTCGAGGTCCTGCAGGACGAGATTGATGGGCACTTTGACGGCATAGCGGCAGTATTGGGTGGCGGAAGTGGCGAAGCCGCCGTTTTCGAAGTATTTGTTGGCCGGCGCGCCGCCGCCGCAGAGATCGAAGTAGGCGCATTCTGTCCGGCAGCGTTCGACCCCGGCTTGGATGTCCGTGAGCACCTGCTGGAATTTCGGAGTTTGGATGGCGTCGCTCAGGTGGGTTTCGTGCACGGAACCGAAGGAAAACTCGCCGTACGGGTCGAGGGTAAGTCCCAGGAGTTCCGGCGAGTAGGTGGAGAAATTTCCCCGCCAGTCGATGCTCAGGATCCCAAACGGCCGCACTTGTTCGTTTTCATAGACGAAGCGCTCGGTCTCGTCCGTCCGTCCCCGCATGATGCGATGCAGGGCGGAGTCGAATTCGCGAATGCAGACCCGGCCGCGCTCGGCTTTCTGGCGTTCGAACATCCGGCGGAAAAAGGCCTCAATCCGGTCGGAGGAAACGCCCTCGAGCGAACTGGCCGCATTCGCGCCCTCGGTTTCGTCGATGTTGAAGCCGAAACGGAAGATGCCGTTTTCCATAAAAAAATCAAAGATCGCGTCGGCCTGATCGAGCGATTGTTCCGTGACCACGGCAATGACATGAAAATCCCGTCCGCTTTCGCGCAGGAGCCGTGCGCCGCGCATGGCCTGGGCATGGGTTCCGGATCCCTTGCGGGTCTGGCGATGGATGTCGTGAATGAACTCCGGCCCATCAATGCTCAATCCCAGATGAGCATCCCAGCGGTTGAAAAACTCGCACCAGCGTTCGTTGATCAGGGTGCCATTGCTTTGGAAAGTGTGAACCGGTTTGATGTCGGCGGGCGCGGCATCGCGGATCAGCGCGAAGGCTTCTTCATACCAAGGGATCGGCACGGCCAGCGGCTCGCCGGCGTGCCAGACAAAGGTGACTTCATTGGCGATGAGGTCGGACGAAAAAATCTCGCCGACGGCCCGCTGCAAAGTCTCCGGACTCATGCGATGCGTCTGGGCGCGGTCGGGCAGGTAGCAATAATCGCAGTTGATATTGCAAAACGGCGAGGGCTGCAGAACGACCAGCCGCAGCCAGGATTCTCCTTCCGCGGGAGGCGCTGGAGGAGTTTCGGTTACTTGATTTACTTCCATATCTGTAGCCATGGCACTCCGTTGCCGTGTCCGTTTCGCCTCAACGGAGTGAGGCGACTCCAGTTTGTCTTCGCCTAAACCGAAGTCATCCGAGCGGGTAGGGCGGGCTTACCAGTTCCGCCAGTTGCCCCAGCGTCCGCCGTTGCGCCAGCCATTCCGCCAGCCATTGGGCCATCCGACATTGCGCCAGCCGCCATTGCCCCAGACATTGCGCCACCACATTGCGTCCGCCCCGTCCAACGCGGGTCCATTGCCGGTGAGGATGTTGGCATCGGGGGTTGCGTGCAATTGCTGGCGGAGCTTTTGAATGCGGGTTTCCAGCGAATTTCCGGTCAGCGGAGACACCGGGGCTGCCGGCGAGTTCTGGGTTGAGGCCAAAGCGAGGGCCCCGCCCAGAAGCAGAGCTCTGAGGCTGCCGGTCAGTTTGGCGTTGGATGACTCGTTGGGTTGGCGATTCATATTATTCTCCCTTGATGAGCAGGCTGGCTGCTTTTTCGTCAGCCTCGGATTCGTATTTGAGATAGGCGTCGTTCAGTTGGTGGTCGAAAAGAAACGCATGGGCCTCACCCGTTCCCGGATTCATCTCAAAGAGCGCCCCGTTTTTTTTGCCGATCCAGATGGTGGAAGGCTCGCCATCGGCGGAGTCCTCGCCCTGTCCAAAGGCCGCGACAAGGATGGATTTCAGGTTGGTGGAATCGTGTCCGTCCGCGGTATGGAAGGCCACACCGTAGAGCTTTCCCTCATAGTAGTAGTAAAGCACGGTCTCCAGCAGCGCCGGCCCCAAGATCAACTTCCCGCCTTTCTTTTTGTATGTTTTGAGCGGCCCGCGATCCTCTTCGATCGCGAGATCCTTCGCTGCGGAAAAATCGGAATTGAAAGCGAGGCCGCCATAACCCTTGACCGCGTCAAGTTGCGCGATGTTGGTGGGGGACTCTTCCTTGGGAGGAGGCTGGGTGGGATCGGTTTTGGAATCCTGCGCGGACGAGAGTGAAGGGAAAAATCCTGCTGCCGCGAGGGACAGACTCAACAACCGGACGCTTTTGAGGGTGATCATCGGGATGAAGTTGGCTGACACGTAGTTGGCCGATGCAAATTTTGCAAGATCTATTCCGGAGTGGCCTCAGTCCCACACGGATCGTTCGTCAAAGGCCACTCCGTGCTTTTCCAGAAACGCACGAAACTCATCCTGAAAAGGAACCAGGGCAGGGGGTTCCGCCTGGTTTGCGATGTCTGTGCGCACAGCCTTCCCCCTGCGATGCGCTCACGGAAAATGCCCCGTATCCCGCCGGCCAGGCAAACTGTGCAACTTGGGGAAAACGCTTTTGAACCCAAAGGGAGGAACCTCGCTTGTTCTTTTGGCCTCTGGCGGCGTTGGTTATCCCCCGTGCACCCTGGCTCTCTCCTTCGTCGAGTCTCAGTCACAAAGTGCTTGGGCTCTGCTCCTTCGTCGCGCCTGGCCAGAGGCCAAAACTCCTGCGCCATCTTGCCCCCTTTATTTATTTACAGTTCCTAAAGGGAGTCCGGTCAGACGCTGGAAGGCTTCGAGATACTTTTCCGAGGTTTTTTGCACGATGTCCGCGGGTAATTCCGGGGCCGGCGGGTGCTTGTCCCAAGCGAGCGTCTCCAGGTAGTCGCGGACGAATTGTTTGTCGAAACTCGGAGGACTGCCGCCGGCCACGAACTCGCTTTCGGGCCAGAAACGCGAGGAGTCCGGGGTCAGCACCTCATCAATGAGGATGAGGTCGTCGGCGAGGATGCCGAATTCGAATTTCGTGTCGGCCACCAGAATGCCGCGCTGGGCGGCGTAGGCGCGGCCGTGTTCGTAGAGTTCGATGGTCCAGTCGCGCACCTGGATGGCGATGTCGTCGCCCAGAATGGCGCGACACTGCCGCCAGGTGATGTTCTCGTCGTGACCGGTGTCGGCCTTGGTGGCCGGGGTGAAGAGTGGCTCCGGCAGACGGTCGCCCTGGCGGAGTCCGGGCGGAACGGCCTGTCCGCCCACGGTGCCGTGTTCCTGATATTCCTTCCAGCCCGAGCCGGCGAGGTGGCCGCGGGCCACGCATTCCACCGGCAGGGGCGCAGCTTTTTTGACGATCAGGGAACGTCCGGCCAACTGCTCTTCGAAGGGTTTCAGATTTTCCGGGAACTGGCGGAAACTCGCGGTGATGACATGGTTCGGCACGAAGTCGAGTTTCTCAAACCAGAACGAGGAAATCTGGGTGAGCACCTCACCCTTGCGCGGGATGGCATTGGGCAGAATGCAATCGAAAGCCGAGATGCGGTCGGTGGCGACGAAGAGCAGGGTTTCCCCGAGATCGAAAACCTCGCGCACCTTGCCGCTGCGTAGTTTCGGGATGCCGGGAAGATCGCAGGAGAGGAGATCCATGACGGCAAGTCTATGCGCGAAGATTCAGCGGCCTCAAAGGTATTTTTCGGGGGGAATCTCCTTTCGCGCGTGGAGAGGCTTTTGATTCGGGTCGGCGGGGTGCTAAGAGTCAGTCATGCCCGCCCCACCCGTCTCCATCAACCGTATAGCCGCGTCTGCGGGGACGATGGCTTTTTTTTATCAGTTTGAAAACTGCCTGACGGCCACCGCCCTGCCGGTGATGGGCCGGGAGGTGGAAAATCTCTCCGGGGTGGTTTCTCTCGTTCCGGCGGCCTATCTGGTGGCGGCGACGGTGGCGATCGTGCCGGCGGGCAGACTAGCGGTGCGGGTAGGATTCCACCTCATGCTGGCATCCGCGCTGGCCGCCATGGCGGCGGGTGCGCTGATTTGCTGGCTGGCACCGAATACGGCGATTTTGATAGCGGGCCGCTTCGTGCAGGGGCTCGGAGGCGGGGCGATGGCCTCGGCGGCGTATGGTTTGGTGGCAGTTTGCGTGCCGGCGGAAATGCGCCGGGGTGTTCTGGGTTGGGTGAGTCTGGGCGCGGGATTGGGCATGGTGGTGGGCACCCCGCTGGGTGGAGCGGTGGCGCAGTTGTTTTCCTGGCGCACGCTCTTTGCGCTGCAAATTCCGCTCCTCGTGCCGGTCGCGCTGCTCCTATGGCGGATGAATTTCGGGAAGGGAAACGCCGGCGCCGTGCCGCTGGGCACGACCCGCAGTTTCGTGTTGGGACTGGGCGCGGCCAGCGCGTGCGCGGCGGGGAGTCTGGGGCGCGAGCGAGGCTGGCTATCGCCGGAAATTCTGGGTCTGCAAATCGGGGCGATTCTGGTCTTTGTCTTTTTTGTGATCAGCGAGCAAAAAGCGGCCTGGCCGCTTTTTCCGCGCGAAGTCTGGCGTGCGCATGCGTTCTGGCACTGTTGGGGGTTGTTGTTCGCCTGCGCGGCGGCGCTGGGCGGCACGTTTTTTTTGGTGCCGTTTTATTTGCATGAGGTGGCCGGGCTGTCCGTCCCCGCCGCGTCCGGGTGGATGGTGGTGCTGGTTTTGGGTTACAGTCTGGCCGCGATGGAGGCCGGACGTTTGCAAAAAATCATGACCACGGAACGGCAGGCGCTGGCGGGAGCCTTGCTGGCCTTGGGCGGCGTGATGCTTTTCGCGCTGGGCGGCGCGAAGGCCCTGGGGGCGTCGGGCGTGGCGGGGGCTTGCGCGCTGGTCGGGCTGGGTTTTGGGTTGCTGTTTCCGGCCGTGAATGCCGGATGCGTGGCGCGTCTGCCGGAGGCCCGCCGCGGGCTGGGCGCGGCGCTTTTGCCGCTGGGGTTGAATCTCGGATCGGTGGCGGGGGTGATTGCCTCGGCGGAATTGCGCGAATGGCACCTGGTCGAAGTTCCGGCGCGGGACTATAAGCAGGCGTTTGGGGTTGTTATGATTGCGCTGATGCTGGCTGGCGGCGGATTTTGGAAGCTGGGCCGGATTCAGAGAACGACCCCATGATTAACCCCACGCCGGAAAAACACCGGGCCTTTTTGCGCCGGGCGGTTTCGCCCAATCTCTTCACCTGCACCTTGCATCCGGAATTTATTCCCGGGCTGGTGATTGCCAATCTCATGACGCCCTGTCTGTGGGAGTGGGCGGAACACAGCGGTGCGGCGGGAGAGAAGGAGAATCCGCCCAAGGCCTTTGCGGCCATCCAGCGTTTTTTAAACAAGAAATTTCACCACGCCACCGGGCAGGATTTCGCGGCCATCTGGGGTTTGCAGGAAGCGCGGCACACCCTTGATGAGGAAGAACGGAAAGCGAGCGCGTATGCGATGGGGCTCATCGAGCGCAGCCTGAGCGCCGCGGGCCAGCAACATCCCTGGACCCTTCCTCTCATCCCGCTGCTGCGGGACGGGTTGTTTCCGCTCTATGTTTACGGGACCGCCGATGTGTTGCGGGCTCATGGCAAACGGCTGGGCCAACACACGCTCGGGGTGACGTCCTGCCTGGACGAATGCGTGCTGGCGGCCTCGCTGGCCCTCGCGGCGGGAGTTTGCCGCTGGGAGGATGTCATTTTTGTCGGATCGCCTTTCCATTACACCGTGTTTTTCTTAACCGCGCAGGGAACGATCTGGTTCAACGCGAAGCGGGAAATTTTCACCCAGGGGATGTGGGAGGAACAGTGTGCCGGGCAGGATGAGGAGGGGCGGGCCCGGTTGCTGCTGGATAAATTGATCATAGCGGATCGCTTGATTTGCGGAAACGGGCTGAAGGTTTTTCCGGGATCGCAACTCACCGGCAATCGCGATGTCGTGGCGCGGGCCGTGGGGGAGGTGGAACGATTTGCCCAAGCGAGACTGGAATGGCTTCACCCTGTGCCGGAAGGCGGCGGGGATCATGTGTTCACGGGCTTGGATGTTGTTTCTGCTGGCTGTGCCGGGGGGTTCGGCCGGGTGCAGGGAGCTGTGCTGGAGCGCGCGGCGCAAGGCGGGGCGCCGATTCTGGAAGCTGCGCTGTATATGTTTCGTCATCCGCAGTTTTGTCAGGCTGAGGTGCTCCATGAGGCGGCGCAAACCAACTTCTACACGTATTTGCGCGCGGCTTCGGCTGGATCGGTGGAAGACGTTCGCGCCATGGTCGAGGCGGTGCCGGGACGGGAATCCTTCTATGGACCGGGTGGGCGCATGGCCCTGCCGGACGAGGTGCTCGCCTTCGGCACGGGCAGCGAAGCCGAGCGGGAATTGCTGGGCAGGGTTCTGCGGGACCATGTGCGGGCGAGGTGACGGAGAGGTTCAGATCCATCCCGTCGCGCGCGGGATTTTTTTTGCCTTTGGTTAAACCGCAGGCCCGGACGTTTTCTGGCCCTTCCCGGAAGACTGGCCCGCCGTGGCTTCGGAAACAAAGCGGTCAAACCACGACTTGCCCTCGAAGAGCAAAGCGCGTTGCAATCCCGGGTCGAGGCGGGCGACGAGCGCTTCATAGGCCTTGCGCGCTGTGCGGTATTTGGCCGGAGGCAGCGTGCAGGATTCCACCATCCCCATGTCGTCGAGGCCGCGGGGCAGGCCGCACACATTGGCCATCACTTCGTCAATCACCTCGTCGCTTAGAAGCATGTCCGTGCCGGTTTCGGAATGGCGGAGGTTGCGATCCTTCACCCGGCCACTGGGGGTCTGCGCGAGCAGCCACTTGGCCAGCCGGATCGAACTGAGAAATTCGCGGCGGGCCTGGGCCTGCTTTTCCAGCCAGAGCCAGGCTTCCTTGGCATCGGCGCAGGACGTGCCGAGCAAAAGCAGTGTGCGCGGGGCGGTTTCCTCGAGGCCCGTGAGCACGGGCGATTCCGGCAGCAGGGCGACGAGTTTGATCCGCTCGATGGCCAGGGCCGTGACGCCCTTGATGCCGAGACGCTCGAGCGCTTGCAGCCAGAGCGGCACATCGGGAGTGCCCTGGCTCTGTTCCAGCAGGCCCAGGCCGAGCAATTTCACCGCCATGGCCAGGCCGGACCGAATCATCTCGACGCTGCGCGTGCCAAAAAATTTCGTGGAGAGCTCCGCCGTCATCACGGTCAGATCCTCCTGCCATTTCGCGCACTCGGCATGACTGTTCCGCTTGGCTGCGGCGATTGCCGCAGTGAGAGGGTCGCGGTCGTCCGTGGTCGCCAGCAACATGACTTAGAGGAAATAATGAAGAGTTTTGGCCGCGCTGCAACGGACGCGAAGCGCCGGCCAGGCTTTCAAAGAGCGCAGAGAGCACAAAAGAGAAGGGGGAATTCCCAAGGGAAAGTCGTCCATTTCTTTGAGACCTTTGTGTTCTTTTGTGGCGACCGTTTTCATCCCTAGATATCCACAAACTCATCCGCCGCTTCCGCTGCCGGCTCGGGCTGGTGCGAGGCGGCCACGCGCTGAAGCTCGTTCAAAATATCGCGGGCGAAGGCGCCATCCACATCCTTCGTGCTCTCCAGTGTGTCCTCATAATGGGAACGCATGGTCGTGCGCGCGCCGGACTGGAGTTCGAAGGCGATTTCCCAAAGTTGCTGCCAACTGTCGCGGGAAATCGGCGCGGTCGCCGCCTGGGTGAGCAATTGTTCGCGGCCATTTTGTCCAATCCCGAGAAAATAGAGCGCGTCCACCGCGTATTCCTTGGTCAGAAAAGCCTGCATCATCGTTTTCGCGCGGACCTCATCGGCCGTGCCAAACATCATGGGGCAAAGAAAATCCTCCAGGTCCTGTCGCCGGATCAAATAATCCTCCGGGCCGGGCACCTTGGCCAACTGACTCCAGTTCGACCCGATGCGTTCGAAGGCCGCCAGCATTTGCTCCGGCGTGGCATAGAGGTGCACCATCGAGACCTTCGTGATGTCGGCCTCCAGGGCCAGAGCCAGAATGTCGTCTGCCGGCAATTCTCCAACGATCACCGCCAGTTGAGCGTCGTCGGATTCCTTGGCCAGCGCCAGCAGGCTGTGCTCTCCGGCCGAGGCTCCACTGGCCAGGGCGGCCCGCACCAAAGCGGATGCGTTGTTCTCAGTCATTGTCATTCCTCTCCTCATCGTCTTCGTCCTGTTCGGACTCGATTTCTTCAGCCTCGGCGGTCGCCTGGGCCACCTTGCTTTGTTCGCGGGAATTCAGGATCACCGCTTTCCACATGGCCTGCGGTTGCTTGTCCCACAGATCGTCCCAGGCCGTCTTGGCCGAGGCGGCCACCTTGACCATTTTGTGGGTTTTCAAACTCGCCAGCACCGTGGTCGGACACGGCCCGGAAACAATCAGCCTTTCGAGCATGGCCTTTTTCTCAAACAGCAGCCGGCGATGAAACGCCAGGCCGATATAGACTTGAAACTCGTCCGCCGCTCCCGCGAGGCTATCCATCTGCGCGAGCAGGGCATCTCCCTGACTGATCAACTCCCGGTCCGCCTCCTGTTTGCTTTTGCTCCGCCGATAGACGGATTGGACCTGTTCGTTGAATTCTTCCTGCACGTTTGCTGTTACCATGGTCATTAAAAATTTTCCCTTAGCACTGCGCGAAATAATCCCCCACCAATTCCGCGGCGGTTTCCCGCACCGACGTCACCGGCTTTTTGCTCCAGGTCACATCGTATTCCCGACGGCTCTTCGCCTGGCCGATCACCTCGTAGGCGGCCTGGATGCGGTGAAAGACTTCGGCCGCCCCGCCCCGATCCGGGTGATGCACCCCCGCCAGGCGCCGGTAGGCAGATTTGATCTCCTCCTGGGTTGCGTCAAATTTCAGGCCCAGGGATTGGTAGTGCAGCATGCGGGGCGTCACCATGCCCCAGTTTTTTCAAATAGCAACTGCGCTCATCGTGAAGGGCCGGGCGCGGTCCCGGGGGGAATATGTTCGCCTAGGGCGACTGGTCGAAGGGCTGCCAGATCGAGAGGTCGAAGCCCGGCGTGGTTTGCCATTTTTTAAAGGCCGCGGAATCGGTTGGAAAGGTCAGCGGCGCACAAAGGCCAACCCGGCGACCGCCCATGAGCTTTGGCGGGCTCCTCCCCCACGCCGGATCCGCCAGAGTCGCGAGGAATGGCGGCGCGGGCGCTAGGTCGAGACGCGGCCCCGCAGCTTCTTCGTCTCGCCGCGTTTGCGTTTTCCTTCGACCAGCTTGCGCTTGGTGCCACGCGAACGCTTCGCTTTCTGCCGCCGGGTCTTGGAGATTTCCGCCAGCCGCTGCTGACGTTTCTCCTCCCGCTGCTTTTCAAAGACATCCAGCAAGCGCTCCAACGCGAGTTGGCGGTTTTGGAATTGCGAGCGGCTGTCGGACGCCGTCACAGAAACACCCGTGGGGACATGCCGGACCGTGCAGGCGGTCGAGACCTTGTTGACATTTTGGCCGCCCGGACCTGACGACCGTGCAAAAGTCTCGACCAGATCGTCGGCGAGGATGCCCAAGCCTTTCAGGCGGGCGCGGATTTTTTCGTCGTGGGCCACGAATCATTATGAATGCAGGATTTGAACCGCGGCAAGAAATCTGCTCAACTCCCCGTGTGGCCGCCTACCAGACCCTCCAGCAAAACGGAATTCTTCTCGACCAGCTTACCGATGAAACGGCGGGTCTGCGCATTGCGGTCCATCGCACCGGGGCCGAGATGGTGAGCCTGGCGCGGCGCGATGCCTCCGGAAACTGGCGGGGGTTTCTCTATCGCGATGGCGAAACCGCGCCGCCGGCCGAAGGATGGGCCAATCATGCCACGGTGATGGGGTATTTTTTGCACCGTCTGTGGAAGGAACAATCGGTTTATCGCGGGACGGTCATCCACGGGGGCAATCATGGGTTTCTGCGGCATGTGGAGTTCGATGCACCGGAGGTGAGGGGAGGGGCGCTCGTTTATCGCGTGCCGGCGGATCGCATTCCCGCTGGAGCCTATCCGCTGCGGGTTTCGCTGGAATTGAGTTACACGCTCTCGGCCGAAGGCGTGCGGGTGGAGTTTCTTTTTCACAATGAGGAGCCGGAGCTGGAGGCGCATGTCAGTTTCGGGATTCACCCGGGCTTTGCCGTGACGTCCCCCCAAACCTGCCGGGTGCTTTTTCCGGAGGGAAAGTATTTGCGGTACATGGCTCCGGGGAATTTTCTGGACGGGAAGGTGGAGGTCATTCCCGTGGCCGGGGGAGAGATGCCGTTTGCGCGGGAAAAGCTCCCCGACTCCTTCCTGCTCGGGCTCGACGGCGTGTCGTCGCGGATTTTCACCCTGGAGGACGCCGGGCTCGGGCATCGCGTCGTGCTCGACTTTTCGGAAGTTCCCTTTCTTACTCTCTGGAGCGATATGAATTCTTTTCTCTGCCTGGAACCGTGTTGGGGGCTGCCGGATAGCAACCCGCCCAAGCCCTTCGAGCAAAAGGTGGGCATCCAGACCCTTGCGGCCGGGGGTTCGCTGCGGCGAGGGTTCGGAATCAGGCCGGATTTTCTTTCATGATCACGTTGCTGGCTCTCATTCTCCGGCTCGCTTTGCTGGCGGTGTTCACTTTTGGATTTGTCGTCTTGTATGAATATGGTCCGGCGAACTTTTCCGCCTCGGCCCAAACGGAATGGAGCGCGCTGCGGGATTTTGCCGCTGCGCTGAAAGCCTCCGATCCGGTTCCCCCCTCCCCGCTCGAACTGCCTCCGCCTGCTCCGGAACCGACCCCCGCTCCGACTCCGGAGCCCGCGCCGCCCTCGACCCCCGCTCCCTCGGTGGCACCCGCCCCGGCATCCTCCATCGGATCCTGGGAGGCCTTGCAAAAACGGCCCGTCGGCGATGGTATGGATATTCCGGTGGCCGGCGATCCGCCGCCCACCAGCGGAACGAATCAGTAGTCTGCTCTCTCTTCTTTATGGCAAAATCAGAAAAAGACCTCCCCGAAAATCAGCGCGCCACATGGTTGAAAGCCATGAGCGCGATGGAGCTGAAAAACTACGGCTACGCCATCCAGCTCCTTCAGGTCGTGCTGAAAAACCATCCCGAATTTCTGCTGGCCCGCCAGCTCACCCGCAAGGCGGCGGTGGCAAAAAATTCCGGCAAGAAAGGTCTGATGAGCGGCCTCTCCAGCGCCTCGTTCTCCACCATGAAGGTGCAGAGCCTGGTGAAAAAAGACCCGGTGGCCGCGATGGATGCGGTGGAGAAAATGCTCGAGGGCGAGCCGTATAGTTCCCAGGTCAATCAGCTGCTCAAAGAGGCTTCCCTCGCAGCCAAACTGCCCGAGGTCGCGATTTTCGCCCTGGAAACCATCATCGAAGGAAATCCCAAGGACACCAAAACGATGCACGAGCTGGCCCGGCTCTACATGACCAACGGACTCCCGACCAAGGCGGTTGATGTCTATGGAAAAATCCTCGACCTCACGCCCAACGATCTCGCGGCGGTCAAAGGGGCCAAGGATGCCGCCGCCGGCGCTTCCATGCAAAAAGGTGGTTGGGAAAAAGAGGACACCACCTATCGCGACCTGATCAAGGACAAGGAGCAGGCCATCAGCCTGGAGCAACAGGGCCGGGTCGTGCGCGACGACGCCATGATCGATAATTTGCTGGCGGAACTGTCCGCGAAGTACGAACAGGATCCGCAAAACGTCGATACCGCCCGCCGCATCGGGGAACTCTACGAACAAAAGGGCGATTTGGAAAACGCCGTCACCTGGATCAGTTACGCGGCCGGACTGAACAACACCGACTCCGCGCTGGTCCGCAAGGTCTCCGACCTGCGCGTCCGGCAATACGATGAGTCGATTGTCAGTTTTGAGGAATATCTCGCGGCCAACCCGGATGCCGGGGAGGCGGACCAATACGCGTCCCAGCTCGACGATTTGAAAAAGCAGCGGGCGGAGCTTCTGCTCGATGAGGCGAGGAAGCGGGTGGAACGCAACCCGACCGATCTCCAGGTGCGCTTCGAGCTGGGGGAAGTCATGGTCAATGCCGGCAACTACAAGGATGCCATCGCGGAACTCCAGAAAGCCCGGCAAAACCCCAACGTGCGCCTGCGGGCCATGAACCTTCTCGGCAGATGCTACACCGAGCGGGGCATGTTCGATCTCGCGGCCAACACCCTCTCCACCGCCGCCAGCGAACTTTCCCAGATGGACAACACCAAGAAGGACATCGTGTACAATCTGGGCCTCGTTTACGAAAAAATGAGCCAGAAGGAAAAATCCATCGAGTGCATGAAGCAGATTTACGAGATCGATTACGGCTACCGCGATGTGGCCGAGCGGGTGGAAGGGTCTTACAGCGAGTAGGCGTGAGAGATGGACGGACGCGGGTTGACTCGCCTGCGGCTCGGATCTTCGCTTCGTTCCGGTTCTCGCGTCCCATTTCTCACCCAGGCAAGAATCCCTCAAAAATCACATTGTCCGCCCACTGCAGGGCGGTCGTCCGGTCCTCCGTGCTCCGCACCGTCCAGGCCAGCAGCGGTAGCCGGAAAAAATGTCGCAACAACCGCGGGGCCGTGGCCGGCAGACGCCTCCAATCGTCGGCCAGGAAATGCGGCCGGCTCAGCCAGTTCAGGCCGTAGTTTCTCAAAAACCACTTTTTCCAGCCGGCCCTTTGGTCGGTGTCAAACAAACAGGAGATTTGTCCGCGGGCGATCCCGGGCTGATGCCGCCGGAACCAGCCGAGCGTAAAGGGATCGAAGGATTGGATGGCGAACGGGCCGGGATAGGCACCGAGGATGCGGGCCAGTTCCGGTTCGAATGCGCCGGGGCGGCGGCGTTTTTTGATTTCCACCAGGAGCGGGGTCCGGCCCGCCATCACTTCCAGGACGTCCTCCAGCAGGGGAATCTTTTGGTCGCTGCCCAGCAGATGCAGTTGCCGGATCTCCGCAGCCGGCAGGGCGCTCACCATCGCCTCGCGGCCGGTCAGGCGTTGCAGATGCCAGTCATGAAATACCACCGCGCGGTGGTCGGCGCTTTCCTGCACGTCGATCTCCACCGGGAAGCCGGCGGTGACCGCCGCGTCAATGGCGGCCAGTGAGTTCTCCGGCCGCAGCGCATCGTGCAGTCCACGGTGGGCGAAGGGCTTGGCCCGCAGCCAGTCGGGGGCCCGCACGCCTACTCCAGCGGGAGGCCGTTTTCGTAACGCGCGAGTTTTTCGATGCGTCCGACATGGCGTCCGCCCTCGAAGGGCGTGCTGAGAAAAACATCCACCAGGCGCAGGGCGATTTCAAAGGAGACCATGCGCTGGCCGATGGACAGGACGTTCGCATTATTGTGCTGGCGTCCGGCCTCGGCGGTTTCGTCGCTCCAGCAGAGGGCGCAGCGGATGCCCTTGACCTTGTTGGCCGACATGGCCTCGCCGTTGCCAGAACCTCCGAGGACGATGCCCCGTTCGGCCTCCCCGCGCGCCACGGCCTCGGCGGTCGGAATGATCCAGAGCGGATAGTCGGTCGATTCGGCGCTGTGGGTGCCGTGATCCACAACTTCATGACCCTGCGCGTGCAGATGGGCGATGAGGCGTTGTTTGTAGTCGAAGCCGGCGTGGTCGGAACCGATGGCGATTTTCATGCGGGGAGAGGCTGGGCGAGATCGGAAAACGGAGCCTGGGGTTGCAGGTCGAGCGTGCGCAGAAGATCCCGATCGTTGTCGGCTGAGGGGTTTTCCGCCGTGAGCAGTTTGTTGCCGTAGAAGATTGAGTTGGCCCCGGCGAAATAACACAGGGCCTGCGCTTCGCGGGAGAGGCGGGTCCGTCCGGCCGAGAGGCGGACCTTGGCCTTGGGCAGGGCCAGGCGGGTGGTGGCGATGAGGCGGACGATCTCAAAAACATCCACGGGCTCCTGTTCCTCCAGGGGCGTGCCCGGCATGGGCATGAGACAATTGATCGGCACGCTTTCCGGCGGGGGATCGAACGAACACAGCACTTCCAGCATGCGCAGGCGGTCGTCCTCGGTTTCGCCCATGCCAATGATGCCGCCGCAACAGACGCTCATCCCGGCGCGCTGCACCGCGCCGATGGTGTTCAAACGGTCGTCGAAGGTGTGGGTCGTGACGATGTTGGAATAATGCCCGGGCGAGGTGTCGATGTTGTGATTGTAGGCGGTGACACCGGCTTCCTTGAGTTTTTTCGCCTCAGGGTCGGAGAGCTGGCCGAGGGTCACGCAGACCTCCATGCCCAGCTTGCTGACCTCGCGGATCGTTTCGAGCATCTGCTCGAATTTTTGATCGCCAACGCGCACGCCCTTCCAGGCCGCGCCCATGCAAAAGCGGGTCGAGCCGTTGGCGCGCGCTTGTTCCGCGTGAGGCAGCACCTCGGCCACGGTCATGAGTTTCTCGCGCTGCACGCCGGTCTGGTAGCGGGAACTCTGTGCGCAGTAGGAACAATCCTCGCTGCATCCGCCGGTTTTCACACTCAGGAGGGTGCAAAGCTGCATCTCGTTTCCAGGCCAGTGGGCGGCGTGCACCCGGCGGCTTTCCTGAATGAGATCAAAAAATGGACGGCGATAAATGGCTTCGAGTTCGGGAAAGGTCTTGCTCACG
>CAMASH010000014.1 GCA_945860745.1 Chthoniobacter flavus | reverse complement strand
GGGTCAGTATCCACTTACCGGCGGCATCCGCTTTGGCCGTGGCCGCGACGCCATTGAGCAACACCGTCACCTCCTCGCCCGGGTCCGCCTTGCCCCAGATCGGAACCTTTGCGGCCTTCTCCAGAACCATGTGGTCGGAAATGATGGCGGGAAGTTTGATGTCCGCCCACGCGCTGCCGGTGGAAACGGCAACCGCCAGCGCCAGGTGCAGGACAAATCGGGTTTTCATTTTATTTTAGTCTTTATGGCCGGCTGTATCGCCACTTCTTGCTGCCCTAATGGGCGCGGGAGTTTAAGCGACAGGTGACCGTTTTCGTCGGAAACAAGCTCACCATGCGGTTGGCCGTCCAACGTCACCAAGTAGAGGGTCTTCCCGCGGCCCATATTGACCAGGAGGTCGTGGGTGTCTGCCGTGAGGCACGGAGCGCTGAGCGTGAGGGCGATCGCGTCCTCCGCACGATCCATGGATTTTTTCAGCACGACGATATCGTAGGGCGTCGTCACGTGGTAAGCGGCGAAATAGGCCGCCCGCATCGGCAGCAACACCGCGTTTAAGCCTCCGAAGTTAGGCGCGCCGTTCATCTGTTGGGGCGCGATCATGAAATGCTCGCCGAAATAGTGTTCCGACTCATGGAACCGCCGCCAGGTCGTCAGGATTTTTTCGGCCACGTGCCGGGCAACCTCCGGTTCACCCGCCTCGAGGAGACCCCTCCAGAGAAACCATTGCAGCACCGGCCAGATGCCACCGTTCCAATAGCCTCGCGGGTTGTAAGAAGGCGCGAGCATGTCGACGGAGGAAATGCCGAACGGCGTGAGGAAACGCTCGGGATCCATCATTTGCGTAATCAACCGATCCTTGTGCGCGGTCAGGCCGGCGAAGAGCGGCAGAAAAGCGCAGGCAGATCGGTCCCCCGCACACCCATCGAAAACGACCGGCTCCACGCCCAGTTCAGTGCGGTGAGCCCATCCGTAAAGCCCGCTCTCCTCGTCCCACATACGGCCCTCAATATTGCCTGCCAGCAACTCGGCGTCCTCGCGGAACTGCGCGGCGTCGGCCTCGTGTTCGAGAAGGATGGCGATATTCCGCATGATGCCAGCGAAGCGCAGCACCTGGGGCATGAGGATGATGGAATAGAGTCCTTTGCCGGTGAGATGGCATTTTTCCGCCCATCGCTGGATGGGATGATCGTCAATCCCAAGGTTGTAATTGTAGGCGTAGGTGCTTAAGAAGCCGTCGTTGTGGGCATTGACCGTACTCCCGGGAGTGCGTCCGATATAGAATTCATACATCCGCTTCGCCCCGGAATAGGTGTCGGACAGGACGGCCAGATCCTGCGTCGCCTGGTAGGTCTCCCAAAGGGCATAAATCGGGGTGGGCACGGGAGAGCCGCAATAGATAAACGGAAAGTCATGCTCCGCATCCGCCAGGAAGTAAGCGGCCTGCTGGAGGGCCAGATCGGGAGCAATGGTTGCCAGCCCCACGGCTGCCAGCCCTCCGTCCCAGGAATAGGGAAGTGGAAAATATTTTGAGGGGACGTAGTAGGGCGACGGGATCCCAAACAGGTTCAGAGGGTAATTGACATTAAAGAGCAGGATGTCACCGAGGCGGGCGGCCATCTCCGCATAAGGGCCAGTGAGTTTAAACGGAGCTTGAGAAGCGGGCTCCGCCGTGATGTCGGCATGCTCACCATCCAGCGTAATCGTGACCGAGACCGTTCGCTCCGAGCGAGCGGGAACGACAACCGGCGCGCCGTCCACGCACCCCCAGGGACAGCCATTCGTATCGCGTGGCATCCGGGCGGGCGGCAGATGAAACCGCTGGCGCAAGTGGGCCACAAACGAGCCCGAGCCGCACTGAACCTGCGCGGGCGGGCGCTCTGTCGTCATCGTGACGCGCCGCACCGGCTCACCCGAAATCCTCACCTGAAACGTGGAGGCCGCCCCGTCCGATGCCTCCAGCGTGACGGCAGAACTCTCGTGCAGAGGCTCGTCCACAAGGGTCGTCGGAGAAACTTCTCCCTCATCGCCCGCGAGGAGTCCCTCGCTGAACAGCATGCCATCGAGCCAGATCCGCGCCATGTCATTGCCGGGGGCCTCCAGGCAGCGAAGCTCAATCGTAACATCAGTTTCCGGCAAGCTTCCGACCGGCACCCGCAGCAGTCGCCAGTATTCGTAGGCATCGCGGTTCTTTCCCCAGCCGCCGCCCGGGATCGCCCACGTTTGGGGGAAGTGAAAAGCCGTCGCCCGGCCGTTAATCCTCAGCTCCCACGCCGGATTAAGGTCGCCGAATTTGATATAGCGAAAATAGAGAAATCCGTCCCGCAGGGGTTTCGGCAATGTCGCCCGGTAGGTGACCCGATCCTCCGGCCAGCCTCCAAAAGCTTGCGACAGGATCTCGTCCTCCACGCCCCAGACATAGACGCGCGAAAGGCACTGCCGGCAACCCAGAGCAAAGGTTTTCTGATACGCCGCAATACTTGAGTAGTCCCGCCCCGGGATCCACCACGGGCGCAGCGCCTCCTTCAGCAGCACCTTTTTGCGGGCGTCGGCGACGGTCAGAGCCAATCCGTAAAAGTATTCGCGAGGCTCATCGGAGGCGTTGTGAAACGTGATCTCGCAACCTGCCCGCACATCACTTTCCGCGGTGAACCGGGCCAGCGCGGTGTCGCCCTGCGGATCCAAAAAATATCGGATCGCAAACGAGGAATAATCCGGGGAGACGTCTTCCGGAACAGCGCCGACCGTGGCGCGCCGGTCTCCGTCCGTGATATTCTGAACAAAGTCGAACGCGCTGTCGGGAATGACGACGGATGCCGGATCGCGCCGACCCACGAACAAGGGCAGATCGGCCATCGCTCCCTGCCCGGAATCAAGAATATGCGAGAGCCCGAGGTAGTTGGGGGAGAACGGCCCCCACTTCGTTTTTAGGTTAAGCTCTCCTGTCATAGTGGTTGGGAACGTCTTGGCTGTGATCCCGCGCAAATTTTCGCCCGCGGATTGATTTCCACAAGGGGATTCGACTGGTCACACTGCCTGACCATTTTTCCAGTGAATGATTGCTATCTTGCTTTGCCTTATGGGCACGTTAGGCCAAAGTTTCACGAATCCCGATGTTGAACATGCCCCAACGCCAAACCCTGACCAGGCAGACAGTGGATGCGTTGCGCGAAGGGATCGTCACGGGAGTCTGGAGAGGGTTCCTGCCAGGCGAGCGCGAACTTTGTTTGCTCCTGCAGGTCAGCCGACCCACCCTTCGGGCCGCCATCGCAGTTATCAAACGGGAGGGCCTTATCGCCGTAAGGCAGGGAAGGCGGAGCGCCATCTTAAAGAAGCATCGGGTGCGCCGGGCCGGCAAGGCCGCCGTCGCCCTCGTATCCACGCTGCCGCTGTATTCCATGAGCCGGAACAGAATCTTTCTCATCGATTACATGGGCAAGGTTCTCCAGGAGCGCGGCCTGCGGTTGGAGATTGTTTCCCATCCGGGTTTCGGGACCAACCGCCCTGCGCGCGCGATTCAGCATTTACGGGACCGCGGGGATTTCCGCGCTTTTGTGCTGGCCCTGTCATCCCGGACGGTCCAGCAGTGGTTTTGCGACAACTCGCTCCCCGCCATCGCCCTCGGCTCCATCTTCCCCGGCCTCCCGATGCCGTCGGTTGACACCGACTACCATTCGATGGGCCGCCATGCAGCGGGCCTATTCTTGGGGAAGGGTCACCGGCGGATTGCGTGGATCATCCCCGAGGCCAATCATGCGGGCGACTTGGAAACCGAAGAGAGCTTCGTTGAAAGCCTCCATCGCTCCGACGATCCATCGGTCCAGTGCCAGATCATCCGGCACGGGAACTCAAGCCGGGACTTGCTCCGGAAAATCAACACCCTGCTTTCGACCTCCGGGCCGCCCTCGGCTTTCTTTGCGATCAACGCCTTCGCGACAGCAACTCTTGTCACGCGCCTGCTTTCTCTCGGGCGGCGGATCCCCCACGATGTCTCCGTGATCACGCGCGAGTATGACCCGCTTCTGGACTGGATCCATCCCCCCATCGCCCACTACATTTCGCCCCTGCGAAGGATCGCCTCCAAGATATCCCGCCTCGTGGTGGAAATGGCCACCGAGGGACCGTTTCCGCTCAGCCACACACGCATTATCCCGCAGTTCTGCAAAGCGGAATCCCTGGCTGCCGGCCCGGAGTAAGCAAGGCCGTCGCATCCCCTGGACGTGAAATAAGCCTGAACGCCGCGATTGGAATTTACCACGAAGCACACGAAGACAGAGAAAATCAAATGGCCCGATCTCCTGAACGAACCGGCCCAAAATGGTTCCAGTCTCGTTTATTATTTTCCTTCGTGATCTTGGTGTCCTTCGTGGTTCAAAATCCGTTTCCGGGATAAGACCCGTTCGTGAGGCATTCCCAACCCGGATAAATCACAGAAAACTGATTCCGCATCGCGCAACGATCTGGTCGCCAGAGCCGGCAGCGCGACGGTGCCGCGTTGCGCCCGGCTACTGGATCATTCCGCTGAGATCATTCTGAGCCTTGACCAGCTTGGGCAGATACTCTTTGAGCATCTGTTTGGGCGTCATGCGATGCGGTCTGGAGCCCACGCAAATCGCTGCCACGGTGCGTCCGTCCGAGCTGTAAACAGGAACGGCCAGCGAAATCAGACCAAGCTGAAGCTCCTCCTCCACCAGGCAATAGCCATCGATGCGAACCTGCTCCAACTGCCTCCGAAGCTGCGGGAGGCTGGTAATCGTGTGCTCCGTATATTCCGGCCGCGGGGTGCTCGCGAGACGGCTTTCCGCCTCCTCGGGTGTCAGACCGGCGAGCAAAACCCGTCCCAGCGACGTGCAAAAAAGCGGCAGCCGGGTTCCCACGTTCACATTGATAGCGAGAATTCGCTTCACCGCGGCCCGCGCGACATAGACCATGTCATTTCCGTCCAAGATGGCGCCTGAGCTGGATTCGCCGGTCTCTTCGGACAAGCGCTCGACGAAGTTCTGGAGAATCTGAGGGTTCGTCGTGGAGGCCAGATAGGCGTAGCCCAGGCGCAACGCCTGGACGGTAAGCCGGAAAAATTTTCCGTCATATTCGGCGTAGCCAAGATGAGTGAGCGTGAGCAGGCAGCGACGCGCCGCCGCCCGGGAAAGCCCGATGGCCACCGCCACCTCGGCGATGGTTAGCTTTTTGTGTTCGGCATCGAAACATTTAATGACGGCCAGGCCTTTTTCCAGACCGACAATATGGTTGCGCTGATCATACGGTTTCGTCATAGGCGAATAAGATGTGCGGTATACGCACTTAATGCATGAAAGGCAACCCTTTTCCAGCAATTCTCATAGGAGACTCTGGGAAGGGGGAGAGCCTGGTAAAAATCGGCCTCTTGCCAAGGGAAAGCGCGGTGAGGAGAAATGCGACAAAATTGTCACTGTACTTTTTTTACCACACCCTTCATTAAGCTGTTCCATGCCGGGCCGAAGCTTCTCAAAAATCATCAGGCGCTTTCGGGAGGTGGCCGGTGCGCCGCCCGATGACCGCAAGGGGAAGAACACCCGCTCCCCGATGGCCGCCATAGCGCTTTCTGCTTTTCCGGTCTTCTTTACCCGGTGTCCCTCGTTTCTGATTTTCCCGAGAGCCCGGGAGGAGGCCGGAGGGCGCCACAATGCCCGCTCCTTGTTCGCAGTGGAACGCATCCCCTGCGACAATCAGATCCGCCAAACCCTCGATCCCGTGGAGCCCTCACAGCTCTTCTGCCTTTTCGACGGGTTGCACGCGGATTTTGACCAAGCGGGTCTGCTGGAGTTCATGCGCGCGGTGGAAAACACCCGGCTCATTGCCCTGGATGCCACCTGGTATTTTTCTTCCCAAACGGAAAATATCCACTGCCCGCACTGTTCACGCATCGCGCACAAGAGCGGGGAATGCCTCCATTTTCACAGTGCCATCACGCCGGTCATTGTCAGTCCCTCCCACAAAGAGGTGGTGCCGCGGCGACCGGAATTCATCATCCCACAGGACTGATCACCGACGGGAAGGTTGGGGAAGAGAACGTTGTCGGGTTGGTCTCGGCGGCACGCGCACGCTGAAAGATCGAAAATGAAAGCCCTAATGGACTCAAGACCACGGGCTACCACTTGGAACACAACTTCGGACAGGGCAAGAAGCGCCTCTCCCCGCTGCTGGCCACGATGAACCTGCTGGCTTGCGGTTTGCATACGCTGCGGGAGATCACCGACGGGGCGTATCGGTTGCTGCGGGCCAAGCTCGGAGCGCGGCGCACGTTTTTCGATCACATCCGCACCCTGACGACCTCTCTGGATTTTGAAAGCTGAAGCCATCTCTTGGACCTTATGATGAGAAGGCTGGAGATCGGCCCCTCCGCTGCGCAAAAAAAACTGAAATCCCGTGACGGGAACTTTTTCGTCCCCGATCACGGAAGGGCTCAGCATGGCCGCTCTCGTCGCCTCCCGCCACAACCCCGTCCTCAAAGCCCTCTCCCAACGTCTCCTCCTTGCCGGAAAACCAAAAAAACTCGCCCTCACCGTCCTCATGCGAAAACTCATCCTCCTCGCCAACCGACTATTAAAATATCCCGCCCTTTTCCTTGCGATCTAAGACAGTTGCTGACCCGAATGGCGCTAACTTAAGCCCCAACGGGGCTCAATCCCCTAGCCCTGGGTTGCGGAGCTACCCAGGGATCTCGAGGAAACACAACGATCTGCCCTGCAAGGGCTGCACCCCAAAACGCCCTGAACTTAGCGCCATTCGTTGCTGACCCCTTTTTCCCTTCCCTATTTTCGCACTTAACTCTTGAATCCAAGGAGCCAAATAGTAGCGACGTTAGTAATCTTCGCAGATGAGAATTATGAATACCGACATCAATTATAGCGCGGCCTCCCGAGAGGACTTCCCCGCAATCTTAGAGCTTCAGGGAAAAAATCTTTTTGAGGCTTTAACTTCAGAGCAGAGAGCGGGTGGTTTCTTAACCGGGGGTTTCTCAATTGACATGCTTCACGAGGTCATTAAAGGTGCCGCCATCGTCAAAGCTTTCACCACGACGGAACTGGTTGGCTACAGGATGGCTCAAACCCTTACATTTGCCTCTAGTTCCGCTCTTTTGTCTGCCATAATTGAGCGGTTTCCGAGCATCGCATTCGGAGGACAAAAGCTCTCTGAATTAGAGGTATTCATCAGTGGCCCAACATGTATTGCCGAAGCCTGGAGAGGCAGAGGAATTCACGAAGGAATGTTTAAAAAGATGCTTTCATTGGTTCAAAACCGATTTGATATTGGAGTAGGTTTTGTTGACGAAGCTAATCCTAGATCACTGGCAGCAGCTCAGCGCAAACTCGGAATGCACTTGGTCGACCGTTTAGCTTTCAATGGAAAGGCTTACTCGATTTTGGCCTTTTCTACGAAAGAGGAGAAACAAAATCAGCCTTGAAGCTTGAAGTGCAATAAAAACAACACCAGGCCGGACGGGCCGGTGCAGCTAATCCCCATGCCTTCGGCACTTTTGTCATGCCTCCTGCTAAATCCGCTGCGCGGGCGAGAGACATGCCGGAAGCAAGCGGGGATTCCTCACTGGGGACGTTAGGCAAGAAAGATCAGAGTCAGCATTTTCACCCACCGCAATCTGGTGACATCAGCTTACCAGCCCTTGTGGGATTGACGCCTCTTTCGGCGGGCCTGATGCTTTCGGGATCGGAATGATCCAGATTCTTGCGCCCATCCTGCTGCTCGTCGTGATCGGGTTTTTCCTGGCGCACCTCCGCTTTCTCGGGAAGGCATTCATGGACGACCTGAACAAGCTGGTTTTTTGGATCACCCTGCCGGCGCTGCTGTTTCGCTCCGTCGCCCATGCGGACAAGCCCGGATCCTCGACCCTCGCCCTCCTGGCCTTGCTGTTTGTCGGCACGGTCATCATCGCGGCGGCGGGGTGGCTCGGCGCCGGTCTCCTGCGCTTGCACCCATCCTCGAAGGGGACCCTCTCGCAATCCGCGTTCCGCGGAAATCTGGCCTACATTGGAATCCCGGTGCTCGCCTACACGTTCGAGGGGCTGTCGGGAAAGCGGGAAGCGTTCGCGACAGCGGTCATCGTGATGGCTTTCCTGACGGCCTTTGGCAACGCGCTTTCGGTCATCATGCTGAGCAGCGGCCAGCAGTCCCCGAACCCCCTGCGAACGGTTCTCCGCTCGATTTTCACGAACCCATTGCTCCTGGGCGGCATGGCCGGAATGCCCCTGGCCTTCGCCGGGATCCGACTTCCGGTTTATTTGGATCGCACGGTCGAAGCCCTCGGCAGCCCGGCCGTGCCCATCGCGCTCCTCTGCATTGGCGGCTCGCTCGCCCACGCCAGGCTGGGGGACCGGCTTGGCGGGGTTCTGGTCTCCACCCTGCTTAAGAACCTCTGTTTTCCCCTGCTCGTGTATTTCCTTTCCCCGCTCTTCGGCATCACCGGCGACAACTTGAAGATCGCCCTGATCCTCGCGGCCTGCCCGACCGCCACCGCCTCCTTTGTCATGGTTCGCCAACTGGGCGGAGACGAGCCGCTGGCCAGCAAGTCGATCGTGCTCAGCACGATTTGCGCGGCCGCCTCGCTCCCTCTCGCGCTTTTTCTTTCCCGCTGACAGGATAGGTAAAATAACCAGTCGCCGCTTATTGATTGTCCCAAGCCGCGGTGCGAGTTTATTGATGTTCCCCATGGAAGCGCTCCATCCATTCTTTTTGCCTGTATCCAAGCTCGCTGAAATTCCGTTTACCGGAAGCAAGCCGGAGCCGACACCCGAGACGAAGCATTTCTGGGACGGCTGCAAGAGCGGGAAGTTGTTGCTTCAGCGCTGTCCGGACACCGGGCGAGCCTATTTCCCGCCGCGCCCTTTCAGCCCGTTCACGGGAAATCGAGCGGTCGCTGTCTTCGAGGCCTCCGGTCGCGCCACCCTCTACAGCTATGTCATCCATCACCGCGAGGTGCCGGGATTCACTCCCCCGTATGCCATCGCGGTGGTCGAATTGGAGGAGGGGCCGCGCATGATGACAAACATTGTCGAATGCCCGCAGACTCCCGAGGCATTGAAGCTGGACATGCCGCTGGAGGTCGTCTTCCGCCCGGTGGACGACAGCATTTCGCTTCCGCTCTTCCGTCCGTTGAAGGAGGGCGCGTAATGGCCTACAAGCCCGGTTCAGTTGCCGTGGTGGGAGCGGCGGAAACCACCCGCATCGGGGTCGTCCCGGACATGTCCCAGATCATGCTGCACGCGGATGCCGCGCTCAATGCCATGGCCGATGCGGGGCTCCAGCCCAAGGACATTGACGGGCTCGCCTGCGTCGGTCAGATGATGCCCCAGCAAATCGCGCACTATCTCGGAATCACCCCGCGCTGGGTGGACGGCACGGGAGTGGGCGGGTGCTCCTTCATGCTGCATGTGCGCCATGCGGCGGCGGCGATTGCCGCGGGCTATGCTCACACGATCCTGATCACTCATGGAGAAAGCGGCAAATCGCGCGTGAATGCCACGCCCCGTCCGCCCGAGCCCGAAAGTCTGGCGGGACAGTTTGAGGCCCCGTTTGGGCCTGCGGGTCCGGCGACGCTCTTTCCGATTCCTGTGCTCCGCTACATGAAAGCCACCGGGACGACCCACGAGCACCTTGCCATGGTGGCGGTGGTCCAGCGCGAGTGGGCGGCGCAAAATCCCCGGGCATTGTTTCAGGAGCGCGTGACGGTGGAAGAGGTGCTGGCCAGCCGCATGGTGGCCTACCCGTTTCGCCTTCTCCAATGCTGCCCGGTCACCGATGGCGGCGGAGCACTGATTCTCACCGCCGCCGAGCGCGCCACCGATTTTCCCGCGCCGCCTGTCTATCTCCTTGGAAGCGGCGAGAGCGTCGAGACGACCATGGTGTCGCAGATGGAAGACTTCACCTCCTCGCGGGCGTTCCGGGTCTCGGGTCCGACAGCCATGAAGATGGCCGGGATCCGCCATGAGGATGTCAACCACCTCATGATCTACGATGCCTTCGCTCACCTTCCTTTATTTGGCCTCGAGGATCTCGGCTTTTGCGCGAGAGGCGAGGCCAAAGACTTCATCGGGGAAGGCAACACGCGTCCAGGCGGAAAGCTCCCCTTGAACACCAACGGCGGCGGTCTTTCCTACACGCACACCGGCATGTATGGCATGTTTGCCTTGCAGGAAAGCGTCCGCCAGGTGCGCGGAACCGCCCCGGCCCAGGTGCCTGACGTAAAAATCTCGGTGGCTCACGGAGTGGGCGGCATGTTCTCGTCCTCGGGCACCATCGTTTTTGGAAAGGATCGGCCATGAGCGCCCGCGGGAATCCCATGGACCTTTCCGGGCGCACGGTCATCGTCACCGGTGCCGCCCAAGGCATCGGCCAAGCCATTGCCCGGCTTTGCTCAGACCTCGGAGCGAGCGTCATGCTGGCGGACAGGAATGAAGAAATCCTTGCCGTCACGCTGGCCGGATTTCCGCAGGATCGCACGGCCGCCTGCACCGGAAATGTGGCGGACGAAGCCTTTGCCGCGCGCTGCGTGCAAGAGGCCGTGGAAAAATTTGGTGCCGTCCACGGGTTGGTCAATAATGCCGGCATCACCCGCCCGGCCCGCTTGGAAAACATGACCGCCCAGCAGTGGGGCGACGTGATGGAGGTGAACCTCACCGGCTGCTACCTCATGATGCAGGCGGCTGGCCGGCACATGCTCGACCGGGCGCGTCCGGACGTCCCCCAGCCGACGGGGACGACCGGCGCGATCGTCAACATTTCCTCGATCGCCGGGAAGCGCGGCTCGTTCGGCCAGGCCAATTACTCCGCCGCCAAATCCGGACTTTTTGGCCTGACCATGACGGGGGCCGTGGAATGGGCCAAGTATGGCATCCGCTGCAATTCCGTCGGATTTGGAACCGTTAACACGGCCATGACCGAGGTTCTGCGCAGCGAAAAATTTGCCGCGCAAACTCTGGCGCGTATTCCCATGGGACGATACGGCGAACCCCATGAAGTGGCCAACCTGGTCGCCTTTCTTCTTTCCGACGCGGCCGTTTACATCACCGGAGAAAACATGACGGTTTCCGGAGGCCTCCACATGCAACCATGAACACCACAGAAAACCTGCCCCTCGCCGGAGTGCGAGTCATTGAAGTCGCCCACGCCCTAGCCGGCCCGCTCGCCGGGAACATCATGGCCGACATGGGGGCCGATGTCATCAAGGTGGAGAAACCGAATGGCGGTGACGACGCCCGGCAATGGGGTCCTCCGTTCGGACCGAACGATCTGACCAGCCTCTACTTTCATGCCCAGAACCGCAACAAACGCAGCGTCACGCTGGACCTCAAATCTGCGGAGGACGTCGAGAAATTAAACGCGCTTTGTGAGACGGCGGACATCCTCATCCAGACATTGCGGCCGGGCCTGGTGGAGCAGCTCGGGATTGATGGAGAAACGATGTGCGCCCGATTTCCCAGGCTGATTTATTGCAACATCTCGGCCTTTGGGCAGACCGGGCCGATGTACAAAAATCCCGGCTTTGATCCCCTCCTGCAAGCCTACGGCGGGATCATGAGCATCACGGGTCGCCCCGAGGAGGAGCCGACCTTCAATGGGGCCTCCATCAACGACAAAGCCACCGGGATGTTTTGCGTGATCGGCGCCCTGGGTGCGCTCCGGAAACGTGACCTCACCGGATGCGGGTCCATCGTGGACACCTCGCTCTTCGAAACCGCGGTGCATTGGGTGGAGGGACCCTTGAACGCCCACATCGCCACGGGCCGTATTCCTGGCAGGCACGGCACGGGCAGTGCTTTCATCGTCCCCTACCAGGTCTTCGAGGCATCCGATCTTCCCTTGGTGATCGCGGCAGGCAACGACCCGATGTTTGCTTCCTGCTCCGCCGTGCTCGGACATCCGGAATGGAGCGCCGATCCCCGCTTCCAGACCGCGCCCCAGCGGGTGCGAAACAAGGAAGCCCTGATTCCCGCCATGTCGGCGGCCGTCGCGCTTCATACCCGTGACGCCCTGATCTCCGCCCTGGAGGCTGTCGGTGTGCCGTGCGCGCCGGTGAACAATATCAAGGAACTCGCCGAGTCCGAGCAACTCGCCGCAGTGGACATCCTGCAAGATCTCCCGGGGAATGGCATCCGGGTCGTCGGCCTCCCGATTTCGTTTGATCGCCAGCGTCCCCGCTCAGCACGTCCTGCTCCAGGACTGGGTGAGCATAACGCCGAGGTCTTCGATGAGCTTCTGTCTAAAGTTTGAGCCTCTGGCCTCCTGGAGTCCGGATGCCGAATCATAGGAAATCGACGGACGGCTTGGCAAAACCCGCGCGAAAGCGCTTCGTGGATCGGGCAAGTCGGGCGTTTGGTGGAGGGAGCACAACCGTAGCGAAGCGGAGCCGGCATCCCTCCCGGTGGGTGGCAGGGCGGTTTCGCCAAAACCGCCGCGGCATTTCCCATTTTTTCTTTTAGGATGATCAACCAGCCCACGGCCGCAGCGCAGGAAGATTTTCTGGCCGGCCCCTTCGATGGGGAGGTCGCTTTCGATGAGACGATGCGCCGGCTCTACGCCACCGATGCGTCGGAGTATCAAGAACTGCCGCTCGGCGTTGCCTGGCCAAAGACCCCCGAAGATATCCGGCGGCTGATTCTCTGGGCGGCCCGTAACCACCTCAGCCTGATTCCGCGCACGGCAGGCACTTCGCTCGCCGGCCAATGTGTGGGAACCGGATTGGTGATGGATCTGTCGCGGCACTTCAGGAAAATTCTCAAAATCGATGCCGGGCGCGGAAGGGTCGTCGTCCAGCCGGGGGTGATCCGCAACGAGCTGAATGCCGCGCTCGCCGTGCACGGGTTGTTTTTCGGGCCGGAAACTTCGACGGCCAACCGGGCGATGATGGGCGGCATGGTGGGAAACAACTCGTGTGGCTCCAACTCGGTGATATACGGCAGCACGCGCGACCGGCTGGTGCGCCTGCGCGGGTTTCTGAGCGACGGCAGCGAGGTGTTTTTTGAGCCGCTCTCTCCGGAAGCATTCCGGGAAAAATGTCGCGGCGACACCCTGGAAGCGGGCATTTACCGGACCGTTCGGGATATGCTGGGCCGCAGGGAAAACCGGGCGGAGATCACGCGACAATTCCCCCGGGAGTCCATTCCGCGCCGCAACACCGGCTACGCCCTGGACCTGCTGATGAAATGCTCAGCCCTCGATGAGGCGCACGATGAGCCTTTCAATTTCTGCCGGTTGATCGCCGGTTCCGAGGGAACGCTTTTTGTGGCCACGGAAATCGAGCTGTCCTGCGACCCTCTGCCGCCCGTCCACCAGGCCCTGGTCTGCGGGCATTTCCGCAGCATTGAGGATTCGTTGCGGGCCAATCTGATCGCGCTCGAATTCCAGCCCTCGGCCTGCGAGTTGATCGATCAACATATCCTCGATTGCAGCAAGCAAAACCTGGATCTCGCCCGGAAGCGGGATTTTTTGGTCGGCGAGCCCGCCGCCATTCTCGTCATGGAATTTCGCAGGGAAAGCGCGGCCGATCTCGAGACGACGGTCGGCCAGGTCGAGCAAGCCCTGCGGACGGCCGGACTGGGCTACGCGTATCCGGTCCTCCGCGGGTCCGCATCCAACAATGTCTGGGATTTGCGCCGGGCCGGGCAGGCGGTCATCAACAACGTGCCGGGAAATGAGAAGCCCCGCGAAGTCGCGGAGGACACCGCCGTGGATGTGCGGGCTCTGCCAGATTACATCCGCGATTTCGACGCGCTGATGCGGAAGCATGGAATCGACTGCGTTTATTACGGGCATGCCGCGACCGGACAGCTGCATATGCGGCCCATCTTCAGTCTGCATCACCGCGAAGGGGTCCGCCTTTTTCGCCAGGTCGCGGAGGATGTCGCGGCGCTGGTCAAATCCTACCGGGGCTCGCTGAGCGGAGAGCATGGGGATGGCCGGTTGCGCGGAGAGTTTTTGCGGAAGATGGTCGGCGACGACTGCTATGCGATGATCCGGGAGATCAAGCAGGCCTTCGATCCGCATGGCATCCTGAATCCCGGGAAAATATTCGGCGCGCCCCCCATGGATGAGGCGTTGCGTCACGCCCCGGATTCAAGCCCTCCGGCTTGGGAAACCTTCTTCGCGTGGCCGGATGCAGGCGGCATGGTCGCCGCCGCAGAGAAATGCAACGGGGCCGGCGAGTGCCTGAAAACTCCCCTGGGAGGCGGCACGATGTGCCCGAGCTACATGGCGACCCGCCGGGAGGAGGATTCCACCCGTGGCCGGGCCAACCTCCTCCGCCAGCTCATGACCGACCGGGGGCAAACGGCCCTGCACAGCGGGGAACTCCACCGCGTGCTGGACCTCTGCCTGGGCTGCAAAGGCTGCAAGTCCGAGTGCCCCTCGGGGGTCGATCTCACCAGGCTAAAGGCCGAGTTTCTCCAGAGCTACCACGAGCAGCACGGCATCCCGCTGCGTTCCCGCTTGATTTCCAGCTATGTGGAAATCAACCGGCTGGCGCGTTTGGCTCCCTGGATCTGGAACGCAATCTTCCGCACTCCCTTCCTTCGACGGGCAGCAAATACCTTGTCCGGATTTCATCCCAAGCGGAGCATTCCGCTGCTCCCGCAGGAAACGTTCCGCTCCTGGTTTGGCCGCCACACGCCCGCCGCCACCTCCGGCCGGACGGGAGAGGTCTTTTTGTTCGCCGACGAGTTTACGAATTATCAGGACGCATCGATCGGCATCAAAACAGTCGAGCTCCTGGAAAGGCTGGGCTACCGGGTTTCGATACCCGATCACCTTGAAAGCGGAAGGTCTTCCCTCTCGAAGGGGGTTCTCAAAAAAGCGCGGGGGCTCGCGCGGGAGAACGTGCGCCGGCTCTATCCGTTGATCTCCGCGGAGAGGCCACTCATCGGCATCGAACCCTCGGCCTTCCTGGGGTTTCGCGATGAGTATCCGGATCTGCTCCGGGGAGCCGCCCGGCAGCAGGCCCGCGAGTTAGCCTCGCATTGCCTCCTGCTCGATGAATTTCTCGTGCGCGAAGCCGATGCCGGACGCATCGCGCCCGGATCTTTTCTCGAACGGAAAAAAGTCATTCGTCTTCACGGCCACTGCCAGCAGAAAGCTCTCGTCGGGCTGCTGCCGACGATTCGCGCCTTGGAGCTTGTCCCGGGCCATGACGTGCGCTTGATCCCCTCCGGCTGCTGCGGGATGGCCGGCAGCTTCGGATATGAGTCCGAGCATTATCAGCTCTCGATGGACATCGGGGAACTCGTCCTCTTCCCGGCCGTGCGCAAGGAACCGGAGTCCAGCGTCATTTGCGCGTCCGGCACCTCCTGCCGCCATCAAATCCACGACGGCACCGGACGAAAAGCCCTCCACCTCGCCGAAATTCTCCGGGACGCGGTTGCGTGAGACTGTCTCTCCGCCAAATAATTGCAATTCCAGGTGATCCAGCGAGCGCGCTTCGCGCGGCATGGCACGAACACGGCAAGGGACTGCCGTGGCTACAGGCGCAGAACGTCATTTCGCGCGCTGTTGTTGTAGCCGCCTCACTCCGCTGAGGCGTGGTCGCGGCTCTGCCGCCATCTTTTCCGTGTTTGCAACTCTCCCAGAACTGCCGTTCTCCCGCCTCGACAGGCCGTTGCTTTTGGGGTGGAGACGGTTCCATCGTGAGATTTGAAGGCTGGCCGGAAGAGTAGCCGGAGTGGGCGAAGCTCACCCCGATCGAACGCTTCCGGGAAAGCGGGAAAATCTTTGCGCACTACTTATACCATCTCTTTGATTTGTTTGGATCATTGGCTGGAAGCCAATGCCACGTGGCATCGGCATCCTGCCGATGTTCTGAGTCCATTTATTTGGCAGAGATGGTATGAGAGAGGCAGCCTTGCTCCCGGGCCCGAACGGCCCAATCCGAATCGTGGTCAGCCCGCGCCAGCGCGGCGTAAGCCATCACCGTGAAGCATTCGCTGAAAAAGTATCGCCGTTTCCGGATCGGACGACCCTCGCGGGTGACATGAAAAAACATCCGCCCGTCGTGATCGAATCCGTGCTCCCGGAGAAAATTCGCCCCGCTACGGGCCTGGAGCATCCAGTCCTGCCGCGGTTCCACCTCGGAATACAGGGTGGCATATAGCCAACTCATGCGGCCTTGAAGCCAGATCGCCTTGTCGGTGTCGATGACCCGTCCCTGGCGATCCAGACAGGTCAGGAAACCGCCGAATTCGGAGTCAACCGCGTTCTTAGACCAAAAGGGAACCACATCATTCAGCAATCCCTCCCGATAAGTGCGTCGCAGGTGACTAAGCCTTTGAAGTCCCATGAAAGACGAGAGATATCCACAAGAATATTACCAGTCAACGAAAAGGCGTCTCAGCGTCTTTTCTCGGGCGCTCGACTCTTCTGGTGCACCTTCACCGCGCGATGCGCGGGGCCACGAATTCGTCCGCGCCTAACGGGAGCCCCTCAAGCGCGAAATCGAGGAACTTCGTCCCGCCGAACGCGAGGGACAGGCATCCTGAGTGCCAGCCAAAGAGGATCGCTCTAAGGCCGGACAAATCACAGTGACGCACTCCATCTTGCTAACCATTTGGCCGCCAGAGCCATCGGCTTCCCTCACCTTATCACAGTGGATAGGCCTCGGTCAGCCGCCGGCTCTGGCGGCCAGACCCTTACGCAATCTGAACCACTCCCCTGGGATTTGTCCGGGCAAAGCGCACTTCCGGACCGGATTTCGGTATCGCGGCGATACTCCGAATCCCATCCCGGCGCCCTCCGCGGATAAACGACCGCCCCCTCGCCTCCCCCGACAAGAAAAGGCCGAAGTTTAAGACGTCCGACGGCGGCGGCGCAGGACCATGACGGTCGCGAGGCTGACGGCGAGGAGCGCCCAAGTGGAGGGCTCTGGGACGGCGTAGCTCAGCACCAAGTCATTGCTCGCTTGGGCCAGCGAGAAGGTTCCCCCGTAGGCGGGGCTACTCGTGAAGTTTGTAGTGAGGAGTGTCCAATTGGCTGCATTGAATCCACTGATGCCGGTGGTGGTGTTGAGGATCGTCCAGGAACGGTTCACCTCGCTGAAGTTGCCGACATTCCCGTTGGCGTTCAGCCCGGTGAGGGACGTGATGTCGAGTTGGTAGGCCCCAGTGCCGCCCGTGAGGTTCAGGTTGCCGGTGATGTTGATCCGGTCGAAGTCGGTGCCGGCTGTTGTGCCGGTGAAGTTGTTCACTTCCCAAAGGTAAGTCATCGAGGCCCATGTCTGGGTCACTCCATAACCCTGCAGGCCTGGGCTGTTGCCCGGAGAGAGTGTGTCGCCCAAGTTGTCCAACGTAATGGCCGTATTGATGCTGCCTATGCCTCCAAGCACCGCGCGCGAGGCACTGCCATTGCCGCTAAGCGTGAGGCCGCCTGTCCGGGCACTGGCGGAATTGTAGCGCAGTTGTGCACCAGCCGCGACGGTGACCGCACTGGAGTTACTAATCGACCCGCTGATGATCAGGGTGCCCGCATTGACCGCCGTTGCGCCGGTGAAGGTGTTGTTGGCAGAGAGCGTGACCGTGCCTGATGTGCTCTTGGTCATGGTGGCATTCGCGCCGGCAAGAATCTGGCTGACCGATCCGTTGGACATCACGAAGCTGGTGGCAGTGAGGGTTTTTGGCGTCGCACTGAGGGTTCCCTGTTGGATGGCACCGTTGGTCAGGGTGAGAACGCCGACCGAAACGTTGTTGTAGGTGTCCATGAAAAGGGTGCCGCCGTTGATCGTGACATTCCCTCCAGTCGGCAGCTTGCCGTAGCCAGAGATTCGCAGCGTTCCCTCATTAATGAAGGTTCCCCCGGTGTAGGACGTCGGGGTTAAGTTTTGGTTTTCAAAATACAGCAGGCCGGGTCCGGTCTTGGTGAGGCTGAAATTTCCGCCGCTTTCGCTGACGCCACCGAAAAGCACCCGGCCTCCGGTAAGAAGCGTGCCAACCGGCGCATTGGAAACATTGATCTCGGCGTTCGCCCGAAGGTTGACCGCCGCAGTTCCGGCACCACGTTGAAAGACAAGGCTGGTAGTGTTGCTTGTTCCTGACGTTGATCCGATAAGGGTCACGTTCCCATCGATGTGCGTGGTGGCGTTGCCGCCGCTCGCGGTTATCGTCCCGACGTTTCCGGTATTCCGGACCACCACTCCGCCTTTCAGAACAGCGTTCGCAGTGGAGGCATTGGAAAACACCTGGCCGGAAACGAGCCAAGTCCCCTGTTCGATGGTCAGTGTTCCGGTGAAATCATTGGGCGTGGTTGAGGTTCCGAACGTGTCCAAGGTGCCGGCGCCCTTTTTTGTGACATTCGCGCTTCCGCTGATCAAATTGCCCGTGCCGCTTGTGTGAGAGAGAGTTCGGTTGGATCCAACAGTCCAATCCTGATTTGCACCCACCGTGATTCCGCTCTTCAAGCTCAGATCTCTGGGGGCGGACGACATGTCGATTCCGGATGATCCAAGAGTGAGGGTGTTGCCGGCATTGATTGTGACCAGCCCGGTCCGGGTGGTTCCGCCGATGCGGATGCCCTGCCAGGAAAGGTTGCTGCCGAGAGCGGTCGTGTTGGCGGCGGTGACCGTATCATCCCAGACAGCCACATCCCCGCTCCCGGGAACGACGCCCAAGGTCCAACTCCCGGTCTGGTCCAGATTGGTTGTGTTGTTTGCCTTGGTTCGATCATCCGCCCGGGCGGTTTGCGGGATGGCAAGGAGCGCTGCACAAGCGGCGGCAAGCAATACCCGAGATGATGAGTTCGTGCTAAACGAGAACGGCTTTTTGTTCATAGTAATGAAGATGTCCGGTTGAAATGATTTCATTGTCCCCCCTTGCCTGGACCAAGCCGCAATTGAGCCCTTTCTTCAGCGGACGGTAAAGAGAAAAGTCGGTGGTTAGCGAAAATGACCAGTTCCGGGTCGGAACGTCAAACCCTGCGGGTAGCGGCGCTTTCGGTGGGATGCCGCGTCGCCGCGCTCACGCGGGATCACGGCGGCAGTCCCGGGACTGCCGCCGTGAGGTTCCGCCGTCTCAAAGATCACTGAGACTTCCTGCCTGCTCCATATCGGGGATGGAGCCGAGGAACGCGGCCATGGGACCGACCAGGAGCCTCCCCACGTGATCTTCGGGGCCTCCGAGAGAGACCCTGAAAGCATTCAGACCCTTGCTGCCCGCAATCGTTCCCAGTGGCGGGTTGAGCGGGTCCCCCTTCCCTTTTTCTCGCAAGACCTCCCCGTTAAGAAAGATGCGGGCGATGGGCTGGGAATGAGTTAAGTCCCATTGGATCGTCACCCGATAGGTTTCTCCTGCCGTGATCGTGGTGACGGAATCCGTCTCGCCAAGCCGTCCGGCGACCATTGGTTCCGAGCCAGGGGTGAGTCCCACATCGAAGGCCGCATTTTCAATGTAATAAGCTTGGTTGACCTGGGGGTCCCAAGGAGCGCTTTGGTGGCCGACCTGAACTTCCGCCCTGCCTTGCACCGGTTGAAGGAGGAATTCCACCGCGCCTTGAGGTGCCTCCGATGTGTCGAATGGGCGGAAGCACAGTCGCACCCAAAAAGGATTTTCCGGCGTCGAATCAAACACCAGAGCGGTCTTGCCTCCGGCCAAGGGGCTTGGCGGGGTGGATGTCTTGTCAACAAAACTCAGAGTCTCCTTTCTCGCGCCAACGATGACGAGGCGGCGCTCCGGATCGCGCAAATCGGAACCCGTTTGCCCTTCAAACGCCCCTTCCCAATCCACCCGCACCACTTCAGCCGGGCTGGAGACGGGGAAAATGAAGCACAAAAAGAGGAGAGGGATGGAGGCAATTTTCATGGTAGATAACTTTGTAGTAAAGGGCTTGTGGTTTCCCGTCGCGAAAAACCCGCGCAAACATCCGACAGGCTCGGCCCAAAATTCCACATCCGCATCCCGAAACCACTCCCGGATATCAGCCTGGTCGCGTTGCTTCTCATGCGGGCAGGGGGTAATTGATCACTCCAAAAACATAAAATTCCGCCGCCAATGTTTCGGCGGATCTGGCGCTGAGGCGCGTCCAGTATCGCAGGTTGGTTTCTTCCGGGGAACTCATGGTTTCATTTCCCAGCCCGAGAGATTCTTGTGGCAAAGCCAACAGTTCTTGAAAACGATCGAAATAGGCCTTGCCGGCAGACCTTTGCCCCTCCCCGCCGTCGTGGCACTGTGCTGCGGAGAGAAGGCGCCCATTGGCGTCGGGAAACACACAGAACCAGCTCGCATCCGCCATGTGCCAACCTTCCCCGGAATGGAATTCTGCTATGCAATGCCCGGTGCCGTCGGAGTAAAAAAGCTGAATGAGGCGGGCAGGAATCCCGCACACCTGGCACAGCCGGATGAAGACTCTTGTCTGCTCATTGCAACCTCCGACGCCGCTCTGCAAAAGGGATTCGTCGTCGAGGTTGCGATCAGGCCTCACGTTGGGTCCGCACGGAGGCATGGTCGGATGCCGCATCCTGGAGGTGCCGTGTTTGAGAAGACTCACCGCCTTTTCCATGGGCGACTGCCCGGAAGAAGTCACTTCCGCCGCAAGCTTTTCGTGTAATGGCAACATCCCCTGCCGATAGCCGACCTCTAGCGGTGTGTAATCGGTATACAGATAGTGGGCCGTTTCCGGCCGGTGGACGATGAACTGATTGGCATGATAACGATCCACGCCACGAACCGTCATGGCCAGCGCATAGTTCCTCTCATGCCAAGGCGATGGCAGGCCATTTCTCCCGCAATAGGGCCTGATCGAGGGTGGCAGGTCCTCCTTGGCCCATGCGGGGCAATCCGGAGGATCGAAGTCGGGATGAGTCAAATCATGAACAATCATGGCGGCCAGATGTGGACGAATTTCCTTGAGATGCTCACGAAACAAAATGTCTGCCAAGATTTGCTTTGCTGGTAAACAAAAGTGACCTCCAGACGCAGGAGCGTTCCCGCATCCCGCCAACGACAGACAGAATTCGACAGCCTTTCCCCAAAATCTCCGTGACGTTTTCACAATGGCACTGCCTGCGGGCGGATGCCATGCGAGGGTCCACAGGTCATTTTCCCTCACCAGTTTGGTGGTCCTTGACCGGGAGAACGCCCAGAAATAGTTGTGCTTTGGGTTTCGTGCCTTCTCTGCGGTTCATTCATGAGAGATCAACTCAAGGCCCCCTCATTAAGTTCAGCATGAAAATTCCTTCGATCTTGTTTCCCCTTCTGCTGGCGACCGTCGCCCATGGTGCCTCGACTGTCCCGCTGGTTGTCGATGGCAAGCCGGCAGCGGAAATCGTGATGGCCGCCGATGCCTCGCCGAGCGTCAAAACCGCGGCGGCGGAGTTGCAGAAGCATCTCAAAGCGATGTCGGGGGCCTCGCTGCCCATTGTTTCCGAGCCAACCGCCGATGTCGCCAACCATGTTTATGTGGGCGAGAGTGACTGGACCCGGAAGCTGGGATTTTCGCTCGAGGGCATCAAGAACGATGGCTTCAAAATTTTCGCGCAGGACAATCACGTCATCGTGGCAGGGAGACAATTCTACAACTACGCCAAGTCGTTTTTGCGCTTCGAGAAGGTTCCCCGGTTCGAGCGACAAAAATACTGGGAAAAAACCATCGGCCACAAGTGGAGATGGCCGCCAATGATCGACTACCGGGATTTCAGCGAGGAGTTTGGCTTCCACTCGTATGATGGCACGGGGACGCTGTATGCAGTTTACGCGCTGCTCGAGCAGATGGGCATGCGCTGGTATGCCCCGATTCCCGAACTGGGCATGGTTATTCCGAAATCCAAAAACCTTGCCGTCAAACAGCAGAACACGACTGAAGAGCCCGAATTTCCAGTGCGCCTTTTTGCCGATTGCAAGGTCGGGACTTCCATCCCGGAGGAATTTTTATGGTGGAAGGCCATGCGCGTCGGGGCCGACCGTTTCCTGCCGGTTTACCACAGCGTCAGCGGCCCGATCGAAATCGATCCGGAAACCCAGCCGCAGGAATATTACGGACGGGTGAACGAAAAAGTTGATTACCATGTGCCCCGGTTCAGCAGCCAACGGCTGCGGGCCGATCAGGCCGAGTATCTCGAGCTGGTGGATCGATTCTTCCCGGGCATTGATTACATGTGCATCGGGCAGCCGGACGGCTGGCCAGCATTTATCGATGACGGGGATGCCGCAGCCGGCTGGGATAAATTCAAGACTCGCGGCCAGAGTGGGCGCTTTAGCGACTATGTGTGGGATTTCAACCTCGATGTGCGCCAACGCCTGGTAAAAAAACACCCGGGCAAGAAGTTTCCGGTGTTTGCCTACGGGATCACCAGCCGCATCCCGTCAAATCTTAAAGAAGTGCCGGACGATTTTGTGGTGGGCTTCACCCAGAGCAGTTCCGACTGGCATTTGCCCGAACGGGCGCATGAGCTGCCCAACCGCAAGGAATGGATCGCCGCCATGAACAGCCCGGAGCAACTGGTTATCTGGGAGTATTACCTGCAGCACGCCGCTCCCTACAACGCGCCGCCCATCCCGGTGATCTTCCCCTCCCAGATGAAGCGGAGTTTCGATGGGCTTTATGACCATGCCATCGGCTTTCTCGCGGAAGTCGGTTGGAGCCCGAGTAGCTTCAACTCAAAAGCGGCGAACATGCCGGTGATGGCCCGGCCATGGATCAGCCACCTGATGCTCTATCTCCACAGCAAGCTTTGCTGGGACCGCGATCTGGATATCCAGGCCACACTCAATGAATATTACGAGCTCTTCTACGGCCCGGCAAAGGCCGAGATGAAAGAATTTTTTGAGTTTGCCGAGTCGGTCTGGATGCGCCCCGAGCCGCGCCAGATCACTTCTGCAGGCGGCTTTTTGAAACCGGGGGACGTGGACCACTTCTTCGAAATCCTGGACCGCGCCAAAGCCAAGGCCGGGGATTCCATTTACGGACAGCGCATCGCGGGCATCAAGGGAGAGATGGAAACGCTCAAGCTGGTGTTCGAAAAACTCAAGCGCACCGGGCCAAACCTGAAGATCAGGACCGCAAACGAAGCCCCTGTGATCGATGGCGACCTGACCAAGGCCTTCTGGACGGCCGATGATCCGGCCGGTTACGGCTTTCACCTCCTGCGCGATATGCTCACCGGAGAACATCCGGAGCATGTCAAAACGCGGGTTGCCTTCCGGTGGCTCAACGACAACTCGGCATTGATTGTCGGCATCGAGTGTTACGAACCCAAGATGGACCGGCTGGCCGAATCCTGCAAAGATTCCGACTCCACGAGCATTTTTGCCGATGACATGGTGGAAATCCGCTTGGAGACCGCAGGAGGGATCCGCCCGTTCATCGGCATCAACTCCGCCGGGGTGGTTCTCGACGAATGCCTTACCAGCCGGGTCGAGGATCTGCCGGGCTTCTACAAGGTCGGGGCAGTCGCGGTGAAAAAATATCCTGACCGCTGGACGGCTGAAGTCCGTATTGATGCGGAGCCGATTTCCGGCCAACGTCCCACACCGAATTATCCGTGGGGGGTCAACATCTGCCGCCAGCGCATGACGGGCAACACGCCGGAGCACTACATGCTTTCACCGAGCGGGACCGACTTCAAAGAGCCCACGGTGATGGGAAATATCTTCGTGCACCAATAAGACCGGGAGAAAGGCGTCGCCCGGGATAGCCGTGCCTGATGCCGGGATTTTGAGCAGTCTGGAGCGGTTTCAGAAGAACTGTAGCCGCGCCCGTGAGGGCGTGGAGGGATTGAAGATGAACCGGTTGTGAAATGAATGGCGCTAACTTAAGCCCCAACGGGGCTACATCCCGCAGCCCAAGGCAAACGGTAGCGCCGCTCTGGGTCCGGGGCAGAACAAATATCTGCCCTGTAGGGTCAGCATCCCAAACTGGTCTTAAGTTAGCGCCATTGCACACTGACCCCAATGCCTGTAGATAACTCTTGATCAACGTTAAAATTGGAGGATGACTTTATGAGTGAATGGAAATGTGTTTTGGAACTGGACAGTAATTTAAATGTGACTGCCGGCACTGAAACAGCATTGCAGGCGGCAATCAGCCGCGGTGCTGACCTGCGGATATATACAGAATTCAGACATAATGAGCATATTGAACCTGGGTCTGATAACCGCGAACTGATACAAGAGGTCAGTGATTTTAGAGTAACATATCTGGTGGATAATCGATGGGTTGCAGGAATCATGAATCTGCGGATGCCGATAAATCCGCCTCAAGGTTTTGGACCGCGTCCGTCAATGTCATTTTTTATGTATAACCAGGATGGCAGGCAGGCAATTGCGCGGCCGTTTCTTGATGGTAAGCCAACAGACGGCACAATCAGCCCTTCTCCTTTGGATGATCACAGTGATATGCCAAAATACCACCAACATGATGCGTGGGACACCGGAACCAACGCTCCCAGCAGTAATTTTACTTACAATTTTGAAACATTCCGCTACTTCGTGCGCGATGAGTGGAGTGAAGTTTTTTCTCACCAGGCTGATGGAACAGTGAACACAGGTTCACTGGAGAAACTAACAGAGGCATTCCTATGTGGCTGCGAGGTGAAAGTTGGAATTCGCGGATTGTGCGATGATATGGGAAGCGAAATTGATCACGAGGTCTTTGTGCATACAGGACCCGGATACTACAGCACCGGGCGTAAAATATTCAGTGCGGGATGTCAGCCACTGGTTCGAGTCAAACCTGCAATTCCTATGAGCTATGAAAGCCGCGGCTGGGATTTTGGCTGGTTGATGGTAAGAACTGACGGATTCGTGGCACGGTGGCTGTGTGACCCTTACACACTCAAATTTGCCAAAAGTGAGAAACACCATTCACTGCGGTGGTTTGTTAGACAGTAAAAATTATATATCTCACAATTTTCCGGTTATAGGTTTGACCTGACCCCAAAAAAGTCGACGTGACAGAACTGGAGATCTTCTCAAAGAGAAAGAGAGCAGAAAACCATGAAAAGAAGTCGATTCAGTGAAGAGCAAGTGATCGGGATATTGAGGGAAGCGCAGGCGGGGAGTCCATGGGAAAACGGACACATCGAATCCTTCCACGACAAGCTGCGTGACGAGTGCCTGAACCGGGAACTCTTCGGCAGCTTCTTGGAGGCGCGGGTGATCTTGGAATCCTGGCGGGTGGAATACAACGATCTGAGGCCACACAGTTCGCTTGGCTACCTGAGCCCGAGCGAGTATATGCGAAAGAACCAATCTGATGGGGGCTGCGCGCCCCCAAACCCAGCGCCGCTCGCCGCGGCAGGCGTTCGGGGGGAAGCGGGTGCTACCGCACCTTGGCGGCAAGAAAACCAAACAACAAAACAAACTGCGGATCTTCAGTTATGAAGTGTCCCACTTGCGGGGTCAGGTCAAAAACGCTTGCTTAACCCTGGTAGCCGTGCGCTATGCTTGGGCTGGCAACCTGGAAAACGCCATCCTAATGAACCGGCACGGACTTCCAGTCATGCCATTCCGATCGGACCAATGGTTTCCCTAGATTCCAACCGCCCCTAAGAAAAGGCTTATGCAACCTGAATCCATCTATCAACAAGCGGACCGCCAAATCTGGGAGGAGGAATTGGAGAGTTTTGTGCCCGCACGAATTTTTGATGCGCACATTCACCTCATCGATCCGCGCCACATCGCCAAGCCTCCGTCGAGCACTTCTTTTGTTGCCCGCTCCTATGCGGGCATGGACACCTTGAAGCAGTGGGCCTCCGTCTTGTATCCCGGCCGGGAAGCGCATTTTTTGACGTTGGGGATGCCCTGTCCCGGAATCGACGTTGCTCCCCACAATCAATGGTGCACGGAGCAAATTCTGCAAGATCCTCAATCCCGCCTGAACATATTGGTCACGCCTTCCTGTGCTTTGGAGGAGATCCGGCGGAACGCAAGCCTGCCCGGGGTGGTGGGGCTGAAGCCGTACCGGTTGTTTTCCGTGACCGGGGATGTGGCTCAGTGCCGCATTCATGAATTTTTGCCGCATGCGCAATTGGAATTGGCCAATGAGTTGGGATTGTGGGTGACCCTGCACCTTTCGCGTTCCGACGCCTGTGCGGATGAATACAATCTTCGCGACTTGGAAGAATTTACGAATCGCCGCTATCCGCGCATCCGGTGGATTCTCGCCCATTGCGCCCGCAGTTTCACCTACTGGCCTATCCGCCAGGGGTTGGCGCGGCTGCGTGACATGCCCAATATCTATTATGATGTTTCGGCAGTCACCGACGTCCGCCCTTTGATCACCCTGTTTTCAGGAGAGAATCCGCGACGCATCTTTTATGGGTCGGACGGAGTGGGTGCCACTTATTGGCCAGGCCAATATACTGCCTTTGGCCGGGCGTGGCAGGCGGTGAGGACCGATCTTCTTGACCTCAAATTTCCCCACTGCGAAGGGCGTCCCATTCTGGCGATTTATGAGCAACTTCTGTCCATGAAGCATGCGGCGGAAATCGCGGGCTGGGGTGCCACGGAAATCGAGAATGTCTTTTGGCATAATGCCGCCGAAGCCCTTGGTCTGAAGCCCGATTGAGCAGGTTGAGTCCCTCATTATCGGTATTATTCGTGTTCATTCGCGCTGCAACAACGGCCAGGCTCTCAAATTCGTGGTTCAGATGTTCAGCGTTTGGACTTCCGAGCAGGACGGGCTCATTCGCTTTCCCAGCGGATCAGGATTTCTGAGGCTGGCACGCCAGCCAAGGCGGAAGGCGGCTTCCGTGTGGATCAAACCTGTTTGCGCAGCAAAATATTTTAATCCGGCGGCGGAGTGAGCCCGTTTCGCACTGGGTGCCCTTGCCCACAAGCCCTCCCTTGGCACCGGCTACGCCGGATTAGGTTAATCAAACTCCGGGTTGATGCAGGCGACAAAGATGTCCGCGGGTTTGTCGTTGCCGCCACGGAGAAGTTCCGGAACCTCCTTCTCCCTTTCGTGTTGGGAATAGTAGCTGACCAGAAGTTTGCCGTCCGGTCGCACCACCGTTCCCGCATAGGAATTATCGCCCAGGCTGGGAAGTTCTAAACATTCCGCGGCCTGACCGTCCCGGAGTTCCCATATTTTGGTCCTCCGCAGCGCGGGTGGGGCCGGGGAGGCCCCGTCCGGCTCCGTGGGCACTTCGCGCGCAATCAGCAAGTTCCGTCCGGCCACGTTCAGTACATGCTGGCCTTGGATTATTTTTGGAATGGTTGCTTTGTGTTCCCAATTTTCCCAGGGAAAGCGGCTGCTGTAAATCTGGAGGTGACCGGGGCCGGCTCCGGTGCGCACGAGGGCATCGAGGGTGTCTCCCTCGCGGGGAAGCAAAACCGCCTCGTTGCCTGGTCCGATGCGGGCACCCCGGGTCCAGGTTTCCGCATCGTGGGAATGGAAGAGATGGACTTCCGATTTGTCCCGGGTTTCGTTCCGGGCTCTGTTTTCTTTTGCAATACGGGCATACCCGGCACACCAAAAGGCCCCCTTGTGGAAAATCGGCTTCCACAAAACCGCGCCGCGGAAGATGATTCGAGGGTCCGACCATGTTTTGCCGTCTTTGGTGGTTTGCATGGTCGAGAAGGGCAACGACAAAAACTCGCCATCCGGACCCAGCGGGCTGACCACGAACGAGAACAAATAGAGTTGTCCGTTGGCGACCAAAAACGAGTTGTCCCGCGCATCCATTGGGGTATCGGGCGCAAGCCCGGGAGGCGCGGCAAACCGGGTTTCTTCGGCAAGGGTCCAGTGCACTGCGTCCGGGCTGGTGAGGATCATTTGACGCCCGTAGGACGAGCCCTTCTCGGGAGAACTGCCGTGGTGGGTGGCATTGCGGAAAGCCAGGAAATATTGACCGGCAAAGAATGCCAGGCCGGTAAAGGCGTTATGGTTTCCGTCGGAGAAAACCTTGGAAAGGGATTCGAGTTTCATGAAATTGGTGAATGGTGATTAGCTAAGGCAGAGGGCCTCACGCAAAGGAGGGAAAGGAAGCAAAGGGAAAGCAAAAATGCTCCCGCTGAGCTGCCAAGTGGCAGAAAATTCCGAATCAACAATCGGCAATTCCCCCCCTTCCACTCCTTCCCATCCTTCACTCCGGTTGATTGAGTCGGGTCTCTCCCAAGACCTCTCCCCCTTCGGGCCTCCTTCGGAGGTCTCCCGAGCGGCCTTGCCAGGCCGCCTGGGTCCCGGCGACACTTTTGAGTTGCCCAATCAGCGATTGCGCTATCGCGCGGGTGTTGGTGTGAGGCCTGCATCATTTCCGAATATCTTGCGTATTTTGCGTGGGACTTAACGGGTAAGGGCATCAGAAATTACGGGGCCTGGTATTTGAACTCGCCGGTCTTCCAGTCGTCGCTGCGAAAGGGGGCAGCGGGCCATCCGTTTTTACCGAAAAGGAGGGCCTGTGGCGCGGCAAACCAAGCGTAACGAACGGCGACAGGTTGGGGGACGGCCGGGGATGCGACCACCAAAGTCCGGCCATCCAGTTGCGCAGTGGCGGGGTGAAAGACGCGATCTTCCCCGGACAGCAGGAAAGCCCTCGGCGCGTCAGGATTTTTCAGAGCCAGCTCCGGTTTTCCTTGGAACTCAACCAGCATGTTGTTCTTCCCGGGGGTTGCCTTGGAAAATTCCGGCCCTCCGACCGGCCCTTGCTTTTTTCCAAAGTCCACCAGTACGATGTCCGCCATTCTCTCGCCGAAGTCCCTTTTATTGGGCGGGTGGAGATCATCGCCTGCGGCCAGATCCACCGTCACGGCCATACCGGTATGAGGCAGTGTCAGGCTTGTTTGCTGGGCCTCGCGAATAAAAGCCAGGCCTGGTCCGGCACCCGCACCCGGGGATCGGGCGTAGCCGGGGAGTTGGAAGAAATAAAATGGCAGATCGGGTTGTTCGAAGGCTCTCCTCCACTGTTCGATGAGGGAGGCTTGGAGGGCGGGGTATTCGAGATAGCGTGAGGCATTGGCCTCGGCTTGGTACCAGAGAATTCCGGCCCATTGGAATGGAACCAGGGGGAGGATCATTGCATTCCAGAGGGAGGAAGGTTGCATTTGGCTTCCGGGTCCGGCGGGGGCCCGTGGGCGTTTTCCCTGGGGTTGGCGTCCCTCCGATTTAGCAGAGGCCAGTTCTTTTTCCCATGCAGCTTGGGCCTCGTGGAATTCCGCCTGTTGGCCCGGAAGGTTATCCAGCCAGGATTGCCAGCGCGACTTCACCTCCCCGCCCAGGCCCGATTTCTCCAAAGCCTCAGGACTCATCCAGGATTCAATGGCCGTGCCGCCCACGCTGGCCATGACTAATCCCACGGGGATTTCGGTTTCCGCATGGAGGCGGGCACCGAAGAAGAACGCAACTCCCGACCAGGAGGCGACTGGTGACGGTTGGTCCCCTTTCGCGGGCGCGCAAACCTGCCATCTTCCAGCGACCTTGTCCCGGGGTTCCGCGCTCGAGTCCGAATTCACGACAAACCCTCTGATGAGCGGCTGATCGCAGGTCTGCAAAACTGCGGGGCCATCGCTGGACTGGGCCACAGACCACTGCATGTTGGACTGGCCCGAACACAACCAGACATCCCCCACCAGAACATCCTTCAAGACGGTCTTTTGGCCGGTTTTCGCGGACCGCACCGTAAGTTCCCGGCTCTCGGTGGAGGCGGGCAGGGGTTGCAAAACCGCCGCCCAGTGGCCGTCGGCATCGGCTGTCGTGGTTTGGGACTGCCCTCCAAATTCCACAACAATCGAATCCGCAGGTTGGGCAACGCCCCAAATTTTTACGGGAGTATCCCGCTGCAACACCATGTGATCGGTGAAGAGGGATGCCGGCTGTGGAGCGCTTGCGTCCGGGGAAGCAATTCCCTGGACAGAAGCAAAAACCAGCCAAACCGCTGAGATGATGCCAACCAACCGGCGGAATGCAGGTGATGCTCCCTTGCGCGAAAGGAACGGAATCGTTTTTCGGGAGGATTCGGGACAGGCACTTTTCCGTTTTCTCCGCAAAATGCCAAATGCGGCAATCGCCAGGGAGATCATTCCCAAGGTGCCGGGCTCGGGAATGACCTCGAGGTAAAGCGCCGTGGATGGACCGTCGACAACGAACGATCCGACCGAAAGGCCCGGTGCAAGGTTGGTGCCCGCAAAGTCGCTGCCGGTAAACCCGGATGTTCCCGTCCAATTCACGAGTTGGTACCAGCCGGCTTGACCGCCGCCGTCGAAGTCAAACGTCCATCCGCTGCCGCTTCCCTTGATAAAATCGCTGCCCGCCCCGGTAAGGTTAAGCAGATCGCTGGTTCCAGGTGAGCCCATGTTTACGCCCGCCGTTCCCAACTCGAAAACCCAGTTGGTGCCAGCGTTCCATGTTACATCGTCGTCAACGGTGAGCGTTCCAATGCTGTTGCCCGGGCGCAGGGAGCCGCCGATGGTCGTGTTGCCGGTGATGGTGCCGTTACCGCCAAGAATTCCGGAGCTCCCCACATTTACCGTGCCCGTGCCGGCTCCAGATCCCGTTGTGTTGTTTACCAGCAAAGTTCCGGCGCTGATGGTCGTTCCGCCGCCATAAGTATTGGCGGCAGAGAGCGTGACGGTGCCCGAGGTGCCCTTGGTCATAGTGCCACCCGCACCGGCGAGTATCTGGCTGACCGAACCGTTGGACATCACGAAGCTTGTGGCCGAGAGGGTCGCGGCGGGGGCAAGGATTCCCTGTTGGACGCTGCCGTTGGTGAGCGTGAGGGTGTTGAGCGTAAGGCTGTTGTAGGTGTTCATGAAAAGAGTGCCACCATTGATGGTCGCATTTCCATTTGTCGGTAGCTTGCCGTAGCTTTGAATCCTCACTGTTCCTTCGTTGATCAAGAGGTTTCCAGTCCAGTTGTTGGTGATATTCCGGCCCTCGATCCAAAGGTCCCCCGGTCCAGTTTTGGTAAGGGTGCGCCCGGGGGAATCCTCGCTGACGCCACTGATAACGACATAGCCGCCGCCCAGGGGGTTTGGGGCGTTTGGCACATCGATTCCCAAATTGGCCCTGAGATTCACCGCAGCGGTCCCGCCAGTTGCGCGGCCAATGACCAAGCGCGTGTCATTGGACGTTCCTCCGGTTGTCCCCACCAACGTCACATTTCCGTCCAAGTGGGTCACAGACCCGATGTTGGCCGCTGAGGTGATCGTGGAAACCGCACCACCGGCGTTTTCCACGCGGGCCCCCTCTTTCAGGACAATGGTCACCCCGGACGTGTCTGTAAAAACGAGCCCGGTAATGGTCCAAGTTCCCTGTTCAATGGTCAATGTTCCGGAGAAATTATTGGCGGGGAGGATGCTGGTTCCTCCATCCGTGCGCAGTGTGCCGGCACCATTTTTGGTCACGTTCGCGCTTCCACTGAGCAAGTTGCCCGTGCTGCTTTTCAGGTTGAGAGTTCGGTTGGCACCAACCGTCCAAGTCTGGTTTGCGCCCACCGTGATTCCACTGTTCAAATTTAGATTTCGCGGCGCTGACGACATGGCGATGCCGGCATTGCCGAGCGTGAGGATGCTGCCGGCATTGATGGTAACGGCACCGTTTTGGGTGATTCCGCCAATGCGGATACCTTCCCAGGACAAGTTGCCGCCGAGAGCGGTCGTGTTGGTGCCGGTGACCGTATCGTCCCAGACCCCCACATCGCTGCTGGTGGGAACATTGCCACCGACCCAACTTGTGGTCAGGTTGAGGTTGTTGGTGTTGTTTTCTTTGATCCGGTCCACTGCCAGGGCCGGTTGCAGGCAAAGCAGGGCGGCCAGAGCCGACAGGCAAAGCCACGCGGGGCAACGAGCGTGGTGGATCATTCCTGAAGTGAGCTGAAGGACGAGATCGGTTTTTTTATGGTCGTGGGTGGGGCCTGATAGAACGTTGACTTCTTTGAATTGATGAAAACCGGAGGCTTTTCAAGAAGCGTTTTTCTGGTAAGCGAAAATGACCAGCGAGAATTTTTGTGTGTGCAACGACCTTCCAGCACACGAGCGACTCAAGAGCGGGACGGCTATCTCGGATCGTACCGCACCACCGACGACCGCAAGCAGGACTACAATGCCTTTTGCGTGGCTTGGGCGGTGCGAGCCCTGATGGCGTTCCACGAGGCTACCGGACGGGTTGAAGTGCTGGAGGCGTGCCGGCGCGGGTTGCTCTGGTTTGTAACCAACTGGAAAAAGCACAAGCCGGCGTATTGCGGGCCGATGATCATTGAATCGCTGGTCGACGTATTTCAGCATACCGGTGATCGCCGCCTGCTGGAGTGGGCCGAAGAGTACATGGCCGCCTTGGAACGCCAATCGGTGTATCCTGACTCCGTGTCTGGCTCGGATTACGGGCAAACCGCTCTACGGCGATCTGGTGGAGAAGATCGTTTTCAACGGCTCACAGGGCGCGAAAAAGAAGGATGGGCGCGCGATTGCCTACATGAGTTCGCCCAATCAATACTACGCCACGTCCGCATCCAGAACGTTTGCCAACCGCCCGGACGGGGAAGTCTATGCGCCGGTCTATCCCGTCGCCTGTTGCCCCGTTCAAGCAGTGCGGGTTCTGCCGGAATACGTTCGAGGCCTTTGCCTTACTGACAAATCCGGCGGATTGGTAATGCTCTGGTGGCCGACCCCTCCAGTCCGCGAAGTGGGGCTAACGGAGTGCACTAAAAACCGATGGCGTGCCAATGAGGGTGTGGAGCCGCGCAGGTCATTTCCTCTTACCAGTCTGACGGTCCTTGACCTCACAGCGGGTTGGATTTAGCAGGGTGACGTGACAAAGCACTGGCATTACATTGCGACATTAGTGTTCCTGGCGACGAGCCTGCCATTGTTTGCAAATTATCCGAACGCAAGGACCGAGGGCATGGAGTTGGTCAATGCGGGCAAAAACGAAGCAGCGGCGGAATTTTTTGTCCGGTTGGCGGAGAGCCATCCGAATCCAGTGCAGCAATCCGATGCGTTGACCATTGCGGCTTTGGCTACTGCGAAAGCCGGGCGGCCCGAGGAAGCGATGAAACTTGCGGATCGGATTCCGGAGCCGGAGATCGCGCAGCTCTGCAAGATCAAATTGTTGGAAGAAACCCGCCAATGGCAGGCGCTTTTGGATCAGGAGATCAATTTGAAGACCTGGCCGGAAAATTTGATCTTCCCCGCACTGATGGCCCGCGCCCGTGCGCACTCCGCGCTCGGGCAGCACGAGCAGGCCGAAAGCGATTTGCGGCTGGCACTCGATGCCACCATCTCGAACCTCAATCAGGCCCGTGTCTGGCATGCGATGGCACAAGATGCGCAGGCAGCGAATGCCGGCCCCGATCAGGTGCTCGCGGCCTATAACGAGATGATTCGCCTGGCAGCGTCCGGGGGAGGAATGCTGCAGCGCGGGTTGAGTGAGAGGGCGTTACTTCTTTCGGGCATGGGTCGGCACAAGGAGGCGCTGGCGGACCTTGCAGAGCTTGAGCAGAAGACCAACAACGACCCGCATTGGGTTTGCACGGTCCTGATTGCTTATGGTGATGTTTACCGCTCGATGGGAGAGACTGCCAAAGCAAAGAGCAGCTTTGAGAAAGCCGCGGCGGTTGCCAATGCCCCGGCCGCGCTGATTGAATCCGCACGCAAACGGCTGGCCGAGTAGATTCCTTGAATTTCAAGATATGGTGCATTTGAGACAAGTTTTGCATTCCCTCTGCTCACCCGGTTTCTCCCTCAACGAATCTATAGGACTTTTCGCTGCGAAAAGTTTTTTAGAGAGGCACTGGGAATTGGTGCTGAAAACAATTGAGACCACAAACTGAAATCAGGCCTTGCCAAGTCTGAGGCGGTGGCTCGCTAGAACCCCAGAAAACCATGAAAATTCCTTCGATCTTGTTTCCCCTTCTGCTGGCGTCCGCCGCCCATGGCGCATCCAACGTCCCGCTGGTTGTCGATGGCAGGCCGGCAGCGGAAATCGTGATGGCTGCCGATGCTTCGCCGAGCGTCAAAACCGCGGCAGCGGAGTTGCAGAAGCACCTCAAAGCGATGTCGGGGGCCGCGCTGCCGATTGTTGCCGCGCCAACCGCCGATGTTGCCAACCAGATCTACGTGGGTGAAAGCGACGGGACCCGGAAGCTTGGCTTTTCCCTCGAAGGGGTCAGGCACGACGGATTCAAGATCGTCGCGGCGGACAACCATGTCATCGTGGCCGGGCCGCAATTCTACAACTTCGCCAAGTCGTTTTCTGCGTTTTACGAACGCCTCAATGCGGTTGCCCGGAATGGTCGGCAAAAGGCCTGGGAGGAATGGATCGGCCACAAGTGGCGCTTACCCCCTCTGTTGGATCGCCGCGATTTCAGCGAGCAGTTCGGGTTTCACACCATCGATGGCACCGGGACGTTGTATGGAGTTTACGCGCTGCTCGAGCAGTTGGGCATGCGTTGGTATGCGCCGATTCCGGACCTTGGGATGGTCATTCCCGAATCCAAAAACCTTTCTGTCAAAGTGCAGAACACGACCGAGGAGCCCGAGTTTCCGGTGCGCTTTTTTGCCGATTGCCGGGTCGGGACATCCATCCCCGAGGAATTTTTGTGGTACAAGGCCCTGCGGGTCGGGGCCGATCGATTCCTTCCCATTTATCACAGCGTGAGCGGTCCAACCAAGCTGTATCCCGAGGAACAGCCTCAGGAATACTACGGACGGATCGCAGGCAAGGTCGATTACCACATTCCGCGTCTGAGCAACGAGCGCCTGCGCACCGATATGGTCGAATACCTCGGGTTGGTGGACAAACATTTTCCCGGCATCGGCTATATCGGCATCGGGCAGCCCGATGGCTGGAGCTTCCTCGACAGCGAGGATATCGCCGCAGGATGGGACAAGTTCAAGGAGCGGGGGAAATCCGGACGCTTCAGCGATTATTCCTGGGACTTCACCATGGACATCCGCCGCCGCCTGATGGAAAAATTTCCCGACAAGAAGTTCACGATGATGGCCTATTCGGTCACAAGCAGGATCCCATCGAACGTGGAAAAGGTGCCCGACAATGTCGTGGTCGGATTTACTCAGACGAGCGCCGGCTGGAGCCAGCCCGCCCGGGGACACGAATTGACCAATCGCAACGAGTGGATTGCCGCCATGAACAGCCCGGAGCAGCTTCTCATTTGGGAATACTACCTGCAGCACGCCCCGAACTACAACTTCCCGCCCGTTCCGGTCATTTTTCCCTCGCTGATGAAACAGAGCTTCGATGGGTTGTATGATCATGCCCTTGGCTTCATTGCGGAGATCGGATGGAGCGCGAGCTCCTTCGATTCAAAAGCTGCGAACATGCCGGTTATGGCCAGGCCGTGGATCAGCCACCTGATGCCCTACCTGCACAGCAAGCTGTGCTGGAACCGCGACCTGGACATCAAGGCCACCATGGCCGAGTATTTCGAGCTCTTCTACGGACCGGCAAAGGCCGAGATGAAGGAGTTTTTTGACTTCGCCGAGTCCGTTTGGATGCGTCCGGAGCCGCGCCAGATCACCTCCGCGGGCGGCTTTCTGAAACAGGCCGATGTGGACCGCTTCTTCGACATCCTCGGTCGTGCCAAAGCCAAGGCCGGGGATTCCATCTATGGCCGTCGCATTGCGGGCATCACGGGGGAGATGGAGCCTCTCAAGCTGTTGTTCGAAAAACTCAAGCGCACCGGTCCCAATATCCAGATCAAAACGGCCAAGGAGGCACCGGTGATCGATGGCGATTTAAACAAGCCGTTTTGGCGGGCCGACGACCCCGAGGGCTACGGGTTCCAGCCTCTTCGCGACTTACGGACCGGGGAGTTGCCCCACCACGTGGAAACCAAGGTTGCGTTCCGTTGGATCAATGACAACTCGGCGTTGATTGTCGGCATTGAGTGTCGCGAACCGAAGATGGACCGGCTGGTGGAATCCTGCAAAGATTCCGACTCCATGGGCATTTTTGCCGATGACATGGTGGAAATCCGGCTGGAGACTGCGGCAGGAATCCGCCCCTTCATCGGCATCAACTCCGCCGGCGTGGTTTTCGACGAATGCGTTACCGAGCGGGTCGAGGATCTGCCGGACTTTTACAAGGTGAGCGCGGTTGCAGTGAAAAAGTATCCCGATCGTTGGACGGCCGAAGTCCGCATCGATGCAGAGCCTATTTCCGGCGGAAGGCCCACACCGTATTATCCATGGGGGGTCAACATCTGCCGCCAGCGCATGGCGGGCAACACGCCGGAGCACTACATGCTGTCACCAAGCGGCACCAAGTTCAAAGACGCCACGGTGATGGGCAATATTTTTGTGCGGAAGTAGAACGGACCGCGAAGAACCCGGAGGTGGTGTTGGCAGAAAGACTGCGCGTAGCCTCCACCCGTGCCGTCACCACATGATGCCCCATCCCAAACCACTCCCAACTCAACCCGCCGCGCAGCGGCTCCCTTCCGTGTAATGAGCTACTTCCTAAAGATGTATTTGGCTCCCGAGGCTCGTGGCTGCGGTTGGGGGCGTCGGCTACTTGAGCACGCTCTGGCACGAGCGGCGGAATTGGGATTCCGTCGCGTGGTGCTTGAGACCGCTTCTGTCCTGCAAGCGGCCATCGCACTTTACGAACGCTACGGATTCCAGCGTTATACGTCATCCCACCTTGCCGCCCGTTGTGATGCAGCATATTTTCTCGATCTCCCATCAAACACAACGGCCTAACGAATCGGCTAGTGGCATAACGATGCGCTTTGAAGCACTTTCGCCGTTTGCCCGGGAGCTGGCCGGGGAATCGATGGCATGGATGGACTCTTTCTGGGATGAGGAAGCCGGCCTGCTGGCAATCGGGACGGACATGGCGACAGCAAAACGCGATGTGCGCAACACCGCCCGCTATGCCATCGGCTTGTTTTTGCGCAACGCAGCGGGCGATAACGATCGCGCTTGCAAGGCCCTCGACGCGGTTTTGCATCAACAATACGACGAGCCCGGCTCCGCACTGCATGGTGCCTTCCGGAGCCGGGCGGGCCAACCACATCCGGGGCCGGATGCCACGATTTTTCAGTTTGATCCAAACCACCGCCAGTTCCTGGGCACACTTTTTGCCGTCCTTTTGGATAAGTATGAGGAGGACCTGCCCGCAGATCTTGTCGGGAGAATGGACCTCGCCATCCTTCGCATGGTTGAGGGCGAGCCACCGGATCGCTGCCTGCCTGTATATTCGAACATTGCCTTGATGCATGCCGGGTTGCTGACTTGGGCGGGAGACCGTTACGCCCGCCCGGATTGGGTGCTGCAAGGTGAAGCGCTGGGCACGGAAATCCACCGCTTGTTTGTCGATCAGGACACCTTCGAAGAATATAATTCCCCCACCTATTACGGGACCGATTTGTTCGCGCTGGCCTTTTGGCGCTGCCACGCGCGCTCCGGTCTGCTGGCGCGTCTGGGTGCGGAAATCGAGTCCGCGGTGTGGCACGACCTGGCACGCTACTATCATGCGGGTCTGAAAAACATGTGCGGCCCTTACTCGCGGTCCTATGGCATGGACACGAAGGCTTACTGTGCGCTCCTTGGGATGTGTGTCTGGCTGGGCGTCGGCAGAAAGGATGCCCCCTTCCCTCCCGCCGTCCGTGGCTATTTTGATCACTGCCACGACTTCTGTTGGGGCCCATGCCTGGCCATCCTCGACACGCGTGTTCCCCGGGAATTGTTGTCGCAGTTCACGGATTTCTCCAGGGAGCGTTTCATCGAAAAGCGGATCTCTGTCAAACCGGACCGTGTGGCGACGGCCTGGATGTCGCATACGATCATGATCGGTGCCGAAGCCACGGCATTGGATGCCGGGGAGAAGACATATTACCGCTTGCGCGAGGATTTTCCGGAGTTCAATCCGGTCTCGCACCATTGGCGTGATCCGGTTGTTGCCGCGCAGCGCTGCGCACTGCTGAGCAGGGACTTTTGTCCGGCGACCATCCACTGGCAACTGCCCAATGGGAAGACAGGCTGGATGCGGTTGCAGCACTTGGGTGCCATCCATGCCCGCGCATCCAGGTGCCGCCTCGACATTGCCGGCCATCTCGAACCCAGACTAGCTGCGCGCTATGGAGAAGCCCACACCTCCTTCGTCTTTCTGATCAATACCCCGGGTGACACCGTCTCGATTGAACCGGATTCCTGGTGTCTTCCCGGGCTGACATTGCGGGTCGCGGGGAACCTCGGCTGCCCGGTTGTGAAAGCGGACGGAGACCGCGTTGCCGTAACATATATGCCGGAATCAGCCTGGCCGGAGATTCACTTCGAGATTTACCCGGAGGCCGCTGCCGAGCGGATGAGCGGAGAGGGGCCGGAGGGCCCGGCTTGTTGGCCGGTCATATGAACTGACCACTCCTTATGGCATTGCGGTCATCTGGATCGGGAGGCTAAAAACTCTCCAATGAAATTTGATTCCCACGCGCACGGGATGCATGCGCCACTTGATCCTTTGACGGAGAAGCGGGTGCCTCCGGTCGTTCCGGCATGGACAACGGTCGATGGTCCGGTTGAGCCGCACATCGAGCGTAACCGTGCCATGGGAATTGAGGGTGTTCTCCTCCTCGATCCTCCTGAAGTCACGTTTCCTCTCAAAGAACTCTTCGGCGATTTTGTCTACCACTGCCCCATGGTGCGCATGCATGAAAGCTCGCGAGAGGAAATCCTTGCGATCATCGAGCGCGGCGCGAACGGGATCAAATTCATCGCTCCGATGCGGCCGCTTGGTGACGAGGAATACTTTCCGCTGTATGAGGCGGTTCGCGATGCGGGCGGCCTTGCTGTTTTTCACACAGGGTATCAAAACCGCAACTCCTTCGATCCGGGTGGTTTTCTGGCCCGCCCGAAGTATTTGCGCATCACAGACAGCCGTCCGGCAGAGATCGACCGCATCTCACGGGCCTTCCCCGACCTGAAAATTCTCATGGCCCACATGGGCAACCCGTGGTGGGAAGAAGCGTTCTGCGTGATCACTCAGTCCCCGAATGTCTTTACGGATTTTTCGGGGGGCAGCGCTGTGCGGGTGGACATGGACTGCTGGAAGCACCTCTTCGCGCCCAACGGCAAACCGAGCGTGAAGGCGCTGGAAAAACTTTGCTACGGTTCGGATGCCTCCATGTGTCACCCGGGGGTTTTTGAGCATCAGTTCATGATGGATTTTTACGAGGACTTTTACAGTGCCCTCGGGCTTCCGGCTGAGCTTCGCGAAAAAATCGACCGCGGCAATATCCGTTCGCTTTTGGGGCTCGATTAAGCAGCCTCTCCCGACGGCTGCCGGGTCAGTAGCCACCACGATCAACCCTGCATGACTCCACACGACACAACACCATCTACCTCCGAAGTGCTTGCCGCTGACTTCGGCGCCTGCGGCGACGGCCTCACCGACGACTCCGCCGCGATTCAGCGCGCCCTCGACTCCGGCGCGCCTCGCGTCGTTATCCCGCCGGGCTGCTACCTCCTCCGCAGGGTCCTCGAGCCTGCGGCAGGGCAATGTGTCGTTATCAACGGCACGCTAAAAATCGCCGATGCGGAGCAGACCCCACTCGCCCGCGACGTGCGCAGCGGCGACACCAAAGTTCTCGTGCACGACGCTTCACTCTTCCATGTCGGCGACACGATTTCGCTTCACGATGACAACCTCCCGATCCAGGGCGGCGGACGCAAGGTGCGCCGCGAACGCGCCGGCCACGGCACCATTCTTGCCATCGACGGCAACGAACTCCGCCTCGACCGCGCCGCTCTGCGTGAGTTTTCCCCGGCCGCCAACGGTCTGGCGGCCCGCCAGAACGGGGCACTCTGGATTCGCCACTCGGGAGTGCGAATTTGTGGAACGGGCTCTTTGGATGGCAATTGGTCGAACCAACTGAATGCCGCGCCGGGATTTCTCGATGTGGACTGCAGCGAAGTCTTTCAGGCTGCCTCCGGAGTTACTGTCCAAGGAGAGTCCTGGCTTGAGAACGTGATCATTGAGGGGATCACCATAGAAAACTTCACACTGCATGGCGTCTCCTTGACCCGCACCGAAATGAGCGTCGTGCGGAATGTCACCGTGCGCGGAGTCCACGACAAAAGCATTATGCTTTGGCATTGTCGCGACTGCCGCATCGTCGGCAACACCTGCCGCGACTCCATTTTCGAAGACGGGATCATGCTCCACCAGGTCTTTGACCCGGCGGAGGACTGCCGACGCATCTTCATCGAAGGAAATCTCTGCCGCAACAACCCGCGCTTCGGCATTCACGTTGGTGACGGACACAGCGAAATCCACCTTGCCAACAACCTGTGCATCGAGAACGGCATGAACTTGTCGATCTACGGTGCCCACTGCACTTCGACTGCCGACGTGGCCAGCGGCACAACCGACCGGCTCTTTCTCGCCACGGTTTACCGCCCCAACGTCCTCCTGGCCGGACGTCACCTTTCGGCCACCAACCTCTCCGCGCGGGGAACCCGCTTCGTGGGAGTGGAAATCTGCGGTCAGGACATCCAGCTCAAAGGGGGCTTGATCGGCGCAATGGACGAGCCCGTCGCCTGCGACGAGCCCGGCGTAAAGCGTCCGGCCCACGGCGAATGGGGCAGAGGGTCCGGAGAGTTTTTTGTGGATGGCGATTGTCGGATCGGCATCGCAGTCCTGCCTGGACTGACAGGCCCCGGAAAACCAAATATCCCGGCTGACATCACACTCGAGGGCATTTCTGTTTACGGCTGCCGGATCGGGGCGGAGATCAGCCCGCAGGCTCAGCGGGTGGAAACCCGGAGGCTCCAGGTGACGGACTGATCTCTGTCAATCCGGGTTCGCTTCCGGACCATGCGCTGCCATGGCACGACTTCTGCGGCTGGTCTGCGATTTTGCGCGGGCGGGCCTCAGCGGGGTTCACTTTCCCCAGAGTTTGCCTGCGGCTTCGAGATTGTAGAGGTCGCCCTGCCCGGTCGGGTAAACGCTCGCGAATTCCCGGGCGTCACCCCGCACACGTTGGCGCCCAGCATTGAAGAACCAGGGGTAAAGATCGCTCGGGCGGTTGCCATCAATGCCCGCAAGAGGGTTGAGAACCCTTGCTCCGGAGCCCATGATCGGTAGCCGAATTTCGACGGACCATTCCCCCTCTCCCCGCTGCACCCCCACGGTGGCACCCGAACTCCACTTGGCAGTGCCGCTCTCGCCACGATCAGCCTCAAACACCGCACCGGCAGGATTCACCGCGATTTCATAAAACGAGTGCGTTTCCGTTTCGATGATGACGGAGACAAAGTCGCCTTCGAAGATCTTCGGATCGTCATTTTCTGTGGTGCCCATCGCGAGGTTCTCCATGTCGGGCTCCTGACAGCGCAGCGCCAAGTAGATAAAGTCGCCCTCACGGATGGCCTGGAATGTGGTCCCGGGCGACGATTTGCCTCCCGGCGCGGCGGGTTTCAGTGCCACCCGTCGGACATCGGGCCAAAACCGGGGCTCGATGACGCCGTCGATCGGGTTGTCGGAAAGAAGGACGCCGCGTTCGAGGAGATTTTTTGAAAGGAGGACGCGGTAGGGCGCTTCCGCGCTGCGCTTCTTCCCGAGAATGGCGATGAGCCCGTTCATCGCATCTTTGCAGTAGCCCACGACCCGCTGGATGCGCTCGGCGTAGCGAGAGCCATCGGGCGCGGCTGCACGGGCCTTTTCCAAGAGACCAAGGGCCTTTGCCACCGGCCCGGCCTGCTGGGCCATCATCGGCCAGTTGGCCTCGGAATACTCGATGAACTCCCTCATCGATGCCGCCGCCGGGCCGTAGAACTTAATGTAGTAATCCTCCAGAAGGGCCTCCAGGGATTGGTCCGCGTTCCAGAGAAGTTGCATTGTCACGTAGATGTTCAAGTGGTTGACCGCAAACTCATCCCAAGCCGGCGGGGTCCGGTCCGGACGGTGATCGTAAACCTCGATAATTTCACCCATCGACTTGCCCTTCAGTTCGCGCAGATCCTCAGCGATGAGTCTGGGGAAATAAATCGGCCGCCCGTGGTTGCCGGGGACCGTGTGGAGGTAATACTCATGCAGAAAAAGCATGCCGCTGGGCAGCTTCTTGAGCCACTCCTCGCGGTTCTTCGTCATCTTCTCCCGGTATTCCTTGTCGTGGAAATTGCTACGCCAACGCGCTTGGAACAACGCGAGGTTGGGGCTGAGGACCTCAATGTTGGTGGGAGGGTCAAAATATGAGCTGTAAGCCAGCCCCGAGACCATGCGCCCGGGGTGGCTCTCGTTCAATTCGCGGGCCACGCGGTCGAGATAGCCCCAGACATAGTTTGAGAGAGCTCCGCTACCGCCACGCTCGGGCTGGGCCTGATCCTTGTCGCGGTCGCAGATGGTGCTCCCCGTTCCGTCCACCATGTCGATGCTCACCATCGGCTCGCCATAATGATCGAACATCGTTCGCACATACCGCAAATGCGCATCGAAGAATCCCCGCTGTCCGAGGCTGGGAGCACCCTGCCCGCTGCGGTGATCTTTGGCCGGGACTCCATTCCATAGCGCATAGAATTCCGGGTGAAGCTTCTTCATGTCTTCCCGCTCATGGACGAAGCGCATGCCGTGGCAGTGCTGGGTCAACCCGATGAGATCGTGCGCGCTGTTGGCCCGAAGGCGCATCAGCCAGAGCATCAACTCAGGCTTGCCCAGGTGGGCGTGGTAGAAGCTGATCCGCCGCATCGCGAAATCCGGTTTGATGACTTCGTTTTGGGGTTTCGGCAGATCGAGCGAATCCTTTTGCGGCACGACCTCGCCAAGTTCGCCCGGAGCAAACCATCTTACTCCGAGCGACTCCAGGAAGGTATACACCGCATTCAGCGTCCCGCGGTCGTCGATGTCCCAGAGGTCGAGTTCCTTGTGATACCTTTGGTAAAGGTTGCTCATGTTGCTGGCAAAAGGCAGGCCGGCAACTTTTTCGAACTCGGCGTTCACGCGTCCGCTTTCTTCTTTCCCCCGCTGCCGCCCCCACGGCTCGATGGGCTGGAAGTCCTTGTCCGGCCCGAGCATCGCAAGCCAGTTCTCTCCGGCAGCCATTCGAAAGGCCCCATAGCGAAGCCCTTCTGTGGAAAGGCCCAATTTCTCCGTGTCCGGGCTGATCCCCAGGTAAATCGGAAGGACGCTACCTCCGCTGGCCTGATGAACGATCGGGACTTCCGCACCCGTGATCTTCTTCAGGTAGGTCTGCAATTCTTTCGCCGCAAAGCGCACGGCGCGCGGCGGGTTATCGAGGGTGACAATCTCGGAGTTCGCCTGGCCGTTCTTCACAAGAAACCGGCCCGACTTCCCGGCCGGCGCCTGGGCTTCCAGCCCCTTGGGCTGAGTTGGGCCGGCCGATTGCTTCTCCTCGCAGCCGGTGAAAGCGGCCGCACCGGCAAGGATTCCTGCAGCAAACAACGGACGAACCATGGACCCCGAGGGAAAACTCATCCTTTGATTGTTTTCCTTCCCGCCGGGGAGTCAAGCGGGTGCAATCAGGTCATTTAAGCTGACCAGATATGCTCCCGAGGAGATGCCCTGGCGCAGGCAGGGGAGGATGTTCTCCCTGTTTATCCTAAAAATGGTTCTCAGACCATCTCTTTGATTTGTTTGGATCATTGGCTGGAAGCCAATGCCACGTGGCATCGGCATCCTGCCGATGTTCTGAGTCCATTTATTTGGCAGAGATGGTATCAGACAGGATGAACAAGATTTGCAGGATTCACAGGAAGGCACCTGGGCCGCGCTTACGGTTCCGCCCCCCTTCGCAAGCGGCCTCGGGCTCGCCGGGTCGGATTTTCTTGGTGCGAGGGCGCGGATTTCGCCATGGCATATTGCAACGACCCGCATCTTGCGAGAGGGGGCATTGCTTGGTCGGGCGATCAAAAGAGGCGGTGTCCTCTGTTGCCATGGTTTCCTGAAATGACCGGTCAATTGCCGGCAGGTGTTTTGCGTTTGGCGAGGACGTCCCGGAGCAAGGGTTCGATGCCGTCTGCGACCAAGCTGTGACCTTCCGTGTCGGGATGCATGCCGTCGGGGAGGAGGAGATCCTCGGCGGTTTTCCCGCCGGTCCGCTGAGGATCGTCGTAGGCGGCGTAGACATCCACGAGTTTAACATTCTCATCAAGGGCAATTTTGCGGATGACCCCGCAGTATTGGGGCAGAAGCAAATTGAAACCCATTGGATCATCCCGGTTGTAAGGCGGCTTCCCGTAAAGCTCCAATGTCCGTGGTGACCAGCGAAGTTGGTTCGGAGTCATCAGAATCACCTCGGCACCGACCGCCTTAGACTCCCGGACAAAATGACGGATATTTTTTTCGAAGTCGGCCAATGACACGCGCGGCAATGCCTTGGGCGGATCGCGCCAGACATCCACCGCCGAATCATTAATGCCGAACTGGATAATCACGACTTCCGGCCGCTGGTCCAAAACGTCTCTCTGGAACCTTTCCCTGGCCGCTTGCGTGGTGTTGCCTGGGACTCCCTTGTTGAGAATGTTAAGTCTCCCGGAGCCGATCCGATTCGGGAGTTGGTCCGCATAAACGACGACGTTGGTCCGCTTCGCCGTCGTTGAAGCGCCGAATGCCACAACCGTCATCGGCCCCGCATTTCCCATGGGTGATCCCAAAATCGTTGCGACGATGACCGCACCGAGGATGAGTTTTTTGCGTGAGGCTTCATCCGCGCCCATTCCCCTCCCCTCAGGCGTCGAAGCCCTCAACCGGCAGGCAGGAACAAAAGACATTGCGGTCGCCATACACATTGTCGATCCGCGCGACCACCGGCCAGAATTTGTGCTCCTTGAGCCACGGGGCGGGATAGACCGCGCGCTCGCGCGAATAGGGATGTTGCCAGTCGGCTGAAACAACCGATGCCGCCGTGTGGGGTGCGTTTTTCAGTGGATTGTCCGCGCGGTCGTATTCGCCATTTTCAATCGCAGTCAACTCGCCGTGAATGGCAATCATGGCCTCGCAAAAACGATCAAGTTCCGCCTTGGATTCACTTTCCGTCGGCTCGATCATGAGCGTCCCCGGCACCGGCCAGCTCATGGTCGGGGAGTGAAACCCGTAATCGATCAGACGCTTGGCCACATCTTCGACCTCGATGTCGGCCCGCTGTTTCCATTCGCGCAGATCGAGAATGCACTCGTGGGCCACCCGTCCGCCGCGGCCTTTATACAGCACGCGGAAACACGGAGCCAGCCGGTGGGCGATGTAGTTGGCGTTGAGAATCGCCACCTTGGTCGCCTCGGTCAAACCCTCGGGCCCCATCATGGCCATGAACATCCAGGATATCACCAGGATGCTCGCGCTGCCCCATGGGGCCTGCGAAACTTCGCCGAGCGTCCGGCCGTCGAGGGCAATGACGGAATGCCCCGGCAAAAACGGAGCCAGGTGCGCCGCCACCCCGATCGGGCCGACGCCCGGGCCGCCACCGCCATGGGGAATGCAAAACGTTTTGTGCAGATTGAGATGACACACATCAGCGCCGAAGTCGCCCGGACGGCAAACTCCGACCTGGGCATTCATGTTCGCGCCGTCCATGTACACCTGACCCCCGGCGGCGTGAACTTTCTGGCAAATCTCGCGGATCGTCTCTTCAAAGACACCGTGGGTGGAGGGATAGGTCACCATCAAGGCCGCCAGGGAATCGCGATGCGCGGCGATTTTTTTGTCCAGATCGGCCAGGTCCACATTGCCCTCCTCATCACACGCCACCGTCACGACTTTCATGCCCGCCATCACCGCGCTGGCGGGATTGGTTCCGTGAGCCGAGGTGGGAATCAGGCAAACCGTGCGGCCGGCATCGTGGCGGGAAAGATGATAGGCGCGGACGGCCAGCAGGCCGGCATACTCGCCCTGCGAACCGGCATTGGGCTGCAGGGAAACCGCGGCAAACCCCGTGATCTCCGCCAGCCAATTCTCAAGCTGGGTGAAAAGTTCCTGGTAGCCCCCGGCCTGCACCACCGGCACGAAGGGATGCAGGTTGGCCACTTTTTCCCAGGTGACGGGCAGCATTTCCGCCGAGGCATTCAGCTTCATGGTGCACGAACCGAGCGGAATCATGGACGTTGTCAGCGAAAGATCGCGCGATTCCAACCGGCGGATGTACCGCAGCAATTCGGTTTCGGTGTGATAGCGGTTGAAGACGGGATGTTGCAAAAAAGCAGATTCACGGCGGAGGGCGGCTCCGATCGTTTCCGCGGGCTCCGCCGGAAAATCGCCGGCTTGAAGATCAAACACCGGCAAGAGAGCGGACAGGTCTTCCGTGGTTTCATCCAGGCTGAGACTGATGGCGTGATCATCGATCTTGCGCAGATTGACCCCGTTGGTTTCCGCCCAGGCCAGCAGGTCGTCGGCATGGTCGCCGGCCAGCCAGATGCGGATGGTGTCGAAAAACGGACCGTCCTGCACCGCCCAACCCCGCACTTTCAGCGCCGCCGCCAGTCGCGTGGTTCTGGCATGAATGCCGGTGGCGATGGCTTTGAGACCGACGGGACCGTGATACACGGCATACATCGAGGCGATCACCGACAGCAGGACCTGGGCCGTGCAAATATTGCTGGTGGCCTTTTCGCGGCGGATGTGTTGCTCACGCGTTTGCAAGGTCAGCCGCAGAGCGGACCGTCCCTCCGCATCGCGGGAAACACCGACGAGCCTTCCGGGGATGCGGCGCTTGTGTTCATCGCGGGTGGCGAGGAAGGCGGCATGAGGCCCGCCATAACCAAGGGGCACTCCCAACCGCTGCGCGCTCCCCACCACAATGTCGGCCCCGGATTCCCCCGGCGGCTTGATCAAAGTCAGAGCCAGCAAATCCACCGCCACCACCGCCAACGCTCCCGCCGCGTGAATGCGCTCGATGATCGGCCCGAGACCGTGAATCACCCCATCCGTCGCCGGATATTGAATCAAGGCGCCGAAAACCGGTTCGGTCGTGAACGCCGCCAACGGACCGACAATGAGGCGGATGCCCAGCGGTTCCGCCCGGGTGTGAAGCAGGGCGATGGTTTGCGGATGACAATCCCCGGCCACAAAAAATGCCCCGCCACCCTTGATCTCATGGGCCATGGCCATGGCCTCCGCCGCGGCGGTGGATTCGTCCAGCAGCGACGCGTTGGAGATGTCCATCGCGGTCAGATCGCAGACCATGGTTTGGAAATTCAGCAACGCTTCCAGACGGCCTTGCGCGATCTCGGCCTGATACGGGGTGTAGGCGGTGTACCAACCGGGATTTTCCAGGATGTTCCGCCGGATCACCGCCGGCGTGTGGCAACCGGCATAGCCCATGCCGATGAGGGACTGGTGCAATTCATTGCGCTCCATCATGGCCTGCAGGTCGCGCAGAGCCGATTCCTCCGAGCGCGCGGCGGGCAGGGACAATGCGCCGCGCAGGCGGATGGTGTCGGGAACGGTCTGGTCGATCAGCGCTTCCAACGAATCCGCGCCGATTTCACGCGCCATCGCGTCAAGCTCCTGCGGGGATGGTCCGATGTGTCTGCGGACAAACGCCACCCCGCTCATTGCGCGATTTGCTCGCGATAGGCGGCGGCGTCCTTCAAAGCATCCAACTCCGCAGGATCGCTGATCCTGATTTTGAAAATCCATCCCGCGCCAAAAGGATCCGTGTTCAACAGCGCGGGATTGGCGGTGAGTTCCTCGTTCGATTCCACCACCTCCCCGGTCACCGGCGCGTAAATGTCGCTGGCCGCCTTGACCGACTCCACCACAGCGGCAGGGCTTTTGGCGGAAAATTTCGCCCCCGGTTTGGGCGGTTCGGCAAAAACAATATCGGTCAATTCCGCTTGCGCGTGATCCGTGATGCCGACCGTGCCCACCTCTCCCTCCATGCGGATCCATTCGTGGGTTTCGGCGTATTTCAAATCTTCGGGAACATTCATGATTTTGTCTGGTAAAAGGGTTTTTTGACGACGCCCGCCCGGTAGCGGCGTCCGCGCACTTCAATCTCCAAAGCCGTTCCGGCCTTGGCAAGCGCGAAGGGCAGATAGGCCAGGGCAATGCCACATCCGAGGCTGGGCGAAAGGGCCCCGCTGCTCGTCTCGGCGACTTTCTCGCCGTCGGAAAGGACCGCGTAATGCGAACGGATGGGCGGCGATTTTTCTTCCACGCGAAGAGCTACGAGGCGGAGGGCCGGACCGGTTGACTTTTGTTTGAGCAAAGCATCCCGGCCGACGAAGTTTTCCTTCTCCAAATCCACAAAAAATCCGAGTCCGGCCTCGAGCGGGGTGCGATCCGGGGAAAGATCGGAGCCGTTGAGCGGGTAGCACATTTCCAAGCGGAGCGTATCCCGCGCGCCCAGGCCGCAGGGTTTGGCCCCGGCGGAAAGCAGTGAATCCCAGACCGTCGTGGCCCCGGCCGCAGGAAACACCAGTTCGAATCCTTCTTCGCCCGTGTATCCTGTTGTGACGGCGAACACTCTTCCCATTGCCCCGGGAAGTTCGATCACGCGGTTTCGTTCGGCAGGCAGGGGCTGCCCGGCGAACTTTTCGAAGACCGCCGCCGCCTTCGGGCCCTGCACCGCCAGCGCGGCAAAGTCGTCACTGCGGTTCTCAAATTCGACCCCCTCTCCCAGCCGGCTCTGCATCCACCCGGCGTCCTCGGCGATCTTGGCCGCATTGACGACGAGGAGAAATTCCGCCTCGCCAATCCGGTAGAGAATCAGATCGTCGATCACGCCGCCGTGTTCATTGAGCAAAAGCGTGTAGTGCGCCTCACCGGGGGCGAGCTTGGCCACGCGGTTGGTCAGCAGACCGTCCAGCCAGACCGAGGCGGCCGGCCCGCGCACGAAGAATTCCCCCATGTGGGAAATGTCGAAAACCCCGCACTCCTCGCGCACGATGCGGTGTTCCTCCAGAATGCCCGTGTATTGCACCGGCATTTCCCAACCGGCGAAGTCGACCATGCGGCCACCGGCGGCCACGTGCTGGTCATAAAGCGGGGTGCGCAGGCTCATGATTCCTTTTTCTGGTCGTCGAAGTTCAAGTAGGTATAGTCGGCCAGCGTCTTTTCGTAGTCATCAAGAAGCCTCATGGCTTCGCTGGGTTTCAAGCGGTCACTTTTGATGGCGGCGTCGATCTGCGTTTTCATGCGGCGGGCGAGTTCGTTGACGTCCCATTGGGTCAGCGAAAGCACCTGCCCGATCGTGTTTCCCGGCAGAACCTCTTCCACGTAGTAGCCCCGGTCTTCATCATCATCAAGGTAGATGTGCATCTCATTCACCCGTCCGAAGAGATTGTGCATATCGCCCATGATGTCCTGATAGGCACCCACCAGGAAAAACCCGATGTAATAAGGTTCGCCCGGCTTCCAGCGATGCATGGGCAGCGTCTCCTTCACATCCTGCAAATCGACGAATTTGCTGACCTTGCCGTCCGAATCACAGGTGATATCCACCATGGTCGCATTGCGATCCGGCTCCTCATCAAGGCGGTGAATCGGCATCACGGGAAACAACTGACCCAGGGCCCAATGATCCAGCAGCGACTGAAAGACGGAAAAATTGCAAATGAACTGATCGCCCGTCGCGATCTCCATTTCCTTCACTTCCTCCGGAATATACCGCATCCCCCGGAACATCTCGACCACGGCCTCCGCAATTTGCCAGTAAACCGTCTCGATCCGCGCCTTGGCCCGCAGGTCCAGCAGGCCCAGATCGAACATCGCCTGCGCCCGTTCGCGGATTTCCTGGGCGTCGTGCATGTTTTCCATGCGGTTCTTTTTGCCCAGGTCCCGGTAGATCTCGATCATGTCGCCGACAATGGACGGATCATCCGGCCCCGCCTCGACCTTGTCGCTGTCGCGGCTTTTCTCAATCGAACCGAAGGCTTCCACAATGAGCACGGAATGATGCGCCACGATGGCCCGTCCGCTCTCGCTCACGATGGTCGGATGCGGCACCTTCTCGGCGTCACACACCTCCTTGATGCTGTCCACGATATCGCGGGCGTATTCGTTGAGGGAATAATTCGTCGAGCTGTCGAAAGTCGTGCGCGAACCGTCGTAGTCCACCCCGAGTCCGCCACCCACATCAAGGTAGCCAAGCTCGTGTCCCATTTTGTGCAGCTTTGAGTAGAACCGGGCCGCCTCTTTGGTCGCGCGTTTGATCGTGCCGATATCCGGCACCTGTGAACCCACATGGAAATGCACCAGCTTGAGAGCGTGCGCCAGGCCGGCCTCGGTCAGGAGGTCACTCGCCGCCACCAACTCCGCTGTCGAGAGACCGAACTTCGCATTCTCGCCGCCACTGGTCGCCCACTTGCCCGCGCCTTTGGAGAGCAGTCTGACCCGCAAGCCGATCTGCGGTTCGATCTGCATGTCGGCGGAAACCCTCAGGATGTGAGCCAGTTCCTCCAGCTTTTCCACCACCAGAATCACCGTCTTGCCCAGCTTGCGGCCCAGCAGCGCGTTGCGGATGAAGGAGGTGTCCTTGTAGCCGTTGCAAATAATCAGGCTCTCCGGATCAGAATGCACGGCCAGGGCCGCGATGAGTTCCGGCTTGCTCCCCGCCTCAATGCCGAAGTGCCAGGGCGTTCCGGCATCGAGGATTTCCTCCACCACCTCGCGCAGTTGGTTCACCTTGATGGGAAACACGCCGCGATAGACGTTGCCATACTTCATCTCCCCGATCGCACTGGCAAAGGCCTGGTTGATTGTCTCCACCCGGTCCCGCAGCAAATCGTGGAACCGCACCGTCAGCGGAAAATTCAGTTTCCGCGCCTTGGCCTCTTCCACGATTTCCATCAGGTCGATCTTTTGATCGCTGGACCCGTTCGGCAGCACGACAACATGCCCCTTTTTGTTGACGGTAAAATATCCGCCTCCCCAACGATCCACGTTGTAAAGTGCGATGGCTTCTTCTCGACCGAAATCAGGCATGGTCGGCGCAATAAACAGCGCGGAATGAGAAAATCCAATAAGCATTTTGCATCGGGCCGAAAAATCCGCCCGCCCGTGATTTCGCGACCGGATCGCGGGGGTCCGCGGCCTTTTCCTGAACGATTCCCAGAGCCGCGCGGGACGCGTGGGTGAGTCCGTCATTGCCGGGATACCCACGCCCGGTTGCACAGAAATATTCGGGATGTGGTTGTCATTTGGGGTCCGGTGGTGAAATCATCCGCCGGGTGGGTGATCCGTTTCTATGAATTTATTTGATTTGGGGTGGCAATTTCTTGTCATCCTGCTGCTTGTCGCGGCCAACGGCTTCTTCGTCGCGGCGGAGTTTGCCATCGTCAAAATCCGCGCCAGCCAGCTCAAGCCGCTTCTTAAAACCGGCGACTGGCGCGTGCCCATGGCCCTGCGCGCGGTCAACAACCTCGACGCCTGCCTCTCCGCCACCCAACTCGGCATCACCCTGGCCAGCCTCGGCCTCGGCTGGCTGGGCGAACCCTTCCTGGCCCATTGGCTGGAACCCCTGCTGAAGGACTGGGGGGTGGACAGCGAGCGTCTGCGCCACTCCATCACCTTCGGCATCGCCTTTTCCACCATCACATTCCTGCACATCGTCTTCGGCGAACTCGCCCCGAAGTCGCTTGCCATCCAGCGCGCCCGTTCCGTCTCGCTTTGGGTCGCCGCACCGCTCATCGGATTTTACTACGCCTTCTTCCCCTTTATCTACGTGCTCAACGGCACGGCCAACATGTTCCTGCGCTGGGCCGGACTCCAACCGGCCTCCGAGGGCGACCACGTTTTCTCCGCCGACGAACTCGAATACGTCCTGAGCCATTCCCGCCACGTCCATCGCGGCGATGCCCTCATCAACAAAATCATGGTCCGTTCGCTCCGCCTGCGCGATGTCGCCGCCCAGCAGGTCATGCTGCCGCGCGACCAGGTCGTGGCTCTGTGGGCCGACAAAAGCGTGGAGGAAAATCTCAAGATCGCGCAAGGCAGCGGCCACAGCCGCTATCCCGTCTGCGAAGGCACCCTCGACAACGTGCTCGGCATGGTGCTGGTCAAGGAATGGCTCTGGCAAATCCAGGCCCTCGGCGAGAAGGCCTCGTTCCAACCCCTCATCCGCCCGGTGCTGACCTTCACCCAGCGCACGCCTCTGCCCACCATGATCGAGCTGTTCCGCTCCTCGCGCAGCCACCTCGCTGTCGTGCTCGGATCCGATGAAGCCATGGCGGGCATCATCACCTTCGAGGACGCGCTGGAGGAAATCGTGGGCGAAATCCGCGACGAACTCGACATCGAGAAAGGCCCCATTTTCGAGCACACCGAGAACTCCATCGTGGTGGACGGTTCCCTCTCCATGCGCGAACTCCGGGCCGAGACCGGCTGGAATTTTGAGTTTCCCGTCAAGGAGGACGTCGAACGCTGGATCCTCCGCAACCTGGGCAATTGCCCCCGGCAAAACGAGGAAGCCCGCATTGGCGAATACCTCATCACCTCCCTGCACACCCACGCCACCGGCCTCCGCCGCGCCCGCCTCACCCGGCTCTCGCCGGAGGAATTGCAAACCATGGAGGATCTGGAGAAAGAAAAGGCCGAAGAGGAAGCGTGAGGATTTCCCTCGCTTCTAGGGCACAAATTGGCGCCCTCCTCTGTCCATAAAAAATGGGTTGGGTGGGACTCGAACCCACAACCAATACCTTAAAAGGGTAACGTAATACAGAGAGAATTTGACTTGTCGCCATTTTGTCGCCAAATATCGAAGGCATGAACAAGCCCAACCCGAAACCCAAGAAGCGCGAACACTGGCCCCGAATTTCAAAGATTCTTCTGCGCGGCGAGGTTCGCTATATGCTCGACTGCCGGAAAAACGGAACTGGCGACCGGCTCTATTTTGCAACCCGCAAGGAAGCCGAGGGAGAGCAACTTCTCAAACGCACCCGCCGCGAGAACGAGGGAGGGGCAGCATTCGACGACAAGGAGCTTTCGACCTTTGGGTTGAGCATTGCCGACGCCATCAAGTTTACCCTTGCCCACTATCGCCAGCAAGACGCCAGCATTTTGATCAGCGAGGCCGTGGCGCACCTGATCCAGAAAAAACAGGCTGACGGTGCAAGCGTGGAGTATTGCCGCGTCCTGCGCCAAAACCTTGAACGGGTTGCCGCACATTTCGGAGAGCGCAAAATTTCCACCGTCACAACCGGCGAGCTGGACGACTTCATCAGCGGACTCGCCCTTTCGGCATGGACTCGCAAGACCTTCCGCCGCGACATCCGTACCCTTTGGACTGAGTGCGGAAAGCGCAAATGGGCCGATGCTCAAACGGCCAAGGAAACCACCGTCATCAAACCCATTGACGCCCCTCCGGGTATCCTCACGCCAAAACAGGCGGCGGATTTGCTTGTCGCGTCCGCTGATGATGAATTGCGCGCCTTCCATGCACTTGGACTTTTTGCCGGACTCAGGGTTGCTGAAATTAAGCGTCTGGAATGGAAGGACATCGATTTCGAGGGGGGGTTCATCAATATATCCGCCAGCGTGAGCAAGACCCGCTCCCGCCGCCTTGTTCCGATCCTCGACGCTCTCCGCAAGTGGATCAGTCCGATTGCCAAGTCCGCCGGGAAGATTGTCTCACGCGACATCCGCAAGCTGCATGAGGCCGCCAGAACAGCCGCAGGAATCGCCGTGTGGCCTGACAACGGAATGCGGCACAGCTTTGTTTCCTATCGCCTCGCGGCCACAGGAGACGCCGCAAGGACGGCTCTGGAGTGTGGACATGATCAAGCCGTGCTTTTTGCCCATTATCGGGAGCTTGTGAAACCGAAAGACGCCGCCATTTATTTCCAGATCGTGCCCGCATAACTACCCGCGCCCTCGCTGAAAATCGCGTCCTGAAGCGTCAAATTTCAGCCGCGCAATTTGACACCGTGCGTCAAGTGTTATGCAAAAGCACGATACAAACAGAATTAGCGGCCTTCTCTCCCTGCGAGACGTGGCCGATCACCTTGGAATCAGCGAACGCCATGTTCAAAACCTCCGGGCTAGGAAAATCATTCCTTGCATCAAACTCTCAACGCGCTGCCTTCGCTTCCGGCTTTCAGATGTAGAGCGTGCGTTGGAAGCCCTCACAATTCGCGAGGCCCGGCCATGAGCCGCCCCGGACGTTCGACGCTCTCGCTCCAAGTGGAGCTTGTGATCTGGAGTGAAATTCAAGTCTTCGCAGAGGCCTTATACCTTTCCAAAAGGTGCATCCGCTTCCGCGCAGATCAGGTAATGGAAGCCCTCGCGAAACTTGAACGGAAGGCCATCTCCTAATGAGCCCCTCCCGATCTAACCTAGGCTCGGCCACGACAGAAGTCTCCGAAAATGCCGA